>CAYYCT010000011.1:0-25075 GCA_964470485.1 uncultured Candidatus Saccharibacteria bacterium
CCTGCGTGCTTTACGACGGGACTCGAATATGGGGTCGCGAGACGTGATCGAGGAGCTTGCGACGAGAAGTCTTGTGACCGAGTCCCGCCCTGGGCACATACATAGAAGACACTAAGTGTGATCAGTTTAGAAAGATTCTTTTATTTCAAAGCTATATTTCTCGCCACATAAACTAAAGGATAGCTGTCTTGCATGCAACATAATGCGAGGCGAATCTATAGTGCTTCCATATGCTTTATCTCCAATAATAGGGTGACCAATATGCGACAGATGTGCGCGGAGCTGATGTGTGCGACCAGTACGAGGGGAGAGTTCCACAAGCGTGGTTCTGTCTCTACGCTCTAGTACGCATACCTCGGTAATTGCACTACGAAGTTCCCCTCGTGGGTTTGTAGGATTAACTGATTGCTTGTACTCTTTTTTATTTCTACCAAGCGGTGCGTCGATTCTAAAATTGTCTTTTTTTATACGTCCTTCAACGAGAGCTATGTATTTTTTTTCAATAGCATGTTCCGTAAAATTCTTTTTGAGTTCGTCAAATGTTTTTTTATTTCTCGCTATGACCATAATACCAGAGGTGTCACGATCTAGTTTATGCACGAGCCCACCAAGATTGATGATACGTCCATCCATGAGCTTCTTTTCATTATTAATAAAAAATATTTCTGGTGCATGTACATGTAAAAAATCAAGAAGGGTATTTTCTGTTGAGTAATCGTATGGGTGTACAACAATCCCAGAAGGCTTGTGTATGATGAGGAAGTTTTCGTTTTCGAAAATGATAGGAATATCCATGAGTTAGTAAACTATAGCAAGATATGGGGGAGGAGTCACGGGTTTCTAAGAAAGGACTTTCCTACAAGTAAACTTTTGCCGTCGCAAAAGTTTCTCGCAGGCCGCCCCTCGTGGTTTCGCTTGCTAGCGAAACAGCACTGCGGCCCTTCAAGTCCTTACGAAAGCCAAGCAGTTGGCTTTCTTCCCGAGCACAACTAAAAAATGGACAGCTTTTGCTGTCTCATTTTTTATGTTGTGCTCCAATTTCGTGGCTTTCTGAACTCTCATTATATAGTAATGATATCAAATCTTCTATGGAGCAATTACAAAATTATTGCTTGAAAATAAATAAAACTATTTAATCACTTTGTAAATATTGACAAAATATATAAAATATGTAATACTTCAAAGGTTAACTGAGGGATTTTGCTCATTCACTTTAACGTTCAAGGAGAATACCGTGAAGAAACTGTTTCTTAACTTACTTTTCACACTTCTCAGTGTTATTTCTTTTTCACTGTTGCTCCCAGCGACACGTGTAATGATTGACCTGATGAAAACACTCGGACCTGACATAATCACTGACCTAAACAAAGGGTCTCTTTCTTTTGTCTTGTGGTTGCAAGCAACGTCCAAGTCACTTGCAACAACTCTCATAGGTTTACCTTTGAGTTTTTGGGTAATTGTTTTGGCTGTGTATTTCACCAAAAACGTAAAGGCTCGTGCGTGGATTACTCAAACCCAAGCGTGGT
Organism: uncultured Candidatus Saccharibacteria bacterium; assembly: GCA_964470485.1. Lineage (GTDB taxonomy): Bacteria > Patescibacteriota > Minisyncoccia > Phycocordibacterales > UBA5272 > UBA11704. The sequence goes on from CAYYCT010000011.1 coordinate 1,527, forward strand.
TATTCCTCAAAAAGTGGCAAGGTGCTTTTTGGCCACTCGTCTTACCTCTGCTGATGGTCTGGAGTATGTTCACGGACAAAGACTTCTCGTTCCCAATGATTTTTTCTCTAGTTTTTGTCGGACCGATGTGTGTTTATGCGTCGCTGTCATCATACCTAGCAACCAAGAAAGGTGAAAACTATTGGACGAAACAAAAACAAGGATAACATCCGCCTCACAAAGAAAACTATCTCGGCTTTCTTGCGAGGCGGTTTTCTTTTTTAATAAAACTACAGGAAAGGACTTGGTCACAAAATCAGTTCTTTGTTTACAAAGAACAAAAGATTTTCCGACCCGCATTCAAGTCCTTACGTACGATACGCAGGTGTCGTACTTCCCGGGCGCAGTAAATTAAAAAACAGAGAAATTTCTCTGTTTTTTAATTTGCTGTGCCCGGGAAAGGACTTGAACCTTCATGGGTTACCCCGCTTGCTCCTAAGGCAAGTGCGTCTACCAATTTCGCCACCCGGGCGTATATATATTTTTTGCACCAGAAACCATATTACCACGTCTCGCGAAATTGGTAGACGCACGGAGTGCGCAAATAATTCTATTGCCAATTTCGCCACCCGGGCGTTATTTTAATTAAAACAGTATGAGGATTATAGCGCAAAAAAACATTTTTTGCGAATTGTGGTAGTACTACATAAAGAATAATTTAGACAAAAGAAAAAGCCCCACATACTGTCATCACGACATGAGTGAGGCTTGTTGTAACGCGTATTGCACGCGTTGCATTGTGGTGGGCGCTAGGCCGACTTGCTGTCGGTTTCGCTCATCGTTTTGGTGTACTCGGCGACGGCGACGCCGATCTCGGCGGCACTCAAACCGATATCGCGCAGGCTCTTGACGAACTCGCTGAGCGAGTTCGGCGGAGAGATCGTGGCTTCTGCGGGGGCAGAGGTGGCCACTACCGTTGTCGCTTGCGCGACGACCGGAAGGGTCGACAGCAAGCCGCCCGTGCCACCGACGACCTTGAGCGGCTGGTTGTGCAGCCGCCTGTACGCGTGGTACATGCCGTGCATCAGCGGGTCACGGACCCCGACGCGGTCGACGAGCTCTGGGTTCATGAGGAACTCCCAGATGACCCCGACGCTCTCTCCGAGTTCGCCGAACATCTTCGGCTTCTCCTCATCCAGCCGTCCCGACCTGCAGCGGAGATAGGCGCCCTTGAGCACCTTCCCCGCCATCGGGCAGTTCTTGCCGATGTGCACCGGCTTGATCTGCATGCCGTCGTCGTGGTACGAGACGGCGATGACAGCACCGGCATCGGAGGTGACACCGAGGCGGAGTGCGACGCTGGTGTCAGCCTTGAGACCTTTGAAGGCCTCGGCGAACCGCGATGGGTCGGAGATGGCGGAGACCCAGACCGACGCTTCTGCAAGACCGGTGAAGCGCTCGGCTTCGAGTGCTTCGTCCTCGGCTTGGCGTGCCGCCTGCATGTCACGCTTCAGACGAGCAGCCAGGACATCGATCATGTCGCCGTCCAGGGCATCCGCCACGGTCTTCCACATGATGCCCTGCTTGTCAGCCAGTGGGCCACGCAGTCGGGTGGTGTACTCCTCACGGAGCAGGTCTTGCACGAAGACGAAGACCGTCACAGCTTGGTCGGTCCACCGGCTGAGCTCGCCAGCACCCTTCTTGAGGGTGAAGGCTTGCTTCCCATTCTCGAGGATGAGCTCGAAGGTGGAGCCGGCGACCTCGAAGAGGTTACCGGTCTTGGCGATGCCGTCGACCATCTCGTCCAAGGTGAAGACGGAGGCGACAGTCGTTTCAGACTGCTTTTCGCCACGCATGACGGCGCCATGCTCGAGACGCGTCTGTGCCGAAGCACGGCGATTCCGAGCCTTCAACTGTTCCTGTTGGCGTCCAGCGATGCTCTTGCTGGAACCGGCACCGTTGCCACCCTTCTTGCCACTCGGGGCGGGTTTCTTCTGCTTTGCCATGTCGTTTCTCCAAAAGTTGGGGTTCAATGAAATGTACTACAGTCCTTCAAGGAAAAGCCTTGTTGGATAAAACATAGTATACACTAAAATACAAAAAAGTCAAGTAAATTATATAAAAAAGAAACAGCCCGCGCTGCAAAAAGCAGGGGGCTGGTTCGAAGCATTGCGCTTCGTTGTCGGCTGTTAGGCCGCTTGCTCCGAAGAGCCTTCCGATGCCTGGGTGGCGGCGATGGGCTGAGTCTTGAAGGTGTAGCCGGCGGCACGCAGGAGTTCACGCAGGTAGGTGCGCAATTCTGCGGCCAGGTGGCCCTTCTCGGTCAGCTGCACGACCTTGTCATCTCTCGGCGGTGCATCGGCCGGGTAGCGGATGGCCGCCTGAAGAGCGAAAACCTCCTTGGTCTTCATCTCGGCCATCGGATGCCCTTCGGGGGATTCGATGACGCGGATGACCATGTTCTTCGGCTGAGGGCCGAAGCCCAGATAGCTTGCCAGGAAGGTCACGCCGTCCTCGGCGGTGAAGGTTCCCCAGGCATGGGCCAGGTCGGTGATCTGGTTCAGCTGTGGAGCCTTCACCTTCACACCTGTCGACCTGTTCGGCGCCGGCGGCAGGATCTTCTCGATCTCGAGACCGGCATCTTCCAGCTGCTTGCGCAGCCAGAGACGCAGTTCCGTCGACCGCTGGAACAGCCAGGAGCTGTCGGGGTCGACAGTGGCCTTGCGACCCAGGTCGGCCTGCTTGACGAACACCGGACGGTGCTCACCGCTACCAACCATCACTGCCATCGGATGCCCTGGGGGAGCATCGGTGACCGTGATGATGACCGGCGGCAGACCGTCGTCCTTGCTGTAGCCGAAGCCGAGCAGCAGGTTGACGCCGTTGACCTCGATCTCGCCACGGTTGGCGGTCAGGATCTGACTGATCTCGGTCAACTTCGGCGGCCGGCGCAGCACGCTCAGGGCGTCCAGCTTGTTCTGGACTTGCGCCTGGAGCTTCTCCTTCTGGTACTCCGCCCAAGCCGTCATGGCCTCGGGTTGCTGGAGCAGGAACTCCAGCACCAGCTGGTTGTCGAGGTTTTCCTCGCGTCCCGTGTTCTGGGAGTTGAAGGTCCTCTCAAGAAGCCAGAGGGGCACATAGTGCCCCGGGCGGACGCTCGAGATGGGGGAACCCCGCTCGGCGTCCTGGAAGCGCAGCACGGGGCCGCGTTCCAGGAGCTGGACGGAGAAGACGGCGCCGAAGAGGTGGTAATCACCGGCGATGCCGGCGAGCATCTGCTTCGAGGCATCGACGGCATCGTTGCCGTCGAGCTGAAGTCCAGCGATGAAAACCGGCCGGCCGGGGTTGCGCCCTTCGGCGTTGGCGATGCGGTTGTTGCGCACGAAGTTGTCGTTGTCACCACGGCCAGCGCGACGAAAAGCCTTTCCATTTCCCATGGTTTTTCTCTCCAAAGGCGGCGAGTTGCCGCAAAGTTGTTGAAATGTACTACACGTAGGTTTGTCGGTTGAGGACGTACCTAGCACGTATTATACACTTTTTATATAACTTGTCAAGTATTATATTAGATTGAGTATATAGCTAGTATATGAGTATTGATAGAATTGTGTTGATGAATTATGTTCTACAAAAGCGGCACCGTAGATGCCGCTTTTGTAGAACATGTGATCATTTCTCTACTGTTTTTTATTTGCTTTCTGTTATTTAGTTATCTGCAGTTTCACTCTTTTTTTGTTCTGCTAGAGCCTCATATGCCTCATGGGTGGCTTTGTCCTTACGAAGTAGTTCATCAACATGAAGACGATTCTTCTCTCCATAATCTATTTCAACCTCAAAGAAAGGAATGACTTTTACAGGAAGGCGCTTCATTACATAGTGACGGAGTTCACTTCGCATACGTTTAGCAAAATTGATTGCAGCATCTTCTTTATCTTCTGGGAGAACTGTAATAAAAATAGTTCCGTGCTTCATGTCACGAGAAATATCAGTGCGAGTAACAGTAATCATCGAAGCGCCAGAACTTTCACGTTGAAAAAAATCTTGCGCAATGCCAAGCACTTGCTGTTCTACTTGTAGCTGACGTTGTGATTTTGGTTTATTGGCATCCATAGATATCGTAATGAGTTAATTTTTTATATACGAAGTTTTTCAACAACGATAGATTCAACAATATCTCCAGGCACCATTTCAACCTTACTTTCAATCATGAGACCACACTCATTACCTTCAATAACTGAAGATGTTTTGATTTTTTGTGACTGAAGTTCTGTTATTCTTCCTCGTCCAAGCTCTACCCCGCGACGACTAATTCTAACAAGAGTATCAACTTCAATTCGTCCTGTCTCAACACGCCCACCGATGACGTGCTTGTCCTTCTGTGAACTGAAGGTACGAAGAATTTTTAGACTACCAAGAATAGTTTCTTTTTCTTCGTATGGAAGACGGTCTTCAATGAGTGTGTCAAACCATTCTGAAAGTTTATAAATAATATCAAAAAGATGAGGGGTTATTTTAAATCGTTCTGCTTGGTCTCGTGCCTTTGCTTCCATTTTTACAGTAAATCCAATAATGACTGTTTTTTCATCAGATGAGGCAAGCATAATATCTCCCTCGGAGATATTTCCAATACCTTCCGCAATTATTTTTATTTTTATGTCGTCAGTTTCGTGTTTTTTAAGTTCTCGTTTTATTGCGTCTAGTGTTCCGAGTGAATCGGCCTTGATAACAACAGGCACAACAACTTTTGCATTACGATATATACGAGGGTCGAGAACTGCTTTTATGACACTTCCTTTTGTTTCTTGCTGGAGTTTTTCCATAAGCTTTTTGTCAGAAGAAGAAACAAAAATTGCTCCTGAGTCAGGAAGTTCATCAAAACCAGTTACTTTAATTGGTTCTCCAGCATGAGGATTTTTGATTGTTTTTCCAGTAAAGTCTTCAATGATACGAATAGGGGAGAGAGCTGTGCCAGCAACAATAGCTCCAGATGAAGGAAGTGTGCCATCTTTAAGAATAAGTGTTGCAGAAATACCACGTTTTTGATCAAGGAAGCTTTCAAGAACATACCCCGTAGCGTCAGTATCGAGGTTTGCGGTAAGTTCGTTCATTTCTACGAGAAGAAGAAGGGTCTCAAGAAGAAAATCAACCCCTTTGCCAGTCTTGGCAGAAATTTCAACACACGGCACATCACCTCCGTATCCTTCAATATAGATACCATTCTCAACAAGAGAGTTTTTTGTCTTTTGGATATCTGCGCCAGGTTTGTCTATTTTATTGATTGCAACAACATATGGTAGTTTGCGGGCATCAATTGTTTTCCAAGCTTCAAGGGTTTGAGCCTTTACACCGTCTTCTGCTGAAACGATAAGAATAGCAATATCAGCTATTTCTACGCCGCGTTCACGCATACTCTGAAATGCTGCATGCCCAGGAGTATCAAGGAACGTGATAGCTTTTATTTTACCATCCGCCTGCTTGTGGTGTACTTCGTATGCCGAGATATGCTGAGTAATACCACCAGCTTCACCGTCGACGACATTTGACTTTCTGATATAGTCAAGAAGAGATGATTTACCATGATCAACGTGACCTAAAACGGCAATAACCGGCTGTCGAGCAGAGGAAGAAGTCTGAGATCCTTGTGGAGTAAGCTTTTTTGACATAATAGTAACAGCAATTATACCACATAATGTCAATAAATACTAGAAATATTTTATGACTCAATAGTTATTACGTGCTTCTTCTTCGCTTCTGATAGCACATGAGCCTCTTCTTCTGTAAGTTCGTGAAGACTTTCATAGTTCTCTATCGGTTTTGCAAACGTGCTTGTACGATCATGTGAGTGTAGCGAAGAGATAACAACTCCGTTACCTTTTTCATTAACTAAGGCAATAGAAAAACTTTGATTGGATCCATTTTGGTCAAAAGCTTTATATCGTATTGTTTGAGCATTTCTAAGTGCATGAGAAACTTTTTCTTCTAACACAAGGGCATGTTTGGAAATAAACTCATTTCTCTTTTCTACTTCTTTTACACTTTCTATACAAGCCTGGATAACATCTTCAAGAGAAGCTCCATTTTTTCCACGAGTGAGTACAACAATTTTATGATCGAGATAAAATACATAGATGAGGACAATACTGAGGGCTACCGCAAGAGGAATTGCGGGAGTCTCAATCATTGAAGCAATACTATGTGAGATAAATGTCATGTAAAAATGAGTGTACCATAATGAAAAAATGAGCTGTGAATAAAAAATACGTAAAGGCATTCTCTCTTTTGTGGAGAACAAAAGAATACTCGTAATTGTTTACTACTTTTATTTACAGCATTAGTTTTAATCTGGTATACTTACAGAGTAAAAAGAATTATGATCGGAGTACGTTATGTTTGGTCTTATTTATTAGTAAGTATAAAATACGTCGTTAACAAGTATGAATAAAAAATTAGTAACATTAGTGGTAGCAAATACAGTTTTGTTTACCTTCACTGGGGCTGCGTTAGCGCAAACCAACCCTAATAGTGCGTGGGGAGAAGCAAGAGCCAACGCTGAGGAGCGACAAGCGGCTCGTGCGGAAGTTGTCGAGACTAAAAAGGAAAATATCGCAGTTAAAAAAACTGAAATAAAAACAAACATCGAAGCAAAAAAAGATGATATACGAGCTAATGTTGAAGCAAAAAAAATTGAAGTAAAACAAAAAGTAGCAGACAAGAAGACTGCACTAAAAGCAAAGATTGCTTCGTTTAAAGATGAGAAGAAGAAGGAGATAGCTCTTCGAGTTAATGACAGACTTCAAGAACTTAATGTAAAGTATGTCGATATGTTGACTACTGCTGTCGTAAAACAAGAAGAAGTGCTTGGAAAAGTAAAAGCTCAAACAGCAGCAAAAGCAGCCGAAGGGAAGGACGTTTCTTCTGTAAATAGCCAGGTTACAGCCATTGAATCAAAAATTGTTGAAGCAAAATCATTACTAGCCGCTCAAGCAGCAAAGGTTTATTCTGTGGAAGCAACAACAAAACCAGCCCTAAGAACTGATGCTCAAAAAGCAAGAGATCTTCTCAAGAAAGACCTTGTTGCAGTTCACGCTTCAGTAAGAAGTATTACTGAACTTATCGCTACTGCTTCCAAGACATTAGTTTCTCTTAGATAATGATTAATAAAAAATAAGTAAAAGTACTATGTCAAAAAAATCAATTATAGTAGCAGTTGGAGTAGTTATCATTCTTATTGTGCTGGTGGGGGCTTCTCGAAGAATGAATAAGCAGACAGATATGTCACCTCAGCCGACAACAAATACATCACAACCAACAACAGGGAATACATCTGGCGTCGAACAAGAACTCAATCAAGTCAATACAGGAAATATCGATGCTGATTTTATGGATATCGACAACGATATTAATAGTCTCTAAAAAAAAGATAGTAGCGTAGAGCTAGAGTATACAAAAAAGCGAAGGCTCTCTAGCCTTCGCTTTTTTGTATACCTTGGCCCAAGAGATAGTAATGTACTCTGTGACACATTGTCCAAAAAAGTACATGATTACAATGTATGGTTTTAGACATACAACAATTTGACAAATAAGATGATATATGCTAAAAATAAATCTTGGGCAGAGGCTATTGAGCTCCTTGTGAACACGCACTCCATAGTAATCATCTATCTTGACGTTTGTTTGTAGGGCGACCTACCTTTGGATGGAAACATCGGCAGACTATAAACGATGATGGATGATTCTTTGGTGGTCAGTCGTATTTTAATTCCAAGTCTTTTTTTACGAAGGGAAGTGTGCAGACGGCGCCACTTGGAAAACGATTGAGTGTTTAATGGTCTGTAGACCGGCCAGACGGAGAGGTGACATTCCTCCCCAAGCAAGTTCTGGCCTCTGTCCAATTCAACCGCGGTAACCATAACCGCGGTTTTTTTGTGGGCGAATTGAAATAAAATGAGTACCAAGATGGTACTATAGAATGAGCCTCATTATGACCACCTCCCCACAAACAACAAACGATGAGGAAATTATTCGTCTTATTGTAGAAGGGGATAAAGATCTTTTTGGTGAAATTATTGAGCGATATGAGGATAAACTTACTCGTTATGTGAAGCGCTTCACACAACACAGAGATGATGTTTCAGATATTATTCAAGTTATTTTTATTAAAGCATACGTGAATTTAAAGAGCTTCGACACAACACGTTCTTTTAATAGTTGGATATATCGTATTGCACACAATGAAAGTGTCACCTACCTCAAAAAAAGAAGTAACGAGAAAGTTTCATTTATTGATTTTGATACCTTTTTACCACATCCATTCGCAAAAGAAGAGGCAGATAGTAAGACGCTTAGTCGAGAGGTCAAAGAGCTTCTTGATACTTCACTTGTAAGCATCTCACCAAAATATCGAGAAGTTCTTGTTTTATACTACTATGATGAACTTTCCTATCAAGAGATTGCAGATGTCCTTGAGATACCAATAGCAACAGTCGGGGTTCGTATTAAACGAGGTAAAGAAGCACTTGAGAAAATGTTACGTAATAATCATTACCAATCATGACTACCACTAAAACAAAAGTATTAGATGCAGTACACAGTAATAGGATTACAATGATTCCAAAATGGAAATTTGTCTTGTATTCACTCCTTGGGGTTTTGTCTATTGTTTTTATTGTTCTCATTACACTATTTTTATTCAGCCTTATTATGTTTTTGCTTTCACGGTATGGATTTTTATATATGCCATTTTTTGGAGTCATGGCCACGCTTCACGCATTGAAAGCAATACCACTATTTCTCCTTTTTTGCACCATAGGCCTCCTTCTTATTATAGAAATTGTCTCTCGGCTCTACTCTTTCTCTTTCAAACAACCTCTCATTGTTACGTTTCTTTCAATGACAGCAGGAGTGGCTCTTGCTAGTTTCTTTATTAGTGAAGTAGGGGTTCATGAGTATATGCATGAGTATGCAAAAAAGAATCATATTGTGATGATGGAACGAATGTATGAACGACCAATACCTTTTAAGCCAATAGACAAAACAATAGATGTTGTTCGTGGGGAAGTGCTAGAATCTTCATCAACAGCAGTACGTATAAGGCTTTTTAATGGAGATGTAGTTACCGCTTATGCAACAACAACAGGAGAAAAATTTAGTATTCCTCAAGTTGGGGATGATGTTATGATTTTTGGTACGTTTCGTGGTGAACAGTTTGAAATAATAAAAATTCGCAAAGCACCGAAGCCTCCGTTTATTCCATTACATACTAAAAGAGCTCCAATGATGTTCGGGTATTAATTTAGTAAAGATCTATTTTGGAGTGAAATAAAACACGTGATGTTATTGTAGTAATAAGTGAGGAAGGCGATTCGAGCAAACCGATTAGTATATGTGATATACACGATTGCAATTAGTCTCTTGTCTTCCCATTTAACCACTTTTATCGTCACATTTTGAAACACTCTATGAAATCAACAATTAAAAAAGCCGGTGCCTTCAGTGCATTAGGCATCGCAGTGCTTGGCATCATGTCCGCTTCAGCTATGGGCTTTGGTGGAATGATGGGCAACAACTTTACACCGGATGAGATAGCGACTCGGCAAGCTACTATGTTCACTCAGCAAGCATCTCTCATCGGAGCAACAGTCGATGAGGTGAAAGCGGCGTGGGCACAAGGAAAAAGTTTTGGTACGCTTGCTATGGAAAAGGGAGTTACCAAAGAACAGCTACAAGCTAAAATGAAAGCCCAGCGTGATGCAGATATGAAAGTACATCTTGCGACACTTGTCAGTAAAGGAGTAATCACTCAGGCACAAGCAGACCAGCGTATTGCTTTTATGCAGACCAAAGCAGCTTCAAAAATTGGAGGTAAGCGTGGAATGCATGGGGGTAATATGATGGGTCTAGGATTCTAGTAAAATCTCACGTGCTAAATAGACAACCAACCTACAACAAACAAACATACTATTAAATATCTTTTTACAAAAAGAACACCACACTGGTGTTCTTTTTGCAAATGTGTTGATAGTAGTATAGAGTTATTGGCAGAGCTTGTTGTTTTCGATAAATAGAGATACCAGGAGATATTGCCATGATCAATCAGCCATCAGATGATGAAATTGATTTCGGTATCTTAGACATAACCGTGGGAGAAGCGATAGGAGAACTTTTTGAACTGCAAGAAGATCACCCCCTTGTGTCATTCATAGGTATGTCCGATCGAAATGAATCCATGCGTCATTATGATAATCTTATTAAGAGTTTCAACAGGGACACGTCTCGTCTTCCTGAGGGGAAGATCGAATTGGTAGAGACACTGGGTAAGTATCTTGATGCACTTCGCTCTGCAATTGATGAGGTAAGGAGTGTGCTTCTGCATTGAATTTTGCATTTGGAAAATGGAGTGCGGCCGAAGGCCGCACTTTTGTTTTTGTCTAAAATCTTTGTATAATGAAAATATAATTTTTATAGTTTTTGTATTTACTATTAACTACGGGCTATTAACCATTAACTACCCAAATGACTGTCAACGAAATTCGCACTAAGTTCCTTAACTATATGGAAGGCAAGGGGCATGCCATTGTACCTTCGGCATCTCTGGTGCCAGAAAATGACCCAACAACACTCTTTACCGGGTCTGGTATGCAGCCTATGCTTCCGTATCTTCTTGGGCAACCTCATCCACTTGGGAAGCGTATAGCTGACTCACAGAAATCATTTCGTTCACAAGATATTGAAGAGGTGGGGGACAACCGTCATACAACCTTCTTTGAAATGCTCGGGAACTGGTCATTTGGAGATTATTTTAAGGAAGAAGAAATTAGATGGATGTTTGATTTTCTTATTGAAGAACTTAAGCTTGATCCACAGAATTGTTATGTGACATGTTTCGCCGGGAATGAGTCGCTTGGTGTTCCACGCGACACATTTTCTGCAGAATTGTGGCAGAGACTTTTTATGGCAAAAGATGTTGATGCACTTATTAGTGACACACCTGAGATGGGGATGAAGAGTGGTGAGAGAATTTTTTATTACTCTGAAAAAAAGAATTGGTGGTCACGCATGGGTGTCCCCGCAAACATGGGAGAAGGTGAGCCAGGTGGACCAGACTCAGAAATGTTTTATGATTTTGACCCAAGTAAGACCAAGCGAATGCATGAGATGTCCAAGTGGAAAGACGAACCATGTCATGTGAACTGTGATTGCGGGCGATTTCTTGAAATAGGGAATAATGTCTTCATGCAATACAAGAAGACCTCGCATGGTTTTGAAGTGCTTCCTCAGATGAACGTAGACCACGGTAGTGGACTTGAGAGATATGCAGCAGCACTTCGTAATGATCCAGATATGTTTAACATCGATGTCTTTGATGTTCCAAAAGATGTACTCGCAAGACTTTCAGGCAAGAAGTACGGGGAGAGCCACGATGTCATCTATGCGTATCGAGTTATCCTCGACCATATTCGTTCGGCTACATTTCTCATGAGTGATGATGTTATGCCAGGGAATAAAGATCAGATGTACTTTGTCCGTCGTCTTATTCGTCGAGCGGTACGATTCGCGCGTAACTTAGGTATCGAGATTAATTTTACAAAAGAAGTCGCAGCAGCATTTATTGCTGTGTATAAAGATGAGTATAAAAATCTATTAGAAAAAGAAGTGACTATTCTTACTGAACTTGATAAAGAGGAGAGTAAATTTAGAACAACACTTGAAAAGGGGATGAGAGAGTTTGAAAAGATTGCAACTGACCACATCTCTGGAGTGAATGCATTCAACCTTCTTCAGTCATATGGCTTTCCTATAGAGCTTACCGAAGAGCTTGCGTATGAGCGTGGCATACAAGTTGATCGTGAAGCTTTTGAAAAAGAAAAGAAAGCACACGCTGATCAGTCGCGTACTGCAGCTGAAGGGAAGTTCAAAGGTGGTTTAGGTGGCGATGGTGAAATGGAAGTGAAGTATCATACTGCAACACACATGCTTCATCAAGCGCTTCGTGAAGTCTTGGGTGAGAGTGTGGCACAGAAGGGGTCCAATATCACACCTGGGCGACTACGTTTTGACTTCTCATTTGATCGTAAGATGACCGATGAAGAAAAGAAAAAAGTTGAGGATATTATCAATGCTCGCATCAAAGAAAATCTCCCCGTTATTCGTGAGGAAGTATCCATGGAAGAAGCGCGAGCACGCGGTGCTATCGGGCTCTTTGGAGACAAGTATGGGGATGTGGTCAGTATTTATCGTATTGGTGAAGGAAAGAATAGAGGGGACACAAATCTTTTTTCTATGGAATTCTGTGGTGGACCTCACGTAGAAAATACACGTGATCTTTCTATCACAAAAGGGCCAGATGGTGAGTTTCTCGAAGATGTTTTCAAAATTGTAAAAGAAGAAGCAGTGAGTGCGGGCGTAAGGAGAATCAAGGCAGTATTGCAGTAACATCCGTTAGTGTATAAAACCAGTGAGGCCCCTGTGTATTACACCTAACACCTACAACCCACAAACCTGTATACTATAGTGATGAATCAATCTAACGCATTTCTCTCTGTTGCAGTTGGTGATACTTCTACACTCATCAATTATATTGTTGATGGGCATATTATTGTTTCTCATGTTCACCCAATTGGATATAAACATATTGAAGCCGAAGGAATGAATGGTATTGCTGCATCAAAATTCATCGACGGAGTACTCTATGTATTAGAATTTATTTCTTTACACGACAGAGTTCCAACACAGTTTAAATTAATTGCCTCTCGCTACTCGACATGGATAGGTGAAACACTCGAAGAAGCATCTTATACACAGTTCTACACAGAAGGTGTTCCAATTAGTGTTACACTAGAGGGGACAAAGGATGTTCCTCTTTCGTATGCAAGACATTCGCAAACCATACACTCGTTCAAGGTATAGTAATGATCTACAATCACGTGTAGAGCAATTTGAGGCCGCTCGTTATCGTCAAGATGAATATGAGGACGAGCCAGTACAAATTCCCGTAAAAAGACAACGACGGGATATCGATAGTATGGATATGTATCCAAAAAGAGGAAGAGAGGAAGAACTCTTTGAAGATGATGAAATCTACGATGAAAAAAGAGATTCCAGAAGAACGACACGGAGAGATCAAAGATCTCAGTATCCGAGAAAAAAAACATCAATAGGGACTTTTGTATTTATTTTTGTGGTTGTGGCTTTTGTTATAGGAGTCGCCCTTTATACGTATGTTTTTAATAGTGCCACGATTGCTGTGGTTCCAAAATATAAAGATGTTGGAGATATCGGTAAAGTTTTCCTTTTTTCAAAAGATGGCACCGATGTAGCTGGAATACCATTTAAACTAGAATCAACATCACTTTCAAAATCAAAACCCCTCCCTCTTTCTGAATCCAAAAAAGTTGAAGCAAAAGCTTCCGGTAAAATTACTATAGTTAATAATTATGATAATCTTCCACAAAAACTTATAAAAAATACTCGCTTTGAATCTTCGAAAGGAAAAATTTACCGCATTAACCAATCAATAGAAATTCCAGGCAAAAAAGGAGACACTCCAGGAACTCTTGATGTTACTGTTTATGCAGATAGTACCGGGGCCGAGTATAATACTACCAATGATACATTTACCATTCCTGGTTTTAAGGGGACCCCACGAGAAAAAGGATTTTCTGCAAAAACAAAAGGGCCAATTTCAGGAGGTTCATCAGGAACGGTGTCACTTCCATCATTGTCTGATATTAACGCGGCAAAGGACTCTCTTGCTGTAGAGCTCGGCAAAACGATGCAGGATGAAGTTACCAAAATAAAAAAAGATGGGTATATTCCAATGTATTCTGCAGTTGAAATAATCTATGAGGATAATGAGGACGAAATTTTAAAGGGAACAACTTCTGTATATCAGGTCACAGCAACAGCGCATATTCCTTTTGCATTAGCATCGAAACTTGCTGAAGCCATTGCCAAAACATTTGGAGATTATGATGATGCTCCAGTTAGACTCAGTTACACAGAAACCCTTACTTTTACAAGAAAACAAACTGATCATGTAACTTCTAGTTCTACGCTTTCTATCCTCGTTGAAGGTAAACCTCGTGTTGTTTGGACAACTGACATTGATACCATTAAGAGTCTTGTTCAAGGCAAAGACCGCGATGAGTTTAAGCCGCTTATGAAGACAATTAATTCTATAGAAAGTGCAGAAATTAATTTCTCACCAATGTGGCTTTCTCATTTCCCTAAAGAATCTTCCAAGCTAATTGTTGTAGAATCTCTTCCTAAACGTTGATAGTACAGTAATTTTTTGATATACTAGAATCTTCTTACCTATGGACGAAAATGAAAATGATATTGAAATGCTCGAAGGTCGAGTTGTCGAAACATTACCGAGTACTCTTTTTCGTGTAGAATTGAGCAACGGCAAGGCGCTGATATCATATCTTGGTGGGCGTATGCGTGTCCATAAAATTAAAGTACTTGTTGGTGATAAGGTAATGGTACAGATTGATCCGTACGGAGGCAAAGGGAGAATCATCAAGAGACTCTAATAGAGAAGGGTTTCACTGCAAGTTTGCATTTTTTATCAAGATATAGTATAATTTACCCCACATTTCTCATGAAAGTACGATCATCAGTCAAGACAATTTGTTCTAAGTGCCAAATGCTCAAACGTGGTGGCGTTCTTCGTGTTATCTGTGGAAACCCTAAGCATAAGCAATCACAGGGGTAACATAAAACATTTATATTTTTTAGTATATTTTTTCTAAACTAATTCCAACATCAAATCTCTATGCGTATCTCAGGTATAAATCTCCCAGAAAATAAAAGGCTAGAAATTGCTCTTACCGCAGTTTATGGTGTTGGACGCCCTCGCGCTAAGGCTATTTTGGAGAAGATTGGACTTGATTTTGGAATGAGAACTACTGAACTTACTCCTGAACAAGAAAATCTTATTCGTCGAGAAATTGAACTTTTTAAAACAGAAGGAGATCTAAAGCGCGAAACTCAGCAGAACATAAAGCGTCTCAAGGACATCAAGGCATATCGAGGTATTCGCCATACTCGCCATCTTCCAGCACGTGGTCAGCGTACCAAGACAAACAGTCGAACTGTTCGTGGTAATGTTCGTCGCACGATGGGTAGTGGACGCCGTAAGACTGAAAAGACCTAAAAAATAATTATTTAATATATATGGGAAAGAAACGTATTGTAAAAAAGAATAGCTCTGGAGTTGATAGTGCTCTTAAAGCACGATCACTTGCTAAAGCAATTAAGAAGAAAATTGTAGAAGGTACTCTTTTTGTTGAGTCTTCATATAACAACACTCGTCTATCACTTGCTGATCGATCTGGTAACATTGTTGCATGGTCTTCTTCCGGAGCACTTGGTTTTAAGGGGGCAAAAAAGGGAACACCTTTTGCTGCTTCGAAAATCGGTGAACTTATTGGAGAAAAAGCACAACAGTTTGGTATCAAGGAAGTGAATGTTGTTGTAAAAGGTGTTGGTTCAGGCCGTGAATCAGCTATCAGAGGATTTTCAACCTTTGGTGTTGAAATTGTTTCTATTATTGATAAGACGCCGGTGCCACACAATGGTCCTAAGCCACGTAAGCCACGTCACATTTAACATTATATGAGTAGAATTACCTGTAAAACTTGTCGTCGACTTGGAGAATCCCTTTGCGGGAGGGAGAAATGCGCTTTCAAAAAGCGTCCATACGCTCCAGGAAAACTTGATAGTGAAAAGAAACATCGATCCGGTGTTTCAGAATATGGTGAACAACTTCGCGCTAAGCAGAAGATGCGACATACCTATGGTCTTATGGAAAAACAATTTGCTGCGTATGTTAAGCGTGCAACTGCTGTCCACGAAACAGGAGAGGGGTCAATAACTCCAGCACTTAAGCTCATTCGTCAACTTGAGGCACGTCTTGATAATGTTGTATTTCGTGCAGGATTTGCTTCGACGAGAGCGCTTGCTCGTCAGATGGTTTCCCATGGACATGTTATTGTCAATGGTCGCCGTATCAACATTGCTTCTCATCAAGTCAAAGTAGGAGATGTTATTGCTATCCGTGAGGGTAGTAAAGCCACAAAGCTCTTTACAGGTCTTGAAGAAAAGCTAACAGCATTTGCGCCAAGTTATGTTCTTGTTACTGACCCAAAAACATTTAAAACTGAAGTAAAAGCAGAGGTTCGTGATGTTGACGGAATGTTCGATACCCAAAAGGTTCTTGAATATTACTCACGATAAGGGAAAGACAGGGGACGAAAAGACAATAGGTTTACCTCGCTTTAAAAAACACGTAGCTCCGGTATCTTATAGTCCGTTGTCTGTCTTCTGGGTTTCTCCACTACCACAGACTTGCATATTTTGCAATTTTAGGTTAGAATAGAGCAACTTTACTTATAAGGTGCAAAGGTGTGTTTCACTATTAACTTTAAGGATATTATTATATTGCATATATGTCTTCACATTCTATCATTTTGCCATCAAAGCCAAGAATTGTTAAAGAAGATACTGTTTCAGGTGTATACGAAATAGATGGGCTTTACCCAGGATACGGACACACGCTTGGTAACTCTCTTCGCCGTATTATTCTCTCTTCTATTCCAGGAGCATCAATTACTGCGCTTTCCATTGATGGAGTAAAACATGAGTTCTCTTCAATTGATGGTATTAAAGAAGATGTTATTGCAATTATTCTTAACCTTAAGAAGACTCGCTTTAAACTTCATGGAGATGATGCTCAAAAAGCAACACTTCATATCAAGGGAGCAAAGACAATCACAGCATCAAACATTTCAACCCCATCTCAAATTGAAGTGATGAACGGTGATCAGTATATTTGTGAATCGACATCAAAAGATGTTGATATAGCAATTGAGATAACTATTGAGAAGGGTCTTGGATATATTCCACGCGAAATTCTTCAAAAAGAAAAAGCTGATATCGGAACAATTTTCCTTGATGCATCATTTACTCCAATTCGTCGAGCTAGTTATGAAGTAGAAAATATGCGTGTTGGAGACAGAACTGACCATAACCGCCTTCGTGTTACCATTGAGACTGACGGAACCATTTCTCCACGTGAAGCTCTTGAGAGTTCTATTCACACAATGATCACACAGCTTCAATCTATTGTTGGGTTCCGTGCAGAGGTTATCGACATGCCAAAGGATATCGCCCCTGAAGTAAGTATTGAGAATAGTGACTCACTTGATATTACTGATGCAAGTAAGGTGAAGATTGAAGATCTCGCACTTTCTACACGCACAGAAAATGCTCTTATTGCAGCATCTATTCGTACAGCAGGTGGTCTTGCTCGTAAAACAGAGACAGACCTTCTTTCAACTGATGGGTTGGGTGAGAAGGGGATAGCAGAAATCAAAAAAGCATTAGCCGCACTTTCACTTGAGCTTAAAGCATAAGGAGGGTATAGTAATAAACATCGACGTATGAAACATCATAAAGCATTCAGAAAATTCGGACGGGAAAAAAATCAGCGCAAGGCATTTGTTCGTAGTCTTCTTATTAACCTTGTTCGTCATGGTAAAATTGAGACCACACTTGCCCGAGCTAAGGAAATTCGCCCAATGGTAGAAAAGTTAGTTACTCTCGCAAAGGAAGATACTGTATCACGTCGCCGTCTTGTTATGTCCCGTCTTCTTAACCAGTCAGATGAGGTTGGTAAACTCTTTAGTGAATATGCTCCAAAGTTTAAGGACACCACTGGTGGATATACTCGTATTCTTAAACTTCCTACACGTCTTTCTGATGGTGCAGAGAAAGCTATAATCGAGTTTGTTTAATATTTTAATTTTTTACTACCATGAACCACACCATTGACGCCACAGGAAAAGCTCTCGGAAGAGTCGCATCAGAAGCAGCTGCACTTCTTAATGCAAAAGACAGTGTACACTTTGTAAAGAATCGCGTTGCAGATACTACCGTTACAGTAACAAATGCAAGTAAGCTTAAGGTAACTGGCAATAAGATGAATGAAAGTGTTCATAAATCATACTCAGGGTATCCTGGGGGCCTTAAAGAAATGCCTCTTAAGTATGTTGTTGAAAAGAAAGGTTATGCTGAACTTATTACTCATGCAGTAATGGGAATGCTTCCAAAGAACAGACTTCAAGATATTCGAATTAAAAACCTTATTATCAAGGATTAACCACCAGAACAAAATTTATTATGTCAGTAGAAACAAAAAATCGTTATATAGAAGCAGTTGGTCGTCGTAAGACTGCTATTGCTCGTGTGCGTATTACTCCTTCGACAAAGGGATCATTTGTTGTGAATGATAAGGATGTTAAAGAATATTTCGTAACTGAAGATTTGAGAATGATTGCACAAGAGGCGCTTTCAAAATCAGAAATAGCAGAGAAGTTCACAGTTTCTGTTCATGTTCTTGGTGGTGGAATTCATGCACAAGCTGAAGCTGTTCGTCATGGTTTATCTCGTACGCTTGTAGAGCGCGATGAACAAGTGAAGAATACACTCAAGAAACTTGGATTCCTAAAGCGTGACTCACGTCAGGTGGAACGAAAGAAGTTTGGTTTGAAGAAGGCTCGTAAGGCTCCAACCTGGTCAAAGCGTTAAAATTAAAATCTCCCTTAAGGGGAGATTTTAATTTGTGTACATAAAACTAATTAGTAAGTGAGACATAAATGAAACTTCTTGACTTTTTTTTCAAAATAGATTATACAAAGAGAGTACCGAAACGATAAGAAAAGTAAGACAGTCACGACAGAAAGAGAGTCATGTTAGAGATAGAAATTAAGAAGATTGATGTTGATTTTATGCACCAAGAAAAGTGTATTTGACCTTGTTTTATATGCAACACGTGGGAATTGTTATTAGATAATTTTTGAACTTTAGAATTTATGAATGATAAACACAAAGAAGATATTCTAGAAGTTGAGAATAATGAAGATGCAGGAAATAATGATGTTATCTTCGAAGAAACAAATGAAGAAGGTGAAATAGATGCTCGTACTACGATCAAGAAGTTACGAGAAAAGATTAAAAAACTTGAGGCGGATAAACAAGAATATCTCGACTTAAGTCAGAGAACTCGGGCTGATTATGCTAATTTCAAAAAAGAAGTTGAAGCGAATCGTGTAGCTGAACGAAAGTTTGCTACTAAGCGTTTTATCGAAAATCTTCTTCCCGTACTTGATGCATATGATATGGCACAAGCCAACCGCGAGGCATGGGAGAAGGTGGATCAGAATTGGAGGGTGGGTGTAGAATATATTTTTAACCAATTCAAAACCGTGCTTGAAAATGAAGGGGTAACACAATATGGAAAAGTGGGGGATACATTTGATCCACTTCTTCACGAAACCATGGAGGCAGTAGCGGTAGAGGATGAGAAACACAATGACACAGTGGTAAAAATCCTTCAGAACGGTTATAAAATGAATGAGATGATACTCCGCCCAGCACGTGTGCACATAGGGCACTACCAGAAGTAACAAGACTGAAAGACAGTAAGGTAAGAAGACATTAAGATTATAAGACTGTAAGACTTAAAGAAAAAAAGCATTACAACTATTAACCATTAACTATTAACCATCAAAACACTATGGCAAAAATAATTGGAATTGATTTAGGAACAACAAATTCGGCTGTCGCAATCATTGAAGCAGGACAACCAAAAATAATCGAAAATTTAGAAGGGAATCGAACAACACCTTCTGTTGTTTCTGTAAATAAAAATGGCGAACGGTCTGTTGGTCAGATTGCAAAACGTCAAGCAGTAACTAATCCAAAAGATACTATTTATGGAGTAAAGCGCTTTATGGGGCATTCTTTCTCTGACAAAGAAGTTCAGGCTGATATTCCTCGAGTGGCATATACTATTAAGAAAGGAGATAACGATGGAGTTCTTATTTCTCTTGGTGGAAAAGATTCTCGACCAGAAGAAATTTCTGCGATGATTCTTCAAAAGATAAAGGCAGATGTTGAAGCAAAATTGGGCGAGACTGTTACTGAGGCAATTATTACTGTACCTGCGTACTTTAACGACACGCAACGTCAAGCGACTATCGACGCTGGTAAAATTGCAGGACTTGATGTTAAGCGTATTATTCCTGAGCCAACAGCAGCAGCACTTGCGTATGGGTTTAATAGTACCAAAAATGAGAAGATTGCCGTGTATGACTTCGGAGGAGGAACATTTGATATTTCTATTCTCGAAGTGGGGGATGGTGTTGTTGAAGTAAAATCTGTTGATGGTGACTCTCACTTAGGTGGGCGTGATATTGATCAGAAATTTGTACAATATATTGCAGCAGAATTTAAAAAAATAGAAGGTATTGATGTAAGTAAAGATCCTCTCGCACTTCAGCGACTTGATGAAGCTGCAGAAAAGGCAAAGCACGAACTTTCTACACAAATGGAGACAGAAATTAATTTACCGTTCATTACCTCAGGAGTTGATGGTCCGAAGCACTTAGTTGTGAAAGTTACCCGTGCAAAGCTTGAAGAACTTACAAAGGAATTTGTTGATAGATCTATCGAGATTACTAAGCGAGCACTCGCAAGTTCTCCATTTAAAAAGGAAGAGATTCATGAAGTAATTATGGTAGGGGGGCAAACAAGAATGCCAATGATTGTTGAAGCGGTAAAAGAGCTTTTTGGTAAAGAACCCAACCGATCAATTAACCCAGATGAAGTGGTTGCGCTCGGTGCAGCAGTTCAAGCTGGAGTTCTCCAGGGAGACGTAAAAGATGTTTTACTTCTTGACGTAATTCCACTTTCTCTTGGAATTGAAACAATGGGGGGAGTAGCAACAAAACTTGTTGAAAAGAACACAACAATTCCAACATCAAAATCACAAATCTTTTCTACGGCCGCTGACAATCAGACTTCTGTAGAAATTCATATTACTCAAGGTGAACGTCCACTTGCTTCTGATAATAAGTCTCTCGGAAGATTTATTCTCGACGGCATTCCACCAGCCCCACGAGGAGTTCCACAAGTGGAAGTTACGTTTGATGTAGATGCTAACGGTATCCTCAATGTTAAGGCAAAGGATAAGACTTCAGGGAAGGAACAATCTATTCGTATTGAAGCTTCGTCTGGATTGAGTGATGAGGATATTAAGCGTATGCAAGGAGATGCAGAAGCACATGCAGAAGAAGATAAAAAGAAGATGGAACTTATTGAGGCTAAAAATATGGCAGATGTTATGATCCATACTGCAGAAAAAGCACTCAAAGATGCTGGCGATAAAGTAAGCGCTGAACTTCGAAAGGAAATTGAAGATGCAATTAATGATGTAAAGAGTGCTAGAGGTGGTGACAACTTGGAAACCATTAAGAAAACATCAGAAACCCTTTCTGATAAAATGATGAAAATTGGTGAAGCCATGAAGACTGCCAACGATAACACAACCCAAACGGAACATCAGACAGGAGAAACTACTCATGAAGAGAAGAAAGACGAAGGACAAAACTAATATGTAAAAATGAAAAGTGGCGCGCTAGAATAGCGTGCCACTATGTTTTGATCGGATAGCCTTTCCCAAAGATTTCTTGCAATCGTTTCTGGTGGTAAGGGGGAGGATTCCCTTGAATTGAAGCCACTATGTTGAGAGTATTCACAAAACTTACCGCCATTCTAAGTGGGCTTCTGAACCGTGCTCCATCATGAACCTTAAACTGTAATCCTTGTTTTGTGAGTTTGAAGGTCTGAAGTTTTTCGTTGTGGGCATATTGGGAAATTGCATGATTGAACATTCCCATGATGGCAGCAATAAGACGTCTTGCCGGAGTTGCTCCTTTTATCCAAAGAGACTCTCCATTACCAGTTCTATATCCCCAGTCAGCGTGGTAGTCTTGGAAGATAAACTCCTCAACACTCTCTCGGGTTTTTTCAAAGTCCTTCGATGATAAAAATTCATCGTAGGTTAATGATTTTATTACAGCTAAACCGGTAGAGATCTTAATGAAAAAGTTGTCGTTCTTATCGAACTCAAAAATTGCCATTAAGACTTGTTTTGGGGTAGCAGTTTTGAGTCCGAATTCCAGACGATCTTTCTTTTCCAGGAAATATTCAGGGCTTTCCCCACGCTGTTGGTATACATTACGGAGAAATGGCCCATAGTGTACGTAAGCCGTTTTTGGCGGTATGGTAGAAGCGACGATAAGTCTTTTTGCAGAACCCTCAGTTGAGGTTTCTAGCAAAAAGCCATCTTCTCGACAAATTGTTTGAGGCTCGTCAACAGCAAGTAGAGTTAGTGTTTGCAATCTTTTCTCCCTAAGGTTCGACTATCTATAAACTATCACATTTTTGTGAAAAGTCAATTTTATCCTTTTATTATTAATCCAAATATGGTATAAAGAAATTACTAAAAAATAACACGTATGACAAAAAATTATTACGATGTGCTTGGAGTTAATAAAAACGCCTCAAAAGATGATATTAAAAAGGCTTTCTATAAACTTGCTGCAAAATATCATCCTGACAAAAAAGATGGGGATGAGGCAAAGTTTAAAGAAGTTAACGAAGCATATCAGACACTTTCTGATGAGAAGAAAAGAAGGGAGTATGACACCTACGGGCAGACCTTTAATGGTGGGGCGGGTCCTCAGTCTGGTGGGTTTGGTGGTTTCGGCGGTTTTAATCAAGCAGATTTTGGGGGGATGCAGTTTGATTTTGGAGATCTAGGAGATATCTTTGGTGATGTGTTTGGAGGCGGGTTTGGAGGGGGGGCACGTCAAAAACGTGGACGAGATATTTCTCTCGAAATAGATGTTCCTTTTACAGAGGCAGTTTTTGGAACGGAGCGTAACGTGCTCATCTCAAAAGTTTCGACATGTGAGACTTGTACGGGTTCAGGAGCCAAGCCAGGGACAAAAAAGAAAACATGTACTACATGTAACGGGCAAGGAAAAGTTCATGATGTTAAAAAAACATTCATGGGAAATTTTCAAACTGTAACCACATGTGCTACGTGTAATGGTGTAGGGCAAATTCCAGAAGAGAAATGCCAACCTTGTAAAGGTCAAGGTGTTTATAGTAAGCGCGAAGAAATTAACATTACTGTTCCAGCAGGAATATCGAACGGTGAAATGATTCGTATGACAGGTATGGGAGAAGCTATTGCTCAAGGAGTAAGTGGGGATCTCTATGTAAAAATCAATGTTACTCCACACAAACTTTGGAAACGTGAAGGGAATGATTTGATTATTACTCATGAAATTAAACTTACCGACGCACTTCTAGGAGTTCGTCATAGTATAAGTGGACTAGATGGAGCTATCGATATAGAAATAGCTCCAGGGGCACAAGCGGGAGAAATTCTTCGGGTGAAAGGGAGAGGAGTTCCTCATGTTCATGAGAAAGGGCGCCGAGGGGATGTTCTTGTGAAGCTTTCTATTGCTATGCCAAGAAAACTTTCAAAAAAGGCGGCAGCTTTTATTGAAGGACTACGAGAAGAGGGATTGTAGAGGAGATGAAAGACAAGAGATAAGAGACAAAGAAGAGAGAAAGACCAGAAGCGCGGCCGCCAGGCCGCGCTTCTGGTCTTTCTCTGCTACTCTTTTCTCTCATCTCTATCTCGTGTACACTTA
>CAYYCT010000012.1:0-19328 GCA_964470485.1 uncultured Candidatus Saccharibacteria bacterium
TAACTACATCTCTTAAAAAAACCTTTAAGGTGTTTCGTGTAATCTCTATTGTGATTTTGGTTATTACAGTAGGAACTCTTTTGTTTAATTATCAAACTGAGACTAGACAAAAAAATAAAATAGAAATTATAATTCGACCCTCAGAAAAATGTGATAAGCAGTTTCCAATAGCAGTTGCAGTAATGAATAAATCCAACAGAACTGTTGAGAAAATTACAATATACCCTAAAGCTCAGAAAGAAGGATATAGTACAAATTTAGCTGGCTATAATTCAATTGACAATGATAAGATTATTAAACCCGGTGAAGGTAATGTAGTTTGTTATGTTGGTAGACTTGATTATGGAAATCAAGAAAAGTATAAACCAGAAGACTTAGTGTGGGGCGTAGACCACTTCTATGTCGATTTTGAAAAACTTTGGGTAGAGAAGATTTTTGACTAACTTTATTTTAGATAAGGATTTCTTACTTTTAGGTTATCAAGCTTATTGTTTAATTCTTGAATATTTGAAATTTGCTCTCTTATATCTTTTTCTATTGAAGCATAGTACTGCTTATCACTTCTATTTGAAACGCTAACCTCTACGGCAATAGAGCCAACTAAAAGAATAAAAGCGACTAAAACTGCATATAACACATTTTGATTTTTAGAGTCCTGTTTTTCTACTAAATTTTCAATTTTTACAAGCCTCTCAGATATTGTATCAATTGACTTAGCTTGAGCATCAACAATGCTTACTATTTCCTTCTTTGTTGGCTCTGACATACCTACTGCTGATAAAAACCTAGTATCTCCAAAGAGCCATCATCCCGTTGTTTACAGGCTATATCCCAATATTTGTACAAGTGAAAATCTACACCTCCTGAAGCAATGCCTTTTTGAAAAGTTGTTCCAAGAGTAAAAGTTATTCCATTTAGATAGATTTGTTTTTTAAGAGTTAATGCGCCTTCCTGATTTTCGCCAAAAACATCTAAAAATTTTAATCTTTGTTCCATTTTCAGATTATAACAATTATTCACACTAATAACTAGCATACTATTCTAAGTTTCTTTTTCTTCCTTTAGAACCCAGTACAAATACTCTAATTCTCTCTTTACTTGGTTCAGAAAAATGATGTCGAAGTCCACCACAGTAGAAACCGTATCGCAAGATGCGGTTTTTACATTGAAAATACTGACGATTTTAAACGTTCTAAATTTTTCATTTTCAAAAACAATTCCAGAGGGAAATTCGAACCACTGTAATTTTAGTTTTGTATCCAAATGTACCTTCTTCCACAGAATACTTGGATTTTGGCTATCCACATGTTTAGCTTTTACTAACCCTATACCCAAAAATCATATATATACTATAAGCATATACTGCCCCTTGTGTTCTTCCTACAATAGGAATACACTTGACTTAGTATTCATCTAATTGTTTAATCGCTTTATTAAATTTTAATTATAAAAATATCATGCCCAAATTCTACTGTTTCCGAAATAGTAAAAACCTTTTTCTTTTTATTCTCCCTTTTATCTCGCTTACCCCTCTCTTAGTATCCGCAACAATTGTAAATAATCTTTCTGTTGGGTCACAAGGAGAGGAAGTGAAGGAACTACAAATGAAACTCATTGATCTTGGATATCTTAGCACTACTGCAACTGGATATTTCGGACAAGCGACAAAAAATGCTGTAACACGATACCAAAAAGACAGCAACATTACAGCTAGTGGCTATGTTGGGCCAATAACTCGAGCATCATTACAAACAACATCAACTCTGACTTCACAAGAAAATAAAGAAATCCCAAGAAAACTTTTTTTGACTGTCGTTGGTAATGGCACAGTTACATCTCCTTCTGGAATTAATTGTTCAACAGGAACATGCACGTCAGATTACCCTCGTACGTTCCCAGGAACCAGCGTTACCCTTACAGCTTCTCCATCTTCTGGACAAAAATTTTCTGGTTGGTCAGACTCCTGCACCGGGATGAGTACTTCTTGTACAATCGTAATGAACACATCCAAAAAAGTTACTGCAACATTTACAGGAATGGATATCCCTGCTTCCTGTGGCCCTGCTCATGGAACTACTGTTACAACACAACCAGTATCAAATCTTTGCGGTAGTGGATCTACTCCATCACCTGTAACTGATACGGGAACATCGTGGTCATGGACTTGTAAGGGAAATTCAGGCAATTCACTCGTATCTTGTAGTGCAACCAAGGCAGTTACACCACCTAGTCCAAAATGTGGTCCCGCAAATGGCGTTCCTTCTTCATCGATGCCAAATGCAACGCTCTGTGAAATTGGAACATCTACTGGTGTTACTCTTTCTTCTTCATCATGGGTATGGTCATGTGTTGGTGGTATGCAATCAAGCGAAAAAGTAGCTTGTAGTGCTCCTGTAATTCCTTCTTCTCCTTCTCTTTCAACAAGAATACAAGCAGCCCAAGCAACGGCTAATAATACAAATATAAATTCATCCTGTGGGACACTTAACCAAAATGTATCTGGTGGTAGCAATGGTTTCTATTGGGAGATTGGAGATCAGAACGGCATTATCAAAGATGCGGCAACTGGACTAACAGCTTCTGGTAGCGTGTACCCTAAGGCGGCATCGGGACCAACCTACACAAGAACGCTTCCACTATTAATAGCCTCTGCAAGCAAATGGATTTATGGAAGTTATGTTGTAGAAAAAACAGCAACTCTTGGTGCAAATGGAGTTTGGGAAATTCCAAAACAATACGTCCCATTCCTGAACTTTACAAGTGGCTACACCAACATGACCGTAGCATCATGCCCGTCTGCAGAAACCCCAACAGTTAAAGATTGTATGAACAAAACAAATGGTACAGTTACCAATGGTACAATCAACCCAAGAGACGTTGGCTACTTTGCATATAATGGTGGCCACATGCAAGTCTTTGGAGGAGGAGGTGACCCAGTCATTGGGGATGCAAACGGAGATGCTCTCAGTACAGCAAAAGTATTTGGAAGTTCCATTACGAACACGTTTAAATCTCGTGGCGTAAATGCTGAGATTTTATTTAGTTCACCAATGCCTGCTGGCGGAGGATTCCTCTCTGCTCAAAATTATGCATATCTTTTACAAGGAATAATACGAGACAACTCCCCTCTGGTAATGAAATCATTCCTTAGACCTATTGAAAGTAACCCTTATGCTGTTTGTACAAGCATGACAGACCCAACGTGTGTGGATGCAAATGGAAAACGCTTCTCTCATGGCACCCCAGTACCTTCAAATCTAAGTTGGCACTATAGTGTCGGACATTGGATAGAAAGTGACCCTTCTACTGGTGACGGAGCGTACAGTAGTGCGGGGGCATTCGGCTTCTATCCTTGGATAGATTCCACAAAGAAATACTACGGTATTCTTGCCAGACAAGATACTAGTTCTGGACAACAAGGTTTTCGTTCTGCTCTATGTGGTGCAAATATTCGTAAAGCATTTATGACTGGACAGGTTCAGAACTAGCACGCTCAACATAAACACTCTTCATGAAGATGGTTTAACAGTTTTATAATTTCCATTTTCTAGAAAAGAATACTAAAGAGCTATCTACTATATATGTTTTTATTGTGCTTTACTTGAATAAAGATATACTAATCATATTATTAATTAAAATTATAATATCAACACCTTTCACGGGGTAGATACTTACATACTAATTATGCCAAGACTTATTACTCTTTTGGCTGGAATAGCTCTAATGGCTGGATCCATTGGCTACAACCAAAAACAAGGCTCAGCTCCTACCCCACCTAAAAGCACGGATATCTCTATCGTCAACCAAAATACACTTCCGAACACATCAACTCTATCTTCGGGAACGGGAGTTTTCCCTCAAATCGCTCCAGGAAATTACAATTTCTCTTTCAAAACAGCAGATGGTTTAACAAGAACGTACATAGTTCATATTCCAAAAAATTATAATCCCACCAAAAGATACCCAGTGCTCTTTGGCTTTCATGGCGGTGGGGGAAGTTCTCTTCAGTTTGAAAAATCAAGCGGTCTCTCTCCTCTAGCTGACGAAAAAGGTTTTATCGTAGTATATGGCCAGGGAACGACATGGGGGAAATTAGAAATTCCTGTCTGGAATGGAGGGGCTTGTTGTGGGCAAGCAGTAGACTCACAGAAAAATGTTGATGATGTTGGATATGTACGAGCTATTGTTACTCAAATTGTAACAAAATATAATATAGATAAAACAAGAATATATACAACTGGTATGTCAAATGGCGGGATACTTAGCTATCGTCTTGCTTGTGAAGCGTCTGATATTTTTGCTGGGGCTGCAATTGTTTCTGGGGGAATTCAAATAAAAACATGTAGACCAAGTAAACAAATTCCCGTTCTTCTTATTCACGGTACAAGCGATGATAGGGTCCCTTACTCTGGTGGTAAAGGTGGGGGGATAGTGGATGCAACATTCCTACCTGTAGAAATTGAGTTTGCAGATTGGGGAGCTCGTAATGGTTGTACTGGAGAGGTCAAAACTGTGCCCGTCCCTCCTCTTGTTAAAGACGGAAAGACAATAGACAAGCTTGCGTTCCCAAGTTGTGTAAAGATAACAGAACTTTATCGTATCAATGGAGGAACACATGAATGGCCAAGCGGAAATCCTAATGCTGATAGACCGGGAAAAGAAGACCCTAGCAAAGCCCTTAACGCTTCACAAACAATTCTTAACTTTTTTGGTCTCTAAAAAACACTAGTGCCATGATGATGGTTGATTGAATATTCTTGACTCTTTTTATCAGGAAGAGTAAAGTACGTAATGATAGACCTTTACCAACCTGCGGGAGTACTCAGATGAAGGGAAAACCCTTTACAAGTTTTCGGACGACTTCTGATGATGAAACACGCACGCCCGAAAGCAAGAGACTTATAGGTCACTGTCTTGTCGAAGGATGCGGCAAACCAATCTTTGGAGCCCCGTACGGGCGTTTCGGGACTGGAGGGGTCTGTTCAAAGGTCTGCAACACAATTCAATCAAGGGTACCAAAATACCCACCACCGAATAATCAAAACTCACGGAGAACACAAAATTAGTGTGCCGCGCCTGAAGTTTTTGATGTGGAACACCCCCAAGCACTTGCGTGCTCGGGGGTTTTGAATTATCACAACGATATACTATGTGGAAATTACTACTACACACCTCAATCTTACTGCTATACTTACTCTCATGACAAAAGAACAAAAATTTTTATTACTTATCGTCCTTATTATCGCTGGAGCATCTGTAACGTATTACTACGTAGAAAGTAACCCCGCCAAAAATACTCCAACACCAGTAACTTCTACAGACAATCAACCCTCTACACCTTCTGCAACAGAAACTCAAGCAAAATCATTTTCTGCTGATGTAACCTACGTTACACCAGAGGAAGGACGTGAGACAATTCATGTCATCATGAACCTTTCTGGGGAGGCTATCAACGATATTACTTTTAGCTATGATGTTCCAAAAAAGAGAGAGTCTAAGGAAAATATTGCTAACTTCGAGAGAGCCTTTAAGGCGCTTTCCTTCAAGGGAACAAAACTTCCAGCACTATCCCTGCCTCGAACTGGTGGAGCATCACTTACAACGAAAGCCTTTAATGAGGCTGTAGATAAAATCCGCTTACAGGCGATAAATGGCTAACTCCCGATTCATTCTTGACGCATACAAAGGGCTCGGTACCGCGTTTTGGATCGAGCTCTTTTTGCTGGATTCAGAAAAGGAGACTATCGATTTTGCAACAATACAAACACAGCTAGAGAAAACAATCAGTGACTTTGAAAAAAAATATTCGCGCTTTAGAGAAGATTCACTTTTAAATGAACTTAATAGTAAAAAACAAATCCCTTTTGACTATGACTTGGCATCAATGGTAACTCAAGCAAAAAAAGTACACGATACTACCAATGGTGTATTTTCTATTTTTATAAAAGAAGCATTAGAGGAAAAAGGTTACGGTAAAAAAATAACACCACATAATGAAATACATACTTCAGAAGAAGCAAGTGATGTTATCGTTGATGACAATACAATTACCCTCAAAGGAGCTAAAGGTATTGATTTAGGCGGTATTGGCAAAGGGTATCTGGTTGATAAACTTGCAACCATTCTTCAAGATACATACAATGTACGCTATTTTCTTATTAATGCTGGTGGTGATATCTATGTGACAAGCAACCACGGGGAGCCCGTGAGACTTTTTCTTGAACACCCAACACACCCTGATGAATATATTGCCACGATAGAGGTTAAAAATCGAGCCTTCTGTTCTTCGTCATCATTCAAAAGAAAATGGAATAAGGATGGTACTGTTGTTAATCATTTTATTGCTGAGAGAGATGTATGGGCGGCTTCATATCTTGTTGGAGAAAACACCACGACAACTGACATGTTTGCGACAGTATTTTGTATCATTGCTAACGAAAATGAAATGCTGGAGAGATTTTCTAAACATGAACATATAGAATATGTTGTCATTAATGATGTCGGAAAAATGCTTGTCAGCAAAGCTTTTCCTTGGGTTTCTGACTAGGCTACATTGACAGATTCTGATTATAATTTTAATAAAAAAATAGAGAGAATCTCATCAACACAAAAATATGAGTTATACCTTTTAAACATTACCAGGTAAGGGTTATACTCATGTATGTAATGACCGCTCAGAAAGTTCTTATGTTTGGATGGGAATACCCTCCACACCACAGCGGAGGTTTAGGCGTGGCTTGTAAAGGCATGGCTCATGCTCTTATTGATAATGATGTACATGTCTGTTTTGTCCTTCCCAGGAAACTTGAAATTACTGAGACAAAGGTGACACTTAAATTTGCAGACGAAAAAATAACATCAACCGAAACTGTGGTTTTACCACATCTTGAAATTCTTGCACGAGAACTTAATAACCCCTATCTTTCTTCCGTTGAATATGAGAAGCGTTTAAAGATATTTCTCAAGGCTGGAGGAAAAATAATTCCACGAACACTTATTGGGCAAGTTGACCACTACGCCACTCTTGTTAGAACACTTTCAAAAGAAGATCTCGAGCAATACGATGTTATCCATGCTCATGATTGGCTTTGTTTTCCTGCCGGAATTGCCGCTAAAGAACTTTCTGGAAAACCTCTTATTGTCCATATTCACGCCACAGAATTTGATCGTTGTGGAGGTAATAACGTCAACCAAGAAGTGTATAATCGTGAACGTCATGGTATGCATGTTGCTGATCACATTATTACTGTAAGTGAACTTACCAAAAAAATTGTCGTCGAAAAGTATGGTATCCACCCAGATAAGGTGACTGTGGTTCATAATGGGAATACCCCCTCGACGTTTAGTGATAGCTCACGTTTTGAGTCGATTAGAAATCTAAAACATGAAGGTAAAAAAATTGTCCTCTTTGCTGGAAGAATTACCATCCAAAAAGGTGTTGACTACTTTGTTCATGCTGCAAGAAAAGTGCTTGAGTATGAAAAGAGTGTGTACTTTGTTGTGGCTGGTTCAGGAGATATGGAGCAGCAAATTATTAATCTTACAAGAGATCTCGGCATACATCAGCATTTCTTGTTTACCGGATACTATACACTTACTGAACAATCAAACCTTTTCTCACTTGCTGATGTGGTTGTGATGCCATCAGTATCGGAACCTTTTGGTATTATCCCCCTTGAATCAATGAGTAACGGAACTCCGGTAATTGTTTCCAAGCAATCAGGTGTGGCGGAAGTAATCTCTCATGCGCTCAAGGTTGATTTCTGGGATACTGACGAGACTGCCAATAAAATTCTCTCCATCCTTCGTCACCCTGTACTTAAAGAAACTTTACAGAAAGAAGGTCTCCGGCAAGTTGGAGGAATCACGTGGGACAAAGCCGCCAAGAAAATGAAAGCCCTTTATCAAGCACTAATCTAAAAAAACATCATGCCATCAATTGCTCTCTACCTAAAAACTCATCAACCGTTTCGCATAAAACACTACCGCGCTTTTGATATTGGATATGATCATGAGTACTTTAATGATTCTGGAGAAGGTAATACTAATAATGTAAAAATTCTCAAAAAAATATGTGAAAAGTCATATAAACCAGCAAACAAAATTCTTCTCGAACTTCTAAAAAAACACCCGGAGTTTACCTTTAGTATCTCACTTTCTGGAACACTCCTCGAACAACTTGAAAAGCATGCCCCAGCAACGCTTGAAACATTCAAAAAACTTGTTGACACTGGTCGTGTTGAGGTTCTTGGCGAGACATATTATCACTCACTTGCTTTTTATTATTCTCTTTCTGAATTTGAGGCCCAAGTAAAACTGCAAAATAAAATTCTTAAGCGTATTTTTGGTGTAACACCAAAAGTCTTTTCTAATACAGAACTTGCATACCGCAATGACTTAGCAAAGTGGGCTGAAGATACTGGGTACAAAGGAATCATTGCTGAAGGATGGGATCCAATTCTTGGATGGAGATCCCCTAACTTTGTCTATCAACCACAAGGAACAAAAAAAATTAAACTACTTCTCAAGAACTACAGACTTTCAGATGATATTGCCTTTCGTTTTAGTAACAAAAACTGGTCTGAATGGCCACTTACTGCAGATAAGTTCGCTACCTGGGTAAATGCAGTAAATGGTAATGGTGAGACGGTGAATCTTTTTATGGATTATGAAACCCTTGGTGAACATCAATGGGAAGATACTGGCATCTTTGAATTTCTTAAGCATATGCCAAAAGAAATTCTTAAGAATAAAGATAATAGTTTCAAAACTCTTTCAGAGACCTGTAAAGCATATCCTGCACGCGACACTATCGACATGCCATATATTGTGACATGGGCTGACACTGAACGAGATCTCTCAGCGTGGACTGGCAACAGTATGCAACAATCTTCTCTTTCAGAACTCTACCGCATACAAGATAAAATCCTTGCCACAAAAGATAAAGTGCTCATCGATGACTGGCGAAAACTCCAAACTTCAGACCATGTATACTATATGTGTACTAAATGGTTTGAAGATGGAGATGTTCATAAATACTTTTCTCCATATGAGTCTCCTTACGAGGCTTTTATCGCTTTTACAAATGCTCTTACTGATCTAAAACTGCGTGCAAAAATAACCTAACGTATGGCAAAAGCACTTATACTTGCAAATGGAAATATTTTTGTTGGACTCGATAGCCATGGCTTCGTTAGTGACTTTTTCTTCCCTTTTGTTGGTGTAGAAAATCATGTACGCGGTGAGCCGCACAGAATTGGCGTTTGGCAACGAGGAAGGTGTTCATGGCTTGATAGCGATGAGTGGAATATTGAGGTTGATTTAGAGCAAGACACCTTTGTTGGGAAAATGAAATGCTTCAATAAAAATACTAACCTTGAACTTCTTTTTACTGATATTGTTTACAATGAAAAAAATATCTTTTTACGAAAAATAGAGGTTATTAATCATAGTGATCACTCTGAAGAAATCAAAATTTTTTTTCACCAAGTTTTCTCTATCTACGGTACTCCTCAAGAAGATACTGCTTACTACGACCCAGTTAAGAAAGCTATCATTCATTATGAAGGTCGTCGCGTATTCCTTATTTCTGGGGAAACAAGCGATATTCCATTTGATGATTACTCAGTTGGTCTCTATGGTATTGAAGGAAAGGAAGGTACCTGGAAGGACGCTGAGGACGGTGTTCTCTCAAAAAATCCAATTGAGCACGGTCATGTCGACTCGACTTTCTCAATAAGTCTTACCATTCACAAAAAAGAACATAAAGATATCTACTACTGGATTACTGTTGGGGAAACAAAAGCTGAAGTATATGAACTTCATGATTATATAAAATACCGAAGTGGAGATGAACTTATTGAGAGCACGGATAAATTTTGGAAAGCTTGGCTCAATCGTCAAAATTATCTTAAATGTGATATCACTGAAACACGCCAGCTAGAACTTTTCAAAAAATCTCTTTTCTACATTCGTGGAAACATAGATAACCGTGGAGCAATACTAGCTTCGGGAGATTCTGATATGTTAAAACATGGTCGAGATACCTATAGCTATATGTGGCCTCGCGATGGTGCTATGACTGTAATGGCGCTTCTTATGGTTGGAGAATACAACATTTCAAAACATTTTTTTAAATTCTGTAATGATGTGGTTGAACCAGATGGATACTTAATGCATAAATATCGTGCAGATAGATCTCTTGGGAGCTCTTGGCATCCATTTGTTAAAGATGAAGTAGCGATATTACCTATTCAGGAAGATGAGACTGCTCTCGTCCTTGTTGCCTTGTGGGAATATTATCAAAAAACAAAAGATATTGAATTTATCGAATATCACTACAATGATGTAATTAAAAGAATGGCCACCTTTCTTGCTGACTTCACAGATCAAGCAACAGGGCTCCCCCTTCCTAGTTACGATCTATGGGAAGAAAAACACGGAGTATCTACATTCACAACAGCAACAGCGTATGCTGGGCTCATGGCGGGAGCAAAGTTTGCAAATCTTTTTGAAAAAGATGATGATGAAAAACTATTTAAAGAAACAGCTATTCGTATGAAAAATGCACTCCTTGAATACCTTTATGACAAAGATCTAAAAATGTTCGTAAAACTTCTCAACACAAAGAATGGAAAAATTATCTACGACAAAACACTAGACATGTCTAGTATCCACGCTATTTATACATACGGAGTACTTGATATTAATGATCCGATTGTGAAAGAATCAATGATGACTATTGAAGAAAAGCTTCGCATCAATACTGGTATTGATGGAGTGCCACGATATCAAGGAGACCGCTATTACCTTCAGGTAGAGGGAGTTGCAAATCCCTGGTATATTACAACACTCTGGCTAGCACAATACTACGCACAGACAGCAAAAAAAGCAGAAGATCTAGAAGTGGTGACTCATTGGCTTAATTGGGTTATTACCCACTCCCCTCTTTCTGGTGTGCTCTCTGAACAATTACATCCTTTTACTGGAGAACAGCTTTCTGCTACTCCACTTACATGGAGTCATGCAGAATATGTGCGAACCATTATGTACTATCATGAGGCGCTTCTTCGCCTTGGCATCTATAAGGTTTGTAACCCTGAATAACATTTTAGTATTATGTATATCCTAATTGACATTGGAGGAACAAAAACGCGTGTAGCCCTCACTGAGCATAGAGAAGCTTTTCTTGATCCGGTTGTATTCCATACTCCGCAAAATTTTGAAGAATGGTCTGTGCAGCTACGCGACGCAGTAATATCGCTTACACAAGGAAGAAAGATTAATGGGATTATTTCTGGGGTTCCTGGAATCTTTACAGAAGATGGGACTATCGTGACTACACCAAACCTCCCTGAATGGAAAGACGCTCCTTTGCAAGGAAAACTTGTAGAGCTTTTTGATTGTCCAGTGATTATCAAGAACGATACTGCTCTTGTCGGTTTGGGTGAAGCTGTGTATGGTGCAGGGAAAGGACATGCAATTGTTGCCTATCTCACGATTAGTACAGGTGTTAATGGTGTACGTATTGTCGATGGAGCAATTGATCATACAACGTTCGGCTTTGAAATAGGACATTCAATTATTGACGCCGAACATAGACGTGATGTAGAAAGTTTAATTGGTGGCGGAGCACTTGAGCGGCGATTCGGAAAACCGTCCCACGAAGTTCATGATGTACATCTTTGGGAAAAAGTAAACTACTACGCAGGGGTATTTGGCGCTA
This sequence comes from uncultured Candidatus Saccharibacteria bacterium, assembly GCA_964470485.1. GTDB lineage: Bacteria > Patescibacteriota > Minisyncoccia > Phycocordibacterales > UBA5272 > UBA11704. The sequence goes on from CAYYCT010000012.1 coordinate 11,726, forward strand.
ATACTACTATGTATTGGTCTCCTTCTATTATTGTCTACGGTGGACCAGTTATGAACGACCTTCACATAGAAATCATCGAAAGAGAAGCGCAGCAATTTTTACACATGTACCCAAAAACCCCTATTTTCATCCGTGGGACTCTTAAAGACTTTGGTGGATTATATGGAGCATTGGCATTATCAAAGACATTAGAATCGTAATCCTTTATTTGTTATCAACATGATCCCATGCAAATCCTGAATCAGGATGAACTTTTTTCATTGGATTGAGAATGTTGTCTGGGTCAAAAATGGACTTAGTCTTCTCAAAGAGTGTAATAATCTCTGGTGAAAACATTTTTGGAAGATACTGAGTGCGAAGAAGACCGTCATTGTGCTCCCCTGACATTGAACCTCGGTACTCAAAAACAAGAGCAAATACTTCATCCATCAACTCATGAAGCACATCTTTTATTGCCGGCTTATGAATATCAATAAGTGGAATAATATGAAAGTTTGCATCCCCCATATGCCCCGCAACAGTATAGATAAGATCTTTATATACAGGTTTCTTGAAAATTGCATCTAATTTTGGCAAAAACTCAGGCAAGTCTGCTGGATGAACAACAATATCATCAATAGTCGGAGCTGTACGTAACCCCTGCATACGACTGCGAAGCAAGGCAAAACTTTCTCGTCTAAATGTCCAGTACTTTTTAGATTCTGATTCTTTGTGGGTGCGCTTAATAGGAAGATTAAATGATTTCATATCTTCGTATGCTGCGGTTACTTTAGTTTCGACCTCTTCTTTTGTTGTGCCACTAAATTCAGCCATCAAGATAATCTTTGGTACTCCTCCTCGTAGAACCATCCAAAATTCTGGTAAAAATTGAATTCCAAGAGTAATCATATTTCCACCCATGCGTAATGCAATATCTTTAAAAAATTTCATCGCTATTTTAAACGTGTGATCATCATATGACTCAAGCGATTCTGGTTTATGCTTAAGCATTTTCACAACAATCTCTCCTAAATGCACAGTAGAAGGAACAAACATAACAAGCATTTGTGAGTGCATCTTTGGCGTTACCCCTGTAAATGTCGCGGAAGAAACAGCAGCGAGCGTCCCCTGACTTCCAACAATAAGTTTTGAAAGGTCGAAAACCCCACTTTTTTTATCATAAACATTCCATAGATAGTATCCAGAAGAATTCTTTGATACCGTTGGTTTGGCTGCCATAATAACATCATAGTTATCATTGATAAGAGTAAACATTTCTCGATGGATTCTCCCTCCTTCAGAATCTTCTTTTAATTTCATCTCAAGATCCACTCCATCAAAAGCATGAAGGATGTCTCTCTTGCCGTTGGCATAAACAACCTCAAGAGCTTTAACATACTGCTCTGTTTTCCCGTAGGTAAGTGTCTTTTCTCCTCCTGAGTTATTAGAAATGATCCCTCCAATAGCTGCAATCTCTCGAGACGCAGGGTAGCTCGGCATAAGCCACCCTTCAGCAAGAGTTCTTTTCTCAAAATCACGATAATATACCCCAGGCTCTGCTGTTGCAAAACCTGCAGTAACTTCTGTAATATGATTCATATATCTCGTAGTATCAAGAACAATAGAATAGCACAACGAACCTCCAGTCATACATGTCCCAGCAGATCGCATTGATACTGCAATATCAAAACCTTCTTTCTTCTTAAGAGAAACATACTCAAAGACAGCGCTAATATCAAGAGCATTTTTTGGATAAATAACAAGTTCTGGTTTTACATAAAAAAGACTTGTGTCTCTAGCAACTCTTTCTCTATCTGCATCCAAAAGAGATCCATCTCCTTTAATTAGTTTTTCTAAATCTTTTGCAATATCGTGATAATTAGGTGTATTCATATAAGAAAAGTATATCACAGCTTTACAATGATTATGGGGCTAGTTTTATAACAAAAAAGGAAGGCAGCCCTTTGGCCATCTCCCTTTTTGTTCTTATGTCATGCTACATTCTCCAATTTTTGCTCAATTTCCTTTTCAGTAATTTCAAGTCGCTTTTTAAATTTCTTGAGAATCATTTGTTCTTCTTTTGTAAGCTCTCGCTTCCTTTCTGCTTTTATCAAAATATCATGAAATTCTTCAGTATCTCGACGAAGTGCTTGAACATTTACACGAAGAGTATTTTCCACTTCAGATAATTTACGTCTTACCTTTCTCCTAAAGCGTGCAAACTGGAGGAATGAATACCAAAGTGTTGCAGAAATTGCTAGCGTTGCAACAATAACAATAAGAACTACGGAGAGCCAGTTCATTACAAATATTCCAAAACGTATAAGAGCCATTCTTTCAACAATAACAACTCTTGCCTCAGTATAATCACTTACTGAACCCTGTCCTTCACGTACCCTTGCCCTCATTTCATATACACCAGAATCAAGTTTTTTATCCCAGAGAAGGGTAAAGACTCCGGCGTCATTAGATGTTACCTGGGAAGTAAAAGTTACCCCATCAGCATTAACAAGTGTTACCTCAACCAAAGACTTTGGATATGTTGCTCCAATTATTTTAAACGTATTATCAAAATCCACTTTCTTTGTATATTCAGTAATTACGGGTGGGCTTATTGCTTGTACTGTAAAATCAAGCGAGACTGTACTTATGTTCCCAGCATTATCAACCGCACCTATAACTACAGTATGGTTTCCGGTATTTTGTTTTGGGATACGATAAAGATTAGATGGGTCAACAGGAAACTCAATTGGCTGACCATTATCAATACTCATCGTTATCTTACCTATACCAGATCTGGTATCTTCTGCGAGAACAAGAATCGCAGGGGTTTGATTGGTAGTATTGTTACTATCTGGAAATGATGCCTTAAGAGCGCTTGGGGCTTCAGTATCTATTTGGAATTTATAGCGAGCAATTGCCCCCCACCCACTTGCATTCTTAAACTGTGCAAGCATATAAAAAACACCGTCGCCATCAGCGGTAAATGATCTATTGGTAACAGGAGGATCATACACCTTTGAAGGAACGCTTGTCTCTTTATCACTATAGAGTGTACGGACAGCAGTAACCCCCTCTGGCAATTTCCATTCAAACGTAGCATCTCGTCTACCGTACCAAAGCATGCTATCTGGGTGTGTCGGAGACGTAATAACAGGAACAACTGTTGCGGTTACTGGTGCTTCCACTTTTACATCATCCTCATTAATATATACAAATGCCGCTCCAGTTGTTTTTAAAACATCGGTAGCGTTTCCATCATTAGCAAGAACAGAACCAGAAGTAACTGAAACGGTTACATTTCCTGCTTGAATAGTTTTAAATGTAATGGTGATTACTTTTCCTGTTGCCTTATCAAAACCAGGATTAAGAGCAACCCCTTCTAATTTTACGGTACCTTTTTCATTTGAAAATTCTGGTTCTTCTGCCCAAAGACTTATAAACGATCCAGACTTTGAAACTGAGGTAACTTTAAGAGCGTCTTTTGGGAAAGAAACAAGTGCAGAAACGGCATTAATGGCACCAATATTATTATTAACAACAAGATCAACAGAAAAAGTTTTCCCGACCTTTGTTGTAACAGATGACGGAGAAAGTGTAAGATTAGCAGCATACGCGCTTATGGTCGTACTGATGACAAAAATTACCCCAAGTGATAAGCGAAAAAGTGACCTGCTATTTTTTCTTAAAAAGAGTGATAAAATTTTTACCATATACGTACACTAGCGTGAGTACTATGATTATACCTACCAGTATACGCGAGATAGTAAAAATACTTAGAGAGTTTTCAACAGGAGGAAGTGTAATTGTTGTATACGTATTGTTAGCATATCGTATTTTTATGTGAGTATATTTTGTACCATTCTGATAAAGAAGCGTGTATGGTGACTGAGCTGAACGCCACATATTTTCTTTAACAGATTCTATTTTAGGTTCCCCTGTTTCTGCTACGAGTATTTTTTCTACTATACTTTTTCTATCTTGTTCATAGATAATAAGATGCCAGGCATTATTATTAACAAGAGGGTCGCGAGTAATGAAAGCATTGAGTGATGGATTATCTACACGCACTGCTGCTTCCAGTCGCGATGACGATGTCTTAGGGAGAGTAATTAGTTCTGGTACAGTAATCACTTTTGCAATAGCGTCAGAAACAGTATGTGTTGCTTTCTCGTTGTACTGATAAAAAGTTATGTCATCAACAACAAAAGACCCCTTCCCTTTGTTGTTGGGGACAAGAACTACTGAAAAAATAACTCCATGCTTTTTGCCTTGATAATAAGGACTTCTAACACCAGAATACCCGCCTGGAAATATACCCTCAAAAGGAATATGGGTTCGATTATCAAAATATTTTTCTTCAGAAATATGTGGCTGTTTTACCCAAAGAGATACCGCGCTTCCTTCTAGAGTTATGTCACTAACAGTAAATAAGTCTGAAGGAAAAGAAAAATCTCCTGAAATGCCACTTAGGGTATCTTCTTTGGTGTCGAGGAAAAGTTGTACAACTATTGGCTGTCGATTAGAAACAGCTCTCTCTGGTGCTGAAATTGTAATTTCAGCAGCAAATCCAAAAGATATCGTTACTATACTTACAGCAACACATAATATTATTTTTTTAAAAAAATAGTTCATATAATATGTTATCCTGTCCAGCAATACGCAAGAATACTCAAATCCGTTAAGTTAACCTGCTTATCGGTATTGAGGTCAACTTTATCTGGAAAGCTGAAGCGCTTATACCAAAATGCCATGATACTAAAATCCAGTAAGTTTACTCGACCATCACTATTTAAATCACAGCGCTTTCTAAAACCGGAAAGTGCTGTTTTATCAGCTCGCAATCTAGTTGAACTCCCTACACGAAAAGAAATAGGGTCAGAGTAGAAAGAAATATCATCAGGAAGTATAGATCTTGCTTTTGCTTCATAGTCACCAAATAGTAGTACTGATGAATCAAGACTATAGTACCAGGTACCACTTGCGTTTGTTTTTGTTTGCTTCAATAATTCAATATCTTGCAAAAGAGAGAGGCGAATATCGGCATTTGGAACTCCACTTCCAGAAAAAATGATGGGGTCATTTTTTTTGACCTCAATTTTATCTGATGTGATTGTTGGTGGAATAAAAATACCATCAACAATTGTTGTAATTCCTCCTGAAACGTATACTGTAAAACTGATAAGTTTTGAAGTAAGTTGCTTTGTATCTTTTGCTTGAATGCCGAATGTATATGTCCCGGCAGCAATACTTCGTATACGTATATCGAAAGAACCATCTTGATTTGCAGGAACTGTGGCAATAACAATACTATTCTTAAGAACAGATATAGTACTTCCTGGATATGCCCTTCCTTTAAAAATAGCTAGATCAATAATACCAGGCGGACCACCTCCTGGAGGCACGGGCGGGAGACTTGGTGGGCCACCTCCTTCATACAAAACTGTTGCAGTAATCGTAACATCTGTTGTAAGGGGATTGGTTGTTGTCTGTGCAAAGATAGAGAAACACGAAGTTACCATAATAAGTAACCCAAAAACTATTTTTGTACTATGTGCCGTAAAAACTATTTCGCTGCTGCTTGCGCTTGCTTGATAATCCATCGATTGTAATGCTTAACAAGAACAAGTAGGATAATGATAGTAAGGAGAACGGCTCCACCTATAATTGACAATAATTGCCAAGGAAGCATGAAATACGTAAGCGATAAGTCTGCTTTTCCAGCGTTACCAAAAGATAGATTAATGGTTGCTGTGTACATACCTAGAGCAAAATTATTCATCTGGTACGACACATGATCAAAAAATGGTGCAGAAACTGCTGGTCCTTCTTTTGCTCCTAAATGAACCTCAAAACGTCTTACACTTCCTGGAAGAATATTTCCTCCTGATTCATTGGCATTAAGACGAGCAACTTCCATCCCGAATGTATTTTTAATGACGATTTCTCCTTCTGGCTTTACTCTATCGTTTCCTTCATTCCTAAAGCGGTACACAAAATCAACAGGAAGATTCGTAAGAACTTTCTTTCCTTCTTTTATCATGAACTCAATGAGCCCACCTTGTTCTTTTACATTGCCAGTAACTTTAAGAAAAACAAGCATCCCAACCTTTGCCCCCACAGAAACTTCTCCTTCTTTTGCTGAAGGAGGTACAGTAGATAGGAAAATTGCCGCAAAATGACCTCCAGCATCAGCTCCCTGTGGAACAACAACGGTATATGGAACGCTAACCCTCTCCCCTTTCTTTAAGATCACTTTTTCCTGAACTTGAATCCAAGAAGGTAACCCTTCCTTTGAGCTTGTAAAGTTAGGTGTACCTGTTTCACCCGAAGACTCAAAGTTCTCTACCGAAGTGTAGAATGTTTGCTCAGTATCTTGCTCATTAATAATAATGAAAGTACTAGTGATTGTTTCGCCCGGGTCAGCAGTGAGTTCTGCTTTTGCAGGAGAAATAGTAACTGCTTGAGCAGTCATGATGCTAAGAGCGAATCCAGTAGCGATAAGTGCGCTAAGTGTTTTTTTGAGAGGGTTATGTGATTTCATAAAGTTGCGTGTGAATACTTGGTAATGTTAATAAATACGACTAGAAATTAGCTGTCGCGACGTACACAAGATTGGCTGCATAAGTACCAGCTTCGGTGATAGCTGAAATATTGGCAACATATCTCAAGGAGTACGTCGATAGTGGCGTTGCCCCACTTCCTGTTGCTAGTGTTGCTGAGGTGGTGGCGGTTGCATCATATCCATATGATGACGAGTAGTTGAAAGGAGATGCCACAGCTGTCCCACTACCGCCTGATTCTGTTGCACGGATACCGAATTGTTCATTTCCTGGAGTAGATGATGCCGCCGTTGCTCCGATACGTGTGATTGTGTTATTGCTATTTTGTTGTGATGTGAGTGTTTGACCACGTACAGAGAGGGTAAATCCTGAAGGAGCGTTGGTTCCAACAGCAAGTGTGTGTGCGATGGTTTCTGTTGTGTCTCCTAATATGTTAGTTGATGAGGCAAATTTTGCAGATCCAGCACTAAGTGTTCCAAAGTAAATAGTTGTTGTAGAGATAGAAAACGTAAGCGATTGAATAATCGTCCCGGTCATAGAAACAGTATCATCACTAATAATATTCTCTGTAACATACCCCGTATCCGTAAACGTTCCAGCGAAGTCAATCGAATATGCTGCAGGAGATGCTGGGTTTGTAATCTGAGAAACTCCAGCTCCACCAGTAGTAGCATTTGATCCTATCTTAATTTGTAGACATCGGTTAGCTGGAATAGCAACGCTCCCTGAGGTGATAGTAATTACTTGACCAGCTTGAGCTACTCCCCAGGTAACACCTGAAGCAGAAGAAGAAAGTGGTTCATTCGTAAATGAGGAACATGTGGCTGAGGTACTTGTAGCGAAGTCAACGTTAGTAACAGCAAATGATCCCATGGTGTACTCTGCTGGGAAAGTAATGGTGATATTCTGACCTGCTGCAATACCAGTTGGTGTGACAAATTGAATCGTATGATCTGAAAGGGTACTTACTTTAAGAGATGTTTGTGTATCTGATAGATTAGTAAGAGCCGCAGCGAAGACTGATTGAATTTGAGAGAAGGAGGAGAGGAGGAGAGAGAGGA
>CAYYCT010000013.1:0-19060 GCA_964470485.1 uncultured Candidatus Saccharibacteria bacterium
CACAGTTCATGAACCAAGAGAACCTTCTTGCAGAAGTTGAACATCTTCGTACGCTCTCTGCCCTTGGTCCTGGAGGACTTACTCGTGAACGAGCTGGATTCGAGGTTCGAGATGTTCACACATCACACTATGGTCGTGTCTGTCCTATTCACACTCCAGAAGGTCCAAACATTGGTCTTATTCTTCGTCTTTCTAACTACGCACGTATCAATGATTTCGGTATTATCGAAACACCATATGTAAAAGTAGAAAAAGGAGTTATCACCAAAGAAATTGTGTACATGAACGCCCTTGAAGAAGAGCGTTATGTTATTGCTCACGGTGGAAATGAATTTGATGAAAACAATAAGCTTGTTAATAAAGAAATTGAAGTTCGTCGTGCTGGAGCTCCAGGACTCGCTCTTCGTGATGAGGTTGAATATATTGATGTTGCAACAAACCAAGCGTTTTCTGTCGCGACATCGATGATTCCTTTCCTTGAACACGACGAAGCAACACGAGCACTCATGGGTTCTAACATGCAAAAGCAAGCAGTACCTCTTATGTGCCCTGAGGCGCCACTTGTCGCAACTGGTATGGAAGGTGAGGCAGCAAAGCATATTGGACGCCTTGTTATCGCAGAAGAAGGAGGGGAGGTAAAGTATGTTGATGCTAAGAAAATCATCATCAAGGCTGATAAAAAAGAATATGAATATAATCTTATCAATTTCGCACGTACAAATGCTTTTAATCTTTTCCATCAACGACCTATTGTTTCTCTCGGTGATAAAGTGACCAAAGGACAAGTGCTCGCAGATGCAGCAACATCTGATCACGGACAAATTGCTCTCGGACACAACATTCGTGTAGCTTTTATGGCTTGGAACGGAGCAAACTATGAAGACGCGATTATTCTTTCTGAACGTCTCGTGCGAGAGAGTAAGTTCTCATCAATTCATATTGAAGAATTTGTATGTAATGTTCGTGATACTAAACTTGGTGCGGAAGTAACGACACATGATATTCCAAACGTCGGTGAAAATAAACTCAAAAATTTGGACGAGGACGGTATTATTCGTATCGGAGCTGAAGTTCGTCCGGGAGATATTCTTGTTGGGAAGATTACACCGAAAGGAGAAACAGAACTTACTCCAGAAGAAAGACTTCTTCGTTCCATTTTCGGCGAGAAGGTTCGTGATGTGAAAGATTCATCACTTCGGCTTGATCATGGAAAGCGCGGGCGTGTTATTGGTGTAAAAGTTTTCTCACGTGAACGAGGGGACAACCTTGAAAGCGGGATTATCAAGCGTATTCATATTGAAGTTGCGCAAGTGCGTAATATCTCCGTTGGAGATAAACTCGCTGGTCGCCACGGTAACAAGGGGGTTATCTCGACAATTCTTCCAGTAGAAGAAATGCCGTTTGATAAGGATGGAGTTCCTATCGATATTATTCTCACTCCACTTGGTGTTCCATCTCGTATGAACTTGGGACAAATTCTTGAGATGCATCTTGGACTTGCTGCAGATACTCTTGGTTATCAGGCTATTGTCCCTTCTTTCCAAGGAGCATCAGATAAAGAGATTAAGGAAGAACTTGTGAAGGCGGGATACGATGAAACAGGAACAGTACAACTCTACGATGGTCGCACTGGAGAAGCGTTTAATCAAAAGACCGCAATTGGTATGATGTACATCTTGAAACTTCACCACATGGTTGAAGATAAGATTCACATGCGATCTATCGGTCCGTACTCTCTTATTACACAACAGCCTCTTGGAGGAAAAGCTCAAGGAGGAGGACAGCGTTTCGGAGAAATGGAAGTATGGGCACTTGAAGGATATGGGGCATCACACATTTTGCGTGAAATGCTTACTGTTAAATCTGACGATATTGTCGGTCGTTCAGAAGCATTCGACAGTATTATCAAAGGTGAAGATGTTAAAGAGCCTAACACACCAGCTTCATTTACGGTGATGTTAAATACACTTCGTGGTCTTGGTCTTGATGTGGAACCACGGAAGAGAGAGGAATCTGTTTCCCCATTACTTGGTGAATCATCTTTATAAGCTTTGTCACACTAAACATATACAACTATGAAAACAATTGATACAAATAATTTTGACGGACTTTCGATTAAAGTCGCATCTCCTGAATCGGTTCGTGCGTGGTCGTTTGGTGAAGTGACAAAGCCTGAGACGATTAACTATCGTACTGGGCGATCTGAACGATATGGTCTTTTCGACGAAAGAATTTTTGGGCCAGAGAAAGATTATGAATGTTACTGCGGAAAATATAAGCGCATTCGTTACAAGGGGATTGTTTGTGAGAAATGTGGAGTAGAAGTGACTAAATCCATCGTTCGCCGTGAGCGAATGGGGCACATTGAACTTGCTTCTCCTGTGGCTCATATTTGGTTCCTTCGTACTGTGCCTTCACGTATTGCCCTTATCTTGGCTCAACCAGTTGGGGATGTTGAGAAGGTTGTTTATTTCGCTGGATACATTGTAAAGTCTGTTAATCAGACAGCAAAAGAAGAGATTCTTTCTAATCTAGAAAGCGAATTTAAAGCAAAAGTAAAATCAGCAACAGATGAAAAGACACAAGATAAGCTTCGTGATCTTCTTGTAGCAACAAAGAAAGAGATTGCTGAAATTAAACCAAATAAAATTTTTGACGAACTCACCTACCATCGCTTCGCTATGAAATATGGTACCTGTTTTGAGGCGGGGATTGGAGCGGAGGCAATTTTTGAAATTTTCAAGACGATGGACCTTAAACGTATTGAAGAAGAAATTGTCATTCAACTAGAAAAAGCAAGCACTCTTGAACGTGAAAAGGCTGAGAAGCGACTCTCACTTGTTCGCGCATTTCAAAATGCTGGCATTCGCCCAGAGTGGATGTTTATGACAGTTATTCCGGTTATTCCTCCTGGCATTCGTCCAATGGTTGCGCTTGAAGGGGGCCGTTATGCAGCATCTGATGTGAATGATTTGTACCGTCGTGTTATCAATCGCAATAACCGTCTTAAAAAGTTGATGGAAATTGGTGCGCCAGACGTGATTCTCCGCAATGAGAAGCGAATTCTACAAGAAGCTGTTGATGCTCTTATAGATAATTCAGCTCGTCATGGACAGGACGCTGTTATGAGTCAGTCACAAAAGCGCCAACTCAAGTCACTTTCTGATAACCTAAAAGGTAAGCAAGGGCTTCTTCGTGGAAACCTTCTTGGTAAACGTGTAGATTATTCAGCTCGTTCTGTGATTGTTGTTGGACCGTCTTTGTCTCTTAATGAATGTGGTCTTCCTAAACACATGGCACTTGAGCTCTTCAAGCCATTTATTATCTCAAAGATTCTTGAACGTGAGCTCGCATTCAATATCCGTGGTGCAAATAAGTTGATTGAAGACGGTATCCCAGAAGTATGGGCAATTCTTGAAGAATGTATCGAAGGAAAGTATGTGCTTCTCAACCGTGCCCCTACACTTCACCGTCTTGGTATCCAAGCATTCAACCCTAAGCTCATTGAAGGTAATGCTATTTCACTTCACCCACTTGTTTGTCAGGCTTTCAACGCGGACTTCGACGGTGACCAAATGGCCGTGCACCTTCCTCTTTCAGAAAAAGCCCAAGAAGAAGCTCGAACACTTATGGCAGCAAACCGCAACTTACTTCGTCCTGGGTCAGGAGATTCTATTGTGAACCCTAGAATGGATATGGTACTTGGTGCATACTGGATGACAAAAATGATTCCTGGGGAAAAGGGTGAAGGAAAGTATTTTTCAACACCAAACGAAGCTATTACTGCATATGACTTTGGTATTGTATCGTTCCGCGCCAAGATTCTTGTAATGCCATCTGAAAAGGAAAAGTATGCGGAGTTTGGAGGTAAACCTTTTGAGACAACCGTTGGACGACTTCTCTTTAATTCTGTATTTCCAGCAGAGTTTCCTTATATTAATGATGAGGTAACAGGAAAGAAAATGAACTCTATCATTGATCAGGTTATTCTTACCTACGGTCTTGAGAAAGCTCCAACAGTCATTGATAAAATAAAATCGTTCGGGTATAAGTACGCAACAGTTTCTGGAACAACATGGAATATTGACGCTGTAAAAGTTCCTAAAGAAAAAAATGCACTCGTACAAGAAGGGTGGGATAATGCCGCTCGAGTAGAGTCTGATTATGAGGAAGGTCTCCTTTCGGGAGAAGAGAGATATGAACGTACCATTTCTGTATGGCAAGGAGTTCGTTCAAAGATTGAAAAACTTATTCCTGATTCATTTGAAAAGCATGGATCAGTATATGACCTTATCAATTCTGGTGCGAGAGGTTCTATTGCTCAGATTATTCAGATGTCTGGTATGAAGGGTATTATTGTGAACAACTCAGGACGTAACTTAGACTTCCCAGTTATTTCTTCTTACAAGGAAGGGCTAACACCTCTTGAATACTTTATTACTACCTACGGAGCTCGTAAGGGTAACTCAGATACTGCTCTTAAAACTGCGCAAGCTGGATATCTTACACGACGTCTTGTGGACGTTGCTCAAGACGCCATCATTACCGAACTCGACTGTGGTACAAAAGAAAGCAAGATTGTTCGTAAGGAAAACGCACTCGGCATTGAAGTGCCTATCTCTAAGAATATTCGTGGTCGTGTTATTGCAGAAGATATCGTTGTTGATGGTAAGGTTCTCTTCAAAAAATCACACCTTATTAATAAGGATGACGCCCTTATTGTAGAAAATGCTGGAGTAGAAGAGGTGCGAGTATTTTCTCCACTCGTTTGTCAATCACTTCATGGTATTTGTCAGAAGTGTTACGGACTTGATATGGGTCGTAACAAGAAGGTGGACTTAGGTGAAGCAGTTGGTATTGTGGCTGCGCAAGCTATTGGTGAACCTGGAACACAGCTTACGATGCGTACTTTCCATGCTGGAGGTGTGTCAGGAGTCGACATTACCCAAGGTCTTCCTCGTGTTGAAGAAATCTTTGAACGTCGTGCTCCTAAGAATCCTGCGATTATTGCACACGAAGGAGGGGAAATAACTGCAATTCGTGATGAGGGTAAGGAGAAGATTATTGTTCTCCTCGGTAATGATGATGGATCTAAGGGGAATAAGAGTGGTAAGCAAGTTGAGTATACTGTTCCGTTCCGTCGTCAACCAATTGTAAAAGTTGGAGATACCGTAAAGCGTGGACAAATGCTTACTGATGGTTCTTGTGATATCGATGAACTCTTTAACTTTGCAAGCAAGGAAGTAGCCGAAGAGTATATTGTAAGTGAAATTAACAAGGTGTACGAACTCCAAGGAGCGGCTATCTCTCGTAAGCACGTTGAAGTCATCATCAAGCAGATGTTCGGACGTGTGAAGATTGTTAATCCGGGGGACACACGATTTACACAATCAGATGTTGTCGAAGTGTCAACATTCCGCTCTGAGAATGCTCGTGTAAAGAAGGAGGGTGGAGCCGAGGCGAAGGGTAAGTACTTGGTACTTGGTATCACTGATGTTGCGCTTTCTACTGACTCATGGCTTTCAAGTGCATCATTCCAGAACACTACTCGTGTGCTTATCACGGCATCCACTCGCGGTCAGATGGATGAATTACGAGGGCTAAAGGAAAATGTGATCATTGGACGCTTGATTCCAGCCGGTACTGGTCTTCGCGGCGCAAAATAGAAAAGTCATAAATCACTTCATCTACTTTGTTACGGAGCCTCTCATTTTCGGTCAACGTAGCATTAACTACGTCTCCCAAAAATGCTTCTCCGTGCCTCGTATCTAAAGTAATTTCTGACTTTTCTTAGAGAGGTCAGTTAAAATAGAAATACAATACAAAAGCGGCGCCGAAGGCGCCGCTTTTGTCATGTATACTTTCTGAATAATACGCTATACTTAGTAAATATGAAAGTACTCACCGTGCTTAAACATCTTTTTATTCCACATCATGGAAATGATTTTAAGCCTCATTTTTTTAGAGAGGTAGCTGTTTCTGCAATGCTTTTTATAAGTGTTTTTCTCCTGGGGTCTTCATTTGGAAGCTCTTTCCTTATCCACCGAACGGTTCTAGGCTCTGAGATTGCCTCTTCGGTGCTTATCGATCTTACCAATGAACATCGAATAGAAGCTAATGAAGTTCCTCTTCTCAAGAATGAAAAGCTTGAAGCTGCAGCAAAACTAAAAGGTGAAGACATGGTAGCTAAAGAGTATTTTTCTCACGATTCTCCTGACGGAGTAACGCCATGGTATTGGTTTCGCCAAGCCGGGTATTCATTTTTGTATGCAGGAGAAAACCTGGCAATCAACTTTACTGATTCCGCTGACGTAGAGAAGGCTTGGATTAAGTCTCCATCACATCGGGCGAATATCTTAAATAAAGAGTTTCGTGAGATTGGCATAGCAACAGTCCCGGGGATGTATAACAACTACCCAACAATTTATATTGTGCAAATGTTTGGCACGCCAGCATATGCAGAAACAGGGCTGGTTGAAGAAAAGGTTACCAGAGTAAAGAAAAAGTCGTCTCCAATAATCACCGCGACAGAAGTACTTTCCAATACCACAACAAGTACGCCTGTCACTGAGGGGGATGTGAAAGGTGAATCAATAGAAGCAACCAGCACACCAAAGAGTCCTCTAGAAAAAGTGAGAGAAACAGGGGATATGATTATAGTGAAGAATACTGCCGCTACAGAATCCTCAGGTGATTCAAAACTTTCGGCGACAGCATATTCAACATGGTATGAGAGGATTCTTTTCAACGGCTCACGATATATTGACACTATTTACAAAGTGCTTCTCCTTCTTATTTCTTTTGCTCTTGTTACGATGATTATGGTAGAAATACGTAAGCAACACTATGTTCATATTATCTATGGTATTTCGCTTCTCCTTCTTCTATCCCTCTTCATCTATATTAATCAAAGTTTTTTCTAAAAATCATATTTTCTTCAGACTGTGTCAATTATGGTAAAATAAGAGAATGAACCCCAAAGACCAGGTAAAAGAAAATCTTTCCATTACGGACGTGGTCTCTACCTATATACGCCTTGAGAAGTCAGGTGCGCAGTTCCGTGCGCGCTGTCCGTTCCATAACGAGCGCACGCCATCGTTTTATGTTTCACCTGAACGAAAATCGTTTCATTGCTTCGGCTGTCAAGCACATGGAGACATATTTACGTTTGTCGAAAAAATAGAAAATATTCCCTTTGTGGAAGCACTTAAGATTCTCGCTGACCGTGCTGGGATACAGCTAACAAGTAGAGAGAAAAGTCAGGAAGAAACACGTTTAGTTTCACTCCTTAAAGATGCAACAGAACATTTTGAAAAAAACTTTAAACAATCTCCTGAGGCGCGTGAATATATTCTTAGTCGTGGTATTACTGAAGAGACAATTAATACTTTTCACATAGGATATGCTAAGAATGAGTGGCGAGATTTATTTACATATTTGGCAGCGAAGGGGTATCAGCCAGAAGAAATGGTTGAAGCTGGGCTTGTTATAGAAGCCAAAGAAGAAAGTGGAAAGACCAAAGGTTGGTACGACCGCTTCCGTGGACGCGTGATGTTCCCAATACGAAATGTATCAGGTGCAACAGTGGGCTACTCGGGGCGTATTATGCCGTCGCTTGTTGACCCTACCGTTGCTCAAGGGAAGTATGTGAATACTCCTGAGACGCCACTATATCACAAGTCAAAAATTCTCTTTGGTTATGATACCGCCAAGAAGAAAATGGCAGAAACAAAGTCTGTCGTTGTCGTTGAAGGGCAGATGGATCTCTGTATGAGTTATCAAGTAGGAGTTCATAATACTGTAGCGGTATCGGGGACTGCTTTTACTGATGAACATATTCATATCATTAAGCGATTTTGCGATACCGTCATTCTCTCGTTTGATAGCGATGATGCTGGACAGAACGCGCTTAAAAAGACTGCACTCCTGTGCCTTCTAGGCGGACTCGATGTGTATGTGGTGGGTGATATCGGAGAAAATAAAGACCCGGCAGATCTTATTAAGGATGATCCAAAGAAGTGGTTACAAGCAATAGAAAAAAAGAAACACGTTGTGGAAGTACTTACGATGCGGGTGATGAATACCACGTCAGACCAACGTGAACAGGGGAAGAAAATAGTTTCTGAGGTGTTGCCGTATGTCCGTGCGATACAGTCCCCGATTGATAGAGCTCATTTTATTAGAGTTATCGGAGAAAAATCCTCCATTCCAGAGCAGACATTAACAGAGGAACTTGGTCGAGGTATACTAAATCAAGGAGGAGAGGTAGAGATGACAGTACTGCCACCACTTCCAAGTATTGAGCGTCTTGAAAAGGAAATAGTGGCGTACGCTCTCCTTATTGGCAAAATTGACGACGAGATGTTTATCTCTCTTGGAATTGATCGCGAGAAATTCCCAGAAGCAATTTTGCAAGAAGAAATGTTTGAATTAGAAAAGAAAATTATTGTTAACAGAGAAGCATATTTTAAAGATCTTATGGATACACATAAGCGAGAACAACATAAAGCACATCTTGTAAAACTCCAAAAGAAGCTCCGAGAAGAAGGCGCCGACCATGAGTCGATCCTTAAGGAGATATACGAGCATGTGAAGAAAGCAATTGAGTAGGGCATTTCTATTTCTTATAGGTAAGCGTCAAGTGTATAACTATATGGACTATATAGGCTATTTGTGGTATAATCGCCAGTACCGTTTCTATGGCAAAAAAAGCATCTTCACAAAAAAAGAGTGTTCCCAAAAAAACTACGACAAAAACCGTAGCAAAAAAATCAAATAGTAAAAAGGTTGTCAAAAAAAGTATAAAGACACCTGTCAAAAAGACTACTCAAAAAGTACAAAAGAAGACCGTAAAAAAAGTCGTAGTATCTAAAAAGGTTGCATCCAAAAAAGTTGCTCCCAAGAAAGTTATAAAAAAAGCTGGGTTCACTTCCAAAAAAACAGCTCCTAAAAAAAATATAAAAGGAAGCCCTAAAATAGAAGAAAAACCAAAATACAAACCAAAGGCTTTCACTATTAAAACTGGCCCATCAAAACCAAAAGTTGTAGAGAAACCAAAAAAAGTTACAACACGAGATCAGAATGAACAAGAACTTATCCAAAAAGGAAAGGAGCGTGGTTTTATTACGTATGATGAAATTATTCGTTACTTCCCAACGATTGAGCTTGATATTTTGTACCTTGAGGAATTGTATGAAAAACTCAGTCAAGCAGGGGTTGATATTCTAGAAGGGGGTAATTTGCTTGATATGGATGATGACCTCACTAAATTAGAAGGGAGGGATAGTTCTCATGACAGTATTCAGATGTATCTTCGTGAAATAGGGCAGTATCCTCTCATTTCAGGAGAAAATGAACGAGAGCTTGCGATTCGTATCGAAAAAGGAGATATTGAAGCTACAACACTCCTCGCAAAAGCTAACTTACGTCTTGTTGTGTCTATTGCTAAGAAGTATGTTGGACGAAGTTCAGATCTTACTCTTCTTGATCTTATTCAAGAAGGGAACCTCGGTCTTTTCAAGGCAGTAGAAAAATTTGATTATTCAAAAGGGTTTAAGTTCTCAACCTATGCCACATGGTGGATTAGGCAAGCTATTACTCGCGCACTCGCAGACCAGTCTCGCACCATTCGTATTCCTGTGCACATGGTAGAAACAATTGCCAAGTATAAGCAGGTGGTACGTCGCCTCTCACAAGATCTTGGGCGTGATCCACTCGCAGAAGAAATTGCGGTTGAAATGGGGGTAGATGTAGAAAAAATTCACATTATCGAAAACATCAACCAAGATACGGTGTCACTCGAAAAACCAATCGGGGATGATGATGATAAATCAACACTCGGTGAATTCATTGCTGATGACAAAATACTCTCTCCAGATGCTGAGGCGTCACATAGAATTCTTTCTGATCAGATTAACGAAATTCTCGACGACCTTTCTCCAAAGGAACGCAAGATTGTAGAAATGCGAAATGGATTGGGCGAGTTTGACGGAGTGATGCACACACTTGAAGAAGTTGGGGCAGAGTTTGGGGTAACTCGCGAGCGCATTAGACAGATTGAGGCAAAGGTTCATGAGAAGATTAGGAGTCATGAGAAGAGTGAGAGATTAAGGAACTATTAAGCAGCCAGTAGTCATTAGCTTGTAGTAATTAGCTGGACAACATTAGAAGAGCGACGCCGTAGGCGTCGCTCTTCTAATGTTGTTAGTGGCCAAAAGCTATAAGCTAAAGGCTACAAGCTATCCCTATTGGCATGCATAGTATCCGCTCGCTGTATAATAGCATCCAGTTCTTGGAGTATAGACGTAGCCGTTATTGTAATTAGTATAGTCGTAATAATTTGTATTGTCATAATTTCCATATGAGTATGTATATGATGGATACCATGAACCGTTTGTATAACTATAGGTATAGTAAGGAGAAGTGTAGTAATACTGGGCAATAGGGGCGACGTAATTTGTCTGACAATTATAACTTACAATTGACGTTGTCCTTGTATATCCATTGTAGTAGTAGGTATAGCAACCAGAAGTATAGTAGTAGGAAGACGGAGTAGTACAATTGGTATTGTAATATGGATATGTCATGGGCATCACACAGTTAGTATTGCCGTATGAATAATATGGGGCCACATAGGTATATGCAGAAGCAGTACTTGATGCACTAATCGCTAGTAGGATAGTAAATAGAAGAGAAATAATCTTTTTCATATACCCTCATTCTACGCTTCTCTGGGATGTGGTCAACTCTTGCAAAAATCAATTAAATATGGTATTATTTAGTTCTAATTTTGACTTTAGGATTTCCTTCTAAAGTCTAGTATCTAACTTCATGTTAATTGACCACGTAACACTTCATATAAAAGCCGGTAAAGGAGGCGATGGCGTTGTTAGATGGCGTCGCGAGAAGGGTATTCCTTATGGTGGGCCAGCAGGAGGTGATGGTGGTCGCGGGGGAGACGTATACTTCCACGTTGTTCGCGATATCGCAGCCCTTGCTGTGTATAAACATAAGAAAGAGTGGGAAGCCGAGAGTGGTGAGCAAGGACAGAAGCGAAGCATGCACGGAAGTGATGCAAAGGATTTGTATCTCGAAATTCCACTCGGATCAGTTGTCTATAATCGTGAATATGACAAACGATATGAATTTTTGGAAGAAGGAGATTTTTTAATACTTCGTGGTGGAGGTGGTGGGCTTGGTAATGAGAAATTTAAGTCATCCACCAATCGAACTCCGAAAGAATTTACAAAAGGCGAAATCGGAGAATTCGCCACATTTGACATTGAGCTCAAACTCATTGCTGATGTTGGGTTGATTGGTCTTCCTAATGCTGGTAAATCGTCTCTCTTAAATGCACTCACTCGGGCAGGGGCAAAAATTGGGGATTATCCTTTCACAACACTTGAGCCTAATCTTGGGGCATATTTTACCTATATTCTCGCCGACATCCCGGGGCTTATCGAAGGAGCAAGTGAGGGCAAAGGTCTTGGGCATAAGTTCCTTCGTCATATCACACGCACACGAGTGTTGGTGCACCTTGTTAGTGCAGACAATGATGATATTGCAAAAGCATACACCACTATTCGTAAAGAGCTCGGGGAGTATGACAAGACACTTCTTACTCGCGAGGAAGTTGTTGTGCTTTCGAAGGTTGACTTGGTAGATGCAAAGAAATTGAAAGAAAAAGTCGCCACGCTTGAGAAAGTGTCTAAGAAAAAAGTTGTACTGTTGTCGCTTTATGATGATGTTACGGTGAAAGAGTTTGGAGACGCGCTCATAAAGATTTTAGGAAAGTAAGGTCTGAAGACATTACGATTTCCTCATCTGTCGTATAGTCTTAAAAGCAAAGCGGTCTGTTATTTGCCGTCTAGCAGATTCTTCCCCCACCCTGGTGTTATCAGCCCAAGGTGATCAGTATCGAGACCCATGCAGAGCATGAGTGTATACGCGATAGAATTAGAATTTTCTGTATCGCCACGGATATTAACTCCGTATGGCGGGTAAAATAGATCTTGTGCATTAATTTCTTCTTTGCAAGCATTGCCCTTATTCCATGCCTCTAGGACTGTTTCTTTATTTCCCTTCAAAAGAATTTTTCCTGAAAAGTTTTTTTGAGTTATGTATTCATTTGAATTTTTAAAATTCCACACATAAAGGTGGTCTGTTGCTTTCGTTCCAATATATTTCCATGTCCCAGTTTCAGCATCAGTTGGAAGCCCGTGAAGTTCTTCAACAATTGTGTTTTTTCCATCACGAAGGGTCAGGAAGTTATGGCCAGCAATCCCAAATATAAGAGGCTGTTGCATGAGCTGAATACTCCAGAGGCCATTTGTCTCTTTTGGTAGCGGGTGCGTGATAGGGTTGTGGGTAAGAATATAAAAGAGGATACCGAAAAGAAAAATAAGAAAAAGATCTTTTACAAACCTACGAGTAAAAAGCTTCATATATGTCATACAGTATATCAGAGGCTTTTCTTTTTTTGTTTATATTATATTAGACTATCCACAACCTATTTCATCACTTTATGCTATATACTAATACACAAGATCCCCAGTCTCCTCCTATGTCACCCAAAAGACTATCCCTCCCCCTCTCTTTGTTTCTCCTCCTCTCCCTCTCTTCCTCTACCCTCGCTCTCCCTCCCTCTTCCTGCACCATCCTCACCGAACCCACCACACTCCGTATAGGAGTAATCTCTCCTAAGGTACAAGATCTACAACGTCTCCTTAATCAAGATCCTTCTACCCAAGTATCTCCACAAGGAGCAGGATCTCCAGGTAAAGAAACAATGAAGTATGGAGTAGGAACCTATAGAGCAGTCAAACGCTTCCAAGAGAAATACAAAGAAGACATCTTAACTCCCAACAACCTATCACGAGGTACTGGAGCTCTCGGCCCTAGTACCAAGAAGAAACTCTTGTCTCTCTACTGTAGAGAACAACCTACCCCTGTACCCCCACCAACACCAACTCCTCCTCCACAACCACTTCCTACACCACAACCTACTCCAGATCCTACCCCTCTACCACAGCCGACTCCGACACCTGCTCCAACCCCAACCCCTACACCTACTCCAGTTCCTACACCGACACCAACTCCACCATCTGGCACCATTACTCTTTCATCATCCACCTGTATCATTCCTACCGGATCCTCCGTCTGTACTATCCCAGTATCCTGGAGTATCACTAATCCAGTCTCTCCATCAATACGACAGGGATCTACTCAATTCTCTACTGCTCCTACAGGATCCTCTACACCTCGTTCTCTCTCCTATGGAACTACTACGTTCACGCTCATTGATGGCTCTCTTACCCTTGACACCAAAACAGCTACCGCATCGTGTGTGGCGGGGACAAGTTGGGATGGAACTACTTGTGCATCACCTGCTCCAAGTCCTCTTGCTACACTCTCAACACTTCTTACAACCCCATCAGCTACACAAAGTTTATACGGCACTACGACAACATGTGGGATTGGTTTCAAGCCAAGCACGCTTGCCCCACTCACCACCCCAACACCACTTCCTGCATCTGGTGGCACATTCTTTACGGGGGCACAAGAATCTTTATGGAGAGCACGCACTCTTGCGACCAGCCCATTTATCACAAATAATGATTATATGACAGGTTCACCTGGTGATTGGACAAGAATAAAGACAAACGCAAGCGCTTTTCTGAAAACCCCAGATAGCCCTGTCCCTTCAAGCGAGGGGACAACCCGAGCAAATTATGGTATTAATCCAAGAGATGCCGCTTTCTTTTACCTTATGACAGCAAGTAGCTCATACGTTGCCCCACTCCGTGATTATCTTGTCGGCGCTGCTCAAGCCACACAAAATGATTTTACCAGTCTCTGTTTTAGAGATCTCGCCGGAGTGGCACAAGGAGACGCCTATTTCGGCCAAGCGGGATGGTTTGCACGATACGTCTCAACATACGATTATATTCGCAAAAGCCTCCCATCATCTGATAGGCTTATCATTGAAAACTATATTCGTAGACAAGCATACTTTTTTGCTGCTCACACTGACTGGGGGCTTGGCGGGTACCCTCCATCAGAAATAAGTCTTTTCCCAAATCGTTTATCTGGAGATTATTCTGTAAGAGGACGAGAAGCGAGTAGTACAAATTCATGGGAAAAGTGGGTATATGCACGACAGGATACAAACGGGGACGGGGTAATTGATACAAAAGATGCCACAACAACATTTAAGTTATTTGCTTATACAAAATCAGATGGGACACTTGGTCCACAACTTGCAGTAACATCCCTATATTTTAATAATAGGCGTTCCGTTCAGGTTTATGCTTTTGGGATGGCAGGTCTTCTTCTTAACGATAAAGAACTCATCAATCGTTCAAAGCGCTACTATATGGAATGGCTTACGTGGGGAGTCTATCCAGATGGAAGTCAAGGAGAGTACAACCGAAATGGCGACTACGCTATTCCTTCACAAGGAATCATATACAGCTTTTCAAATACACAGACAGCAGCATACATGGCGCATTGGTTAGCAACACAAGGTGATAGAGATCTTGTTGATTTTTCTACCATGGACGGGGATTATGGCACACAGACAACTGATCCATCTCTTGCTAAAACAATAGCAAAAGAAATAAAAGTATACTTCGACCTTCGTAACAAGGTCTTGCCTTGGTATTATGCTGAAATGTGGAAATCTGTCCAAGAGCCACGAGAGTCGACATATCTCGGTGTCTGGGAAGTAAGAGGAAGTATTTTTGGAGATTTTGATATTTTCCACGAACTCGGTTTCCTCATGGTTGCACCAACGTTTCCAAGTGTTCCTATCGTGGGGAATATTATGCGTGACCCAGCATATACATCTCTTCGTTTTCCAGGGACTACTGGTAAGAAAGTCGATACAGGTAACGGCACGTATTGGAATGATACGTATAGAATCTACCCAGCGATCTTCCTTCTTCGCCCATAAAAGAGTGTACAGTGCAAGCGATTTAATAATTTTTATCGAAGGACCTCCTTTAACAATTCTTGGAATACAGTTGGATTCCCTGCCCCTTTACTTTTCTTCATACACTGTCCAACGAAGTACATAAACATACTTTCTTTTCCTGATTTGTAGTCAGCAACCTGTGTAGGATTTTCTGCGATAACTTCAGTCACGATTGCTTTGAGCACCGCTGGGTCACTCTTCTGGAGTAAGCCCTTTTCTTCTGCGGCTTTTTTTACATCAAGATTTTTATGTTCTATCATAAAAGGAAGAAGATCTTTTGCTCCACGAGAAGAAAGTTCGTTTGAGGTAATCATATCAAGAAGTGTTGTGAATGATTGAATAGAAGGAAAGTTCTCCGCAACAGCATCCCTAGTATCTTTTTTGAGAAGCCCAAAAATATCAGCAACAAGATAATTTGAGGCGAGTACAGCATAGGCACTATTTTTATCTCGTATTACTTCATCGAAATATATTGCGGTACTTGGATCAGTTACGATGATTTCTGCCATGTCGTCTTTGATGCCCGCCTCTACAAGACGCTTCTTTCGTGATTCGGCAAGTTCCGGTATTTCTTTTCGTAGTGCCTCGATATCAAAAAGTTTTGAGAGATAGAGTTTTGGCAGGTCAGGATCAGGGAAGTAACGATAATCATGAGCATTTTCTTTTTTGCGTTGACTGAATGTTTCTTGTTTTACTTCATCCCATCCTCTGGTTTCTTGTATAACTGCACCGCCTTCTTCGATGAGAGTAATATGACGATCAACTTCGAAGCGTATCGCATCTTCTACTGACTTAAATGAGTTGAGATTTTTTACTTCGCATTTAGTTCCAAATTTTTTTGGATCAGTGGAAACAGAGATATTGGCTTCTACGCGCATTTGACCCATATCCATATTTGCTTCTGAAGCGCCAACATAACGGAGAATTCTTTGAAGCTCGCGAGCAAACGCCCCGGCCTCTTCTGCGGAGTGGATTACTGGCTCTGTTACCAGTTCCATAAGGGGGACCCCAGCACGGTTATAGTCAACAAGAGTGATACCTCCTTCGTGAGAGGATTTAGCTGTGTCTTCTTCGAGGTGAATGCGAGTTAATTGTATATTACGAATACTTCCACCTGAGACAATGGGAAGTTTGTACTGAGAAAGCTGATAGCCTTTTGGAATATCAGGGTAAAAATAATTTTTACGGTCAAATTCTGTGAAGTCAGCAATGTTGGCGCCAATGGCAAGACCAACTTCAATTACTTTTTGTATGGCAGCTTTATTTGGAACGGGGAGGGTTCCAGGGTGGGCCATACATACTTCACAGACGTTTATGTTTGGGCGTTTTTCTTTTGGGTCATTTTTACAACCACACCACATTTTGGAATGTGTGTTAAGTTCGGCATGGATTTCAAGACCAATAGTCGTGATGTATGTGTTCATGCTTGATATTCTACCATCATTTGACGTTCTTGTTAAATAGTTGTATAATATAATTAGCGTTTTTGAGAGTGTTTCGGATGGACCGAGACTGCAAAGACATGATCAGGAGTATTAGATGTTGACACTTGTCACGAGTCAGACCAGAGGAGAGGTTGGATGCTTCGACGATGCCATTGCAAACCTCAAGTGGAGATTGAACAATGCCGAAGTCGTTTTCGGCCAGTGCGAAAAGGTGCCAGGGAACACGAGATACGAGGATCTTCGTATGGATGTGATATTGTTGCGTCGTACGCTCTGTGATACGCTTGTCTCTGCGATACGTAAGGAACTCGAGTACTTCAATGACAAAAGAGCGCTTGCTCTCACAGCGGAATTCGACGAAGAGCTGAAGAAGCTCATAAAAAAATAAATCTTGTAAGGGGGCATCCCCCTTAGAAATTGCCCCCAGCTGTTATACAGTCGGGGGTGAATTGTTTTTGTGGTACATGACGACAGACTATCCTAGTTTTAAGTGGGGTATTCTCAAGGTAGTGAACTATAACGTATTATTTGACGATCTTGTCAAATAGTTGTATAATATAATTAGCGTTTTTGAGAGTGTTTCGGGTAGTCCGAGACTGCAAAGACAGAAAGGTAGAGGAATGACTGCAAATCAATGGGAAGGTCAATACTTCGGAGCGCAAAAAGGGGCGGTAATCATCGCCCTGGACAAGGTCTCCGTCGACAAAGGGGTGTACAACAGTTTCAATTCAAATCAGTCTTTTTGCCGGTACACCAATTCCCTGGTGGGAGCAATGTCTACCTTGTTCTCCGCCATTTGTTCTGTGTGGCAATTCTGGAGGATCTTCCAGATAGTTCGACTCGTTCCTATTCTGGGGAAATTGTGCAATGAATACGAGAGCGTGCGCCGGGATATCCCTCAAGAGGTTTTGCCATCGACTGATGAGGTCTACATGGCTTGCCTTGGATTACTCGGTTTCATTGCAAGGTTCACCGTCTCACATTACGACTATTACTATGAACGTAGAGCCTCAGATGTTGGAGTGGGGGCCCTTGCAATCCTTCATAAGCAAGATGGCGGAGCGATCTCGACAACCCTTCTCATCAAGTCAAGGTTGATAGGGAATCCTTTTACCTCGAAGCTTTACAAGAAGCGGTATCGCGAAGACGTGGAGCGAGCGCTTGTACGGCTGTCCTGTCTCAACTACTCGGCCGAGAACATGGAGAAAGAGATCGAGCAGGGGTACAAGACGATTTGTCGTCTTGGTCGGATAACTGGATACTGGAAGGCGTGTCGTGTTGCGCTCAGCCACGATACATCGAAAGATCTTTTCTGGAAGACAGCCGTCTTTCCACAATACTGGCTCTATCTGGCGAAGTACACAGTTGGCTTCGCTTCGTGAATCAGATCATCTCCCCCGGGGCGCTTGCGCCTCGGGGATGTTGTTTTTATGGTACAGCTATCTTTATTGCAAACGAAGCATATTTCTTATTCCACGTTTCTTGGCGTTTTGCATACTGCATACTTTTGGCAATAAGTTCTTTTTTCATCTGCTCATCAGTAAGTATCCCCTCAAGATATTTCCCAATCGTTACATACTCAAGACCAAATTTTTTCATTGAAGAACTTGTGTATCCTTTTTCCATAAGCAAGCGAACTTCATCTATCATTCCTTCTTTCAGGCGTTTTTCTAATCGTTGTGTTATACGTGTGCGGAGTGTCTCTCGAGTGGGAGACATGAGATACATGGTGGTTGGATATAGTAATGTTGGTGTGTCTTGAGACGGGACAGTACCAATGGATTCTATAATTTCAAGAGCTCGTATAAGTCTAACGCGATTATGTCTATCAATCGTGCTAGCGCGACGCGGATCTTTTTTTTGTACTATGGCAAAAAGTTCTTCAGTAGTTTTTTTCTCTAGTTTTTCACGAAAAGTTTTATTTGGAGGTACTTTTGGTAGAGAGGTTTTGTACATTAGTGCATCAATGTATTGACCAGTACCTCCACAGATAATTGGAGTTTTGTTGCGAGAGAGAATGTCGATGAGGATAGGGGATGCGTCGCGCGCGAAGCGTGCGACGCCCACGTCTTCATCAATATCGTAGACATCAAGCATGTGATGTTTTACACCATTCATTTCCTCTGTAGTAATTTTCCCTGTACCAATAGTAAGTCCCCTGTAGACTTGGCGGGAATCAGCACTAATGATTTCCCCGTTATGTGCGAGAGCATATTCCACAGCAAAATCACTTTTTCCGCTTGCGGTAGGACCGATGACGACAATAACATGTGGTTTATTACTCATTGTTGTTATACTACAAGGTAATCGGAAATTATGAAAGTAGAACTTCTTGTTGTTACTAGTGGTACACAACAAGCAAATCACACAGTAAAGGATAATCATATATGTTAATTGTATACACCAAAGATAACTGCGCGTACTGCACAAACGTAAAAAAAGTTTTTGAAGAACGGTGTATTATGTATGAAGAAAGAAATATTAAACATGCTGAGTATTTAAAAGAGGTACAAACATACCATGCACGAACTATGCCATTTCTTGTTGATACATCTGCAAATATAACAATAGCAGAATCAGATGAGATTATTGACTATGCAAGTGAGTATGCATTCTAATTGCAATGAAAAATGGCGCACGT
>CAYYCT010000014.1:0-18227 GCA_964470485.1 uncultured Candidatus Saccharibacteria bacterium
ATATGGATTATGTTAACGCAACAAATCTTAATAAAATTAATAGTTTTAAGGAAAAGTATCGTAAATATGATGTTTTTATTATGGATGATATTCAGTTTATTAATGGAAAAGAAAGGACACAGGATGAATTATTCCATTTATTTAATTCTCTTTATGAGATGAATAAACAAATTATTTTTTCTTCTGACAAACACCCAAACCTTATTCAAGGACTTGAGGATAGATTACGATCTCGTTTTAATCATGGAATGATTGTTGATGTTAATATACCCTCTGTTGAATCTCGTCTTGCTATATTACAAATAAAAACAAGGGATTTTCGAGAAAAAATTCCTCCAGAAGTTCTTCAATATATAGCAGAAACAATTCAAGGAAATATTCGTGAACTAGAGGGTGTTATGACTTCTATTTTAGGTCATATACAAGTAAAACAACAAGTTATTACATTACTTGATGTAAAAAATCTTCTTAAAAATAGTGTTCGTGCTAAGAAAAGTATTTCTATTCCAGAAATAGTAAAAATAATTTCTGATTATTATCGTATTCCTGATGTGTATATTTATAATAAAACAAGACGTAAAGATGTAGTAAAACCGCGTCAAATTGTTATGTATATCTTACGAGAAGATTTTGATATTTCATATCCTATGATTGGTGATAGATTAGGTGGAAGAGATCATACAACAGTAATTCATTCTTATGAAAAAATAAAAGGTCTTTTAAAAGATAATCCTCAGCTTTCTCGTGAAATTGAAGATATTCGTGAAATGCTTATTTAGGTTTGTGGATAATCTTGTGGAAAAGTATTGGATATAGTGGTTATGTTTATATGGTTTATGTTTAGAATATATTCTTTTTATAAAGATATTAACAATAATTTAAATATAAATTTATATTTCTAATGTAAAGATATCTTAAAAAGATTATATTTTACAATGCTTTTTATAGATATTCCCAATATCCCCAGACCTATACTTAGTATTATATTTTATATATACTATAGAATATGAAATTCGAATGTAAGGGTGATGTATTTATAAAAGCAGTCCAACAAGTATCTCGTGCACGTAGTAAAATACAAACACAAAACTTCCTTCAAGATATTCATATTGAAGTTACCAATCACCTTCTAACTCTTCGTGCAACTAATTTAGAAATCTTCTGTGAGAAAAGTATTCCTATAAAAGGGATTGTTAACGGTGTTTGTTTATTACAAGGGGAAACATTATTACGAATAATTTCTACTTTTAATTCAAAAGATATTACTTTTACTTGTGAACTCATTAACGGTATTTTTACAATAAAAACAGAAAAAGGTGTTATTGAAATAAAAACCAGTTCGTATGAAGATTTTCCTAATCTTCCTCAACAAGGAGAAAATTTAGGTTCTCTTCCAAAAGAGATACTTAATACACTACTACAAAAAGTTTCTTTTTGTAGTGCAACAACAGATATTAAACCAGAAATTTCTTCTGTTTTTATATATACAAAAGATAATCTTATTTATTCTGTTGCTACAGATTCATATCGTTTAGCTGAAAAAACAATACCAAACACAAAAGATTTAGATTTTTCTTTTCTTATACCTCAAAAACATATACCAGAAATTTTACAAATAATAAACGAAGAAGATGGAGAAATATCTCTTTCTCGTAGCAATAATATAATCACATTTACAAGTACCACAATAACACTATCAATACACACGATTACAGGAAATTTTCCTGATTATAGACAACTTTTTCCAAAAGAATTTACAACAACAATAACACTTTCAAAAGAAGAACTCCAAAAAGCACTTCTTCTTACAACTTTTTTTAATGATCAATATTCACAAGTAGAATGTGTTTTTTCAAAAGAAAAATGTACTGTTCATAGTAAGAGTGAAAAAGTGGGGCAAGTAACACATAGTATTACAACAACACAAGAAGGGGATGATATAGAAGTAAAATATAATAATAAATTTTTTCTAGAAGTACTTCCTTATATTGAAGGAGATACCCTTGTTTGTATGTTTACAACACCAAATAAACCACTTTTTATACAAGGGAAAAAAGATATTACCTTCACATATCTTCTTATGCCGCTTAATAGATAAACATGGATCAAGGACTTTTTAAAAAACACCTTCTTACTATAAAAACAATACAAGACACACAAGAAGAAGTATGTGCTTATATTCAAAAGGAAACAGGGGTACTTTTAAATAAAGAAGAATTACACATTACTAAAAAAACAATAACCCTTACTATATCATCAGTAAAAAGAAGCCAACTACTACAAAAAAACATCAAACTAATTCTAGAGAAAAAAGGATATAGATTAGCTTAACTACTATTGAACTGTTGTTGTTGCTATTTCAACAGGGGTGTTTATAATCTGCTGATTTGGTAGTTGCGAGGTGTCTTGAGTTGGTGACTGAATTCCACAAGCAAGAGGATGTCTGTTTAACCACGCCTGTATTCCTGTTTCCCAAAGAGAATACTGTGAATCAGTTGTTGGGGATGTTGGATACTCACCATTTGGATTGTTTTTAATAACATAATTGAGAATAGTATGAATACCTCCATTGATACAGAATGTTCCGCGTAAAATTGGCTTAGAAGAGGTGTTTGGAAGAGGATCAGGGAAATACTCAACAGGGGTGTTTTCTGTTGCTACAAGCATTGCTTTTCGCCACACAGGGGCAAGTACAAAACCAGAGGTCTTCTTATCAATTGGAGTATTGTCATTATTTCCTGCCCACATACCAATTACAACTGATGGAGTGTATCCAATAACCCAAACATCTTTATAATCGTTTGTTGTTCCAGTTTTTACAGCAACAGGTCTATCTTTGAAATATAAGGCAGAATTAGAACCATATGACGGTGTTCTAGCAATGTTATCAGATAGCACGCTAGAGATAAGCGTTGTTATTGATTCAGGAAGAACCTCTGTTTCGTTTAGTGAGAACTTTTGTAAAATACTATCATCTCTATCACGAACCTCAAGAATTCCTTGTTGTTTATTATAGATACCATTATTAGCAAATACTCCATAAGCATTTGTTAATTCAAGAAGAGTTATTTCTCCTCCACCCAAAACAAGAGACAGCCCATAACGATCAGGATCACTAATTGTAGATAATCCCATTGCTTGAGCAAGTGAAATAGCAGTAGAAATTCCTGTTAGGTAGAGGAGTTTTACAGCAGGGACGTTAATTGATTGAGCAAGAGCATCGCGAAGAGTCATTGGACCACGGAATATTCCATCATAATTTTCTGGCATGTAACAGACAGAAGGATCCACCCCCGCTCTAAGAGGGTTTCCGTAAGCATCACAAACAGAACTAAACTGAGTTGGAACATCAAACAGGATTGTTTCTGGTGTATAACCAAGATTAAAAGCCGCCGCATAAATAATTGGCTTAATTGAAGATCCTGGTTGTCTGAAGGCGGTTGTAATATTAAATTGACCAGGTATCTCTGTGTCAAAAAAATCACGAGACCCAACCATAGAAAGAATTTGTCCTGTTTTTGGGTCAATAGCCACAAGCGCAGAATTTTTAGCCTTAAACTTCTTTTCATTTTCAAACGCGCCGTCTTTTACAATTTTTTCAAACTGCTCCTGAAGGGTATAGTCTAAGGTTGTAATTACCTTTAATCCCCCATTCTGCACAAGATCAACCCCATATTTTTCCTCTAAGTACTCACGTATATACATCACAAAGTGAAGAGCCTTTCCACTATTTGAAACATCTTTTTCAAAAACAATATTCTCTTTTTGTGAAGCAATTTTTTCTTCCAAAGTAATATGCCCAAGATCATACATTCTTTGTAAGACCAAGTTTTTTCGTTTCTCAAGCTCCTCCCTGTGTTTTCCATACGGAGAATAATATGTTGGAGCTTGAGGAAGAGCGGCTAAGTAAGCTGCCTCAGTTAGAGTCACATCTTTTGCTTTCTTGTTAAAATACGTAAGGGAAGCCTCTTCAACCCCATAAATAGTTCCACCATAAGGACTCTCATTGAGATATATTTGTAGAATACTATCCTTTGGAAGCTCGCGGTCAAGTTTAATTGAGAGAATTATTTCTTTAAGCTTTCTGGAGATTGTTTTTTCACGAGTGAGAAGTGCGTTTTTGATAACCTGTTGATCAATGGTAGAACCACCCTGAGAGTATCCTTGTGAGTTTATATTTGCGATAACCGCCCGAATGAATGAGGTCGGTCTAAAACCATAGTGTTCATAAAAATGAGCATCCTCGATAGAGATAGTAGCCTTTTTAATATAAGGGCTTATATCATCAATAGAAACAGCTGTTCTTTTGATGTTGTCATGAATATTATAAAGGACAATAGTGCCCGTACGGTCATAAATTTTTGTTGAATTAGCAATATTTCTATTTTCAAAATTATTAAAATCCGGAAGCTGTATACTAGTTAACCACACCAAAAGCAGAGAAAGAGTAATTATTACAAAAGAAAAAAGCACCAAAAAAAGTTCCCTAAAAAACCTACTACGTACCCGCTTTTTTTTGTGTACATAATAATTCGACATCTGTCTATAGTACCACACACTTAAATAAAAGTAGCACCCGTGGTAGTATAAAATATATGGACAAGATAATTACTGATGAAAAAAAGATAGAAGAAATCCTCACGCGTGGGGTTGAGGATATTTTTATAAAAGAGGAACTAAAAGCACTTCTTCTTTCTGGAAAACAGCTTCGTATTAAGCTTGGAATTGACCCAACTGGCCCAAAAATCCACCTAGGTCGCGCCATACCACTTCGCAAATTAAGAGAGTTTCAAAAACTTGGACATCAAGTTATTTTTATTGTTGGGGACTTTACTGCGCAAGTTGGAGACGCATCAGACAAGAGTGATAAAAGACCAATGCTTACTCGTGCAGAAATTGATGAAAATTTAAAAGATTATAAGAGTCAGGTTTCAAAAATTCTCGATTTATCAAAAACAGAGTTTCTTTATAATGGGGATTGGCTTTCAAAACTTTCTTTTGAAGAAGTTACTCGTCTCGCTGAATGTTTTTCAGTACAACAAATGCTCGCACGACGTAATTTTAAGGATCGGTATGATAATGGGCAAGAAATTTCCTTGCGAGAGTTTTTGTATCCCCTTATGCAAGGGTATGACTCTGTTGCAGTAAAAGCCGATGTTGAACTTGGGGGATTTGACCAGCTATTTAACCTAAAGGCAGGACGTACGATGCAAGAATATTTTGGACAACCAAAACAAAGTGTTTTTACGTGTAAGATGCTCGAAGGAACCGATGGAAGAAAAATGTCGAGCTCCTGGGGGAACATTATTTCTATCGTTGATGATCCACAAATGATGTTTGGTAAAGTAATGTCACTTCATGATGATCTTATTATTAAATATTTTATTCTCTGCACAGACGTACCTCTTGAAGAAATACAAAAGATTGAAATAGAAATGACAAAAGGATCAAATCCAAAAGATTTTAAAATGAGACTTGCTTCTGAAATAGTAACCCTGTATCACACAGAAAAAGACGCAACACTTGCAAAGAACTCCTGGATTGCAACCTTTCAAGAAGGAGGGGTACCAGAAAGCATCCCTGAAGTTGTAACAACAGGAGATAAAGAACTTGCTGATGTTCTTGTAGAGGCTGGTATAGTCACATCAAAAACAGACTGGAGGAGACTTATAGAAGCTGGAGCCATTCATGATTTTGAAAAAGGTGAAATAAAGGACCCAAAGATTCTTGCGTATAACGCAGTCCTTAAGATAGGCAAAAAGCGTTTTATAAAAGTGGTAGCAAATTAAGTGTATTTTTAACTAATCTAGCAAACAAGTTCGCCACCCTTTGTTCTGGTAAGAGTAAAGAACTACCAGTATCCTTCGTCATTTGCTGCAAAAGCAATATCTATTTCGTCGACGTCATCATCCTCCTCTCCATTTTTAAAAATAACAACCTCTTCATCAATTTCCACTAGTGTATCTTCAAAAACAGCATCAAGCGCATCCGGATTTATATCTTTACCCCCCTTTGGTTCCTCTTCTTCAATAAGCATAGTATCAAATATATATTAACGTATTGAAAAGATATCATCTAACCAACATCTATGCAAGTCCTTTTATAAACACTCAAATATATTATTATAAAATAAGGCTTTTCGTGCGATTGGCGCTATGGGTAAGAGCTATTGCGATTGCATCAATTTCATCATCGAGTACCCCAACAAGCAGCGGTTGTTTAAGAATTTTCGGGATCATGTAAGCAATGTCTTCTTTTGATGCCTTTCCATAACCAGTAATAGCTAACTTTATTTGTGGTGGAGAATATTCATATATAGGAAGTCCATACTTGTGAGATAAATAGATGCACACACCACGCACTTCTGCCACAGTAATAATTGTTTTTTGGTTGGTCGTAAAAAAAAGTGTTTCAATAGCAAGTTCGTTTGGGGAGTATTTTTTGATAATAGCTTCGACACCATCACCAAGAGCAACAAGACGTTTTTCAAATGTATCTTTTTTAGACGTGGTGATACAGGTTGAGTACACAACAGTCTCTTTTTCTCCGTTTTTATCAAGAACACAAACACCAAGTCGATCGAAACCAGGATCAATTCCTAAAATTCGTTTTTGGGAGGAATACATATGTTTAATCATATACGAAAAATGTACTACAAAACACAGCTATTATTTTTTGAATTTCTGCATTGCTTTTTCTGTCGCTTTTCTTCCGCGTGGAGTTCTTTCAAGCATGCCGATTTGTAGGAGATATGGTTCGGTCACATCCGCAATAGTCGCTTCTTCTTCTCCTGTTGCGGCCGCAAGCGTGTTGAGTCCAACTGGACCACCGTTAAACACATTTACCAAACACTCAAGAATAATTCTCTCCGAAACCCCAATACCGAACTCGTCAATTTCAAGCATTGATAGCGAGGTATCAACAATGTCTTTATCTAGTAACGCTTTGTGCACCTGAGCATAATCACGTGCACGTTTGAGATAGTAGTTAGCTATACGTGGCGTGAAGCGCGAACGCTTAGCTATCTCGAATGCCGCATTGTCTGGAACGATAGTTCCTAATTTTTCACCACTTAATTTTACAATCGTAGCAATCTCTTCCTCTGTATAATACTGAAGTCTATATACTCCGCCTGAGAAACGAGAACGAAGAGGTGAGGAAAGAAGAGAAATACGGGTTGTTGCACCAATAAGTGTAAAAGGAGGGAGATCAAGCTGTATAGTTCTTGCGGTTGGACCTTTACCAATAACAATATCAAGTTTACCAGACTCCATCGCAGGGTAAAGGACTTCCTCAATAAGTTTGTTCAGACGATGAATTTCATCAATAAACAGGACGTCTCCTGGTGTGAGATTGGTAAGAATGGCTGCCAGGTCACCAACCTTCATAATTGCTGGACCACTTGAAAGCTTCAAATTTGACCCAAGCTCTT
Organism: uncultured Candidatus Saccharibacteria bacterium; assembly: GCA_964470485.1. GTDB lineage: Bacteria > Patescibacteriota > Minisyncoccia > Phycocordibacterales > UBA5272 > UBA11704. The sequence goes on from CAYYCT010000014.1 coordinate 7,433, forward strand.
TGGCAATAAGGTGAGCAAGTGTTGTTTTACCAAGTCCAGGTGGGCCATAGAGTAAAATATGCTCTGGTGGAGCATTACGCTCCTTGGCTGCAGTTAACAGGATGTGCAAGTTCTTTTTTATGACTTCCTGACCAATATAATCTGAAAATTTCTCAGGCCTAAGGGTACTGTCTAAATGTCTTGTTTCCTCGAGTTCAATTGTTGGGGGAATGGTTGGCATGAAAAGGTTTTCTGTAAAAGTTTGACAAAAGTTTTATATATGATATAATAGAATTATTGTTGCATAAAGCATGCAGCAAAGTACTTTTTAGAATCTATATATCTCTAAACAATCGGGGTTTCCCCATCTTCTAATTCGAAGGACGATCTGGTTGGACTTGTTCCATACTGTGTCTATCCTCACGTAGGAATTTTCTTCACCAAGGGGTTGCTTAGAGGTATATGGATTGTGAAAGGGGGCAACAGACGTTTTTATGATTTTGACGAAGCGCGGCACAGAAGGTGTCGCGCTTCGTCTTTTCTGGTATCTGTCAGCGAAGCTGTCTGACAGCCTGTCCTCTTATTTACTCTGCTGTATAAAGGTCAACAACATGGCTTATTTCATCAAAAGAAGTTACTCCTTCTAACATTTTTAGTATAGCATCTTCACGGAGGCTTGGAATTTTTTGATTTTTTGAAGCATTTTTTATTTCTCGTTCACTTGGGTTTGTTATGAGAATTGATTCTATGGCAGGGGTCATGATAACCGCCTCAAAAATCCCCACTCTTCCTTTATAGCCAGTATGTGAGCAATGCTCACATCCAGGAGAATGAAAAAGTGTGTACGATGGCGATGGAATATGTCCATACATTGAATCTTGTTTTCCACTTACAATCATTTCACCCAATATATTGGTGATGACACGAGACTCTTTTTCATTTGATTCATAAGCACCCTTACACTCTTCACACAATTTACGGACAAGGCGCTGTGCAAGTGATACTGATAACGCACTTGCGAGTACTTTTGCATTTACACCAAGGTCAACGAGACGAGGTATGGTTCCAGAAGCATTGTTGGTGTGTAGTGTAGAGAAGACGAGGTGGCCAGTCATGGCCGCATTTACTGCAACTTTTGCAGTATCTTCATCGCGGATTTCTCCAACCATAATAACGTCTGGATCTTGTCTGAGAGCTGCGCGAAGTCCCGCCACGAAGGTGTAACCTTTTTCCGTTTCTACTTGTGTTTGAGTAAGTCCCTCGAAGTGATACTCTATTGGGTCTTCGATTGTGATTATTTTTACCTCAGGTGTGTAGACATGATGAAGAAAGGCGTAGAGCGTGGTTGTTTTTCCTGATCCAGTTGGCCCAGTGGTGAGAATAATCCCATTTGGTTTTGCAAGAGCGGCCATGATTGCTTCACGAAGTATTTCCGGGAAAGCAATCTGATCAAGACTAGAAACAGTATTTCGTGGATCAAGTATTCTCATTACAAAGCTCTCACCATAGCTTCCAGGCACAACAGAAACACGCATATCAACCTCAACGTCGCCAAGATTGATACTAAATCTTCCGTCTTGGGCATTTTTTACATTTGAAAGTTTTAACCCCGAGAGAAGTTTTAAGCGACTAGTAAGGTTTTTTAATAAAGAAAAATCAAAGAACACAATATCTTCAAGCGCACCATTGATACGATAACGTAAACGCACACGTTCTTCTTCTGGCTCAATATGAATATCGCTTGCTCCGAACTTGAGTGCGCCAGCGATAATTAGCTCAAGAATACGTGTTGTTTTGTATAACATCTGGGCACGGAGCATTTCTTCGAAGAATTGGGTAAGTTCTTCGCGTGTTTCGAAGTGACCAGTAAGTTCGCCTAATTTTTCTTGTGTCAATTCAAATAGTCCACCATCTACTTTTACCCCACGACCAAGCTCTTTGTACCTCAGGAGTACATGCTCAAGCGAGGCATGAGAGCAAAGGAATAAAAGGAGTTCCGTACCCTTGTCTTCTATTGGACGAAGGAGTTTTTCTAATTTTTCATTTGCTGGAGAAAGCGTTGCAAGATACAGTTTACGGCCAACAACCTTAAAGGGGACAACTCCAGCATCACGAGCGTCTTCTTCTTCGAGAAATTCCATTGCATCTGGTTCTGGGGCAATCCCGCGCAGGTCAATATATGGCAAGTTATAAGTGTCAGAGAGTACTTTCACAAGCTCTTCTTCCTGCTCTTTATGAAGCTCGGCAAGAGTATTATTTTGTTTTGCATCATCAAAGACAGTAGCCATAAGGATAGTATATAGCGAGGAGACCATAGGGGACAGGGGATAGGGGGAAGAATACAGACAACAGACTGCTTCGCTGATAGACAACAGACAAAGATAACAGAATACAGAACACAGACAACAGACAATGCGAGTGGTGTGCGGTGAAGGCTTCGCCTTCACCGCACACGCAGGTAGAATCACAATGTAATTTTCTGCATGGTGTACACGCCAAGACTATCTTGACAAAATTCTATTTTCATGTATACTATAAACAAGGTTTCTTGGGAATTCCCTCAATGAAACAGCCCTTTTCAATTCGGTCTTTTTAAGAAGGAGACCACCATGAACAAGTTTTCTTTTTCTCTCACCACCATCGCTTTGGCGATGGTTCTCGGAGGCTGCACGGTCGTCCTCCCCAACGGCGCCGGCGCCCAGTACCACGGACGGAACGCCAACATTGGAGTTCAGCTTGGTGGGCAAGGGGGGTTCCCTGTCCAGCAAGGACTCGTTTGCCCTCCCGGGAGCGCCTGGGATGGTCGCGGGTGTCTGGTAACCAACCCTGGCCTCATCCAGGGTGGCTTGATACAGAACCAAAACTGCCGGAACCCCCAGCAGTTCATCAACGGGCGGTGGCTCTGCCCAATGTGATTCCACAGCACCGGAAAAAGCCCCTGTAGACCAAAGGTTTACAGGGGCTTGACTTTTTTATATTTTAGTGTATACTGTATACATAGTTGATGAGGAATAAAACCCCATCAAGACCCTTCAACAGTTCATTCACTTTAAAGGAGGCCGCTATGGCCAAGACCATCGTTTCCATCGCCTTGTTCGCGTTTGCCAACCTGGCCAACGCCGCCGGTTTCGCGGTATTCGACAACATCGAGAGCTGCGAGATCGCGCGCTCCGCCGGCCGTGCACAGACCTACACCCCGACAACCAAGGCTCCCTTCCAAGGGGGAAAGGGTTGGACGAAGAAGGTCGTGCCAGAAGGTGGAGCTTGCCTCGGCGAAGCACATGTCCTCGAGGACGGTGCGCCGAAGAATGGCAAGGCCGTCTTCGTGGCCGAGGGCTTCGTTTATTGGGAACACACCTCAGGTGCGTTCCGGATGAACGACTGTTCGAATCCGTTCGGGCAGATCAGCTTCGGCAACAAGAAGCAGCCCGCCGCCGCGACCTGCGATGACTGCAACAACAAGGTGACCAACGTGACCAACGTCACGAACATCACCGAGGTCGTCAACGTGCGCCAAGTGTGCACGATAAACGGCCAGGAAGTTGCGGTCGTCAACGGCCAGTGCCCGGTGCCGACCATGACGGTGGCCCTGCCTGTGAAGGTCGAGCCGACGACGCAAGTCACCGCACAACCCGCCGCCGCATGCACCACCTGCACCCCGACCCCGAAGTTCGGCCTTGACCGCAAGGTTCCTCGAACCGACGGCCGCTGCGTGGTCGCAGTCACCTATCAAGGTGTTGAACGGTTCATCCGTTTGTCGCCGGAGAAGGGGACTGGTCGTCTGATGGCAGCGGTTGTTCGCGATGTGGGGGGCGAGTTCGATCGTTCGCTTCCGATCGCGTACGTTGGGGACGATTCGTCGTTCCTCCACGCCAACGCGACGTGCCAGGCAGCGTTTCAAGGATTCACGAGCGAGCGCTCGTACGGTCCGACGACACGCCGCCTGGGTTTGCCAGGTTGCCAGGTCAAAGGAAGGGTCGAGTAGGTCCTTTCACAGACACAGAAATGTGTCGAAGCGTTCCGCAAGGGGCGCTTTTCTTATTGACAAAAAGAATGTATTATGATATAATAAAAAGTATTAAAAAAATAGGTAAAAATTTATGAAAAAAATTATAAACACGATAGCATTGTTCGCTATAGCAACATCAATGATTGGTGTGGTTTTTGCACAATCTTATGATAATGTCGGTGATTTTTCTAGCTATGATTATGGATATGATTCATACAATAATACAGGATCTGTTTATGACTATGGATGGTACGAACCAGGTAATCCTAATATTCCAGCATCATATGATACGATAAGTAACTATTCATATCCAGATGCAACAACATACTACGGAACACAAACATGTGTCGGATGTGATACTGCTCCAGTATCAAACAACACATCGTATGGATGGTACGAACCAGGTAATCCTAATATTCCAGCATCATATGATACGATAAGTAACTATTCATATCCAGATGCAACAACATACTACGGAACACAAACATGTGTCGGATGTAACACCGGAACTCAGTATGTCGCACCTACATATTCTAATACCCAATATGTAAACCCTTCATATGTTGCACCTACCTATTCAACAGGGAACACCTATGTTGCTCCAACCTACTCTGGGTATAACTACTCTAACTATACTTACCCTACCTATACCTATCCTACAACCAACATCACACGATGTTCAGATGGTTCAGCACCAATCAACGGTTCATGTACTCATGTAACAACTATCCCAACTACCACTATTACAAAGTGTTCAGATGGATCTGCTCCAATTGGTGGTTCGTGTACTCATGTAACAACTATTCCAACTACCACCACAACTGTTTGTTCAGACGGAACACTTCCTGTTAATGGTTCATGTGCTCGTGTAGTCACAGCACCAGTTACCACTATTACTAACTGCCCTTCAAACACGAACTTCATCAATGGTGTTTGTCAGCAGATTATCAATCCGCCAGTTGTTGTGTATCAAACATGTTGGAACGGAGCTGTTATTCCAGCAACATCAACCTGCGCGCCACAGTACAAAATATGTGCCAACGGTACAAGTGTTCCTGTTAATCAGGCATGTTACGTAACTCCAGCAACTCCTGTGTATGTGGCTCCTCCCGTTATTAAATTCAACAACGTTGTCACCAGTCCAGTAACTCAGATTACCAACACCTCAGGTCGCTGTAATGGGATAGGTCTTATTGCAAACAATGTTCCATCAACTGGATGGTTTGAATACGGAGAGACAGCCAATCTTGGTAGAACAACAGCAAGTGCAGCAATTGGTTCTTCTCCTACAGCTCCATTTTCTAATGTGCTAGCAAACCTAAAGCCAAGCACCAAGTATTACTGTCGTGCGGTAATGCAGAACCAATATGGAATTTTCAAGGGAGAGATAGTTGGTTTTACAACATTTAGCACAGTAACTACCTATGTTAAGCCAATTCCTAAGCCTACTGTAAAAACTCCAGTAAAGACTAATGTTATTACCTGTTCAGACGGCTCAACTATCCCTGCAAAGAATTCAAGCGCAGCAACCCTCATCAACCAAGGTGAAAAGCTTCTTGCGGTTCAGATTGAAAAAATTGACGGCAATCTCTCAAGCGGAGAAACTGTTCACTACAAAGTAAATTATAAAAATCTTGTTGATAGTCGTCTTACTGGGGTTGTTGTTAAGGTGGTTCTTCCACAAGAAGTACTATTTGTTGGAACTACTGCAGGAATGTATGATGAAATGACTCGCACACTTACTCTCAACCAGGATTCCATTGACCCATACACTGAAAATGTAATAACTATTACAGGTAAGGTCATACAGGATGCCCCTCTTGGAAAGACAATAGTAACAACTGTGTACGCTGTGTATACAGTTCCTGGAACCAACACTCAAGATGAAGTAACCGCATATGTTATTGGTTCTATTGTCCCTGCTTCTACTATTGGGAACCCTGATACAGGAGCTAAGAAGGTTATAGGAATTAGAGACGGAAGAGGGTTCATGCCTAGTAGTCTTATCGAATGGCTCGCTCTTCTTGCAATTCTCTTTATTATCTTTATCCTTGGTCGTAGTATTTACGCATCATATAAAGAAGATGGAGAATCCAAACACTAAACATTTGCACAAAAAGTAATGCCTTATGTGAGCGAATAGGTTTACAAAACCGCCCCCCAAGGGGGCGGTTTTGTATGGTATTATAGCTATATGAAAGAGCCGTTTATTGTTAAAGAAACAGACTTGCACGAGATGGCAAGAAAAATAACAGACACACTTGCATCTTCATCACACCCACAGTCAAAGGTAATTTTTTTGGAGGGAGATCTTGGCGCAGGGAAGACGACTTTTGCAAAAGAATTAGCGGGAGTCCTTGGTGTTATGAAGGATGATGTACACAGTCCAACGTTTATTTTAAAAAAAGAATACAAAACAGATCATCCAGTATTCAAAAAGCTTATTCATATTGACGCATATCGTTTTGATGACCCAAAAGAAGCAGGGGTTCTTAATCTCGATCAAGATACACAAGAAGAAGACTCTCTTATTGTTATTGAATGGCCTTCTAAGTTAGGAGGAGCAATTGATGAAGACATGACAATTTCTTTCTCTGTAATTGATGATGATACGCGTGAGGTGGTAATCAATTATATCGATAGGCATCCCCACAAGTAATTAGTATGGTAAAAAGCCCACTTAAAACCATTGTACTCTTAGATGCTCATGCGATTCTTCATCGTGGCTATCATGCTATGGCTGGGTTTGCTACACGTGATGGCAAGCCAACTGGAGCTCTCTATGGTTTTATCACCATGGTACTTCGTATTTATGAAGATATTAAACCTGACTACATTGCGGGGTGTTTTGATTTACCAAAACCAACGTTTCGCCATCTAAGTTATGACGGATACAAGGCCGGCAGACAAAAAAGTGATGATGCGCTTATCACCCAGATACAAGAAGCATATTCACTCTGTGAAGCTCTTTCGATACCGATATATAAACAAGAAGGTTTCGAAGCAGACGATCTCCTAGGAACGATAGCTGAACAGCTAAAAAAAGAAAAAAATACTCGAGTTATTATTGCTAGCGGCGATATGGACACTTTTCAACTTATTGATGGTGATAGAGTAACTGTCTACACACTCAAAAAAGGAAACGATGCTGCACTTTTTAATGAAACATCTGTACTTGAACGATTTGGATTTTTACCAAAGTATATTCCTGACTATAAAGGTCTATCAGGAGATACATCTGATAATATTATTGGTATCAAAGGGATTGGAGATAAAACAGCAACAGAGCTCATCAAAAAGTATGGAACTATTGAAGAAATGTATGTCATGCTTCATAATAATAGACAAAAGTTTCTTGACGACGGATTCAAGGAGCGTATTGTAAAACTCTTAGAAGAAGGCGAAGAGGATGCTCTTTTTTCTAAAACACTCGCTACCATTCGGCGTGATGCCCCAGTTGTATATAGTGAGCCAGAAAAAGTTTGGAAGGAAACACTACATATTGAAAACTATCAAAAAATGTGTGACTTGTATGAATTTCGATCACTACGTAATCGTTTGCATGTGGTTAAGGGTGAGGCAAGAGAGGAAGAAGAGGTAACTATCTCTAATGAAAGCCTTGAAGATCTTCGGGTTATGATTCATCTTCTCCATAGTGAGATGACCAATGCAAGTCTCGTTGATATCCAGACCTACACACAAACAAACGATGAAGAGAAAATGAAAGGAATTCTTATTGACGCCCTTAAGAGAGAAGGATTAATTGATCTCTATACAACCGTCGAAAAACCTCTTATGAATGTTTTGGAAGAGATGCATCGTGTAGGAATCAAACTTGATGCAAAAAAACTAGAAATAATGAGCAAAGAACTTCATGCGCAGGTTGATATTCTTGAGAAAAAAATTCATGCAAGCGCCGGTAAAGAGTTTAATATTGCATCACCAAAACAACTCGGTGAAGTATTGTATGATGTTCTTGGTCTTGGTTCAAAAATCAAAAAAACAAAAACAGGACAAAAGAGCACAAATGTTAGCGAGCTTGAAAAAATAAAAGACGAACACCCAGTTGTGTCGATGATTATTGAATATCGTGAACTTACGAAACTTCTTTCGACATATGTTGATCTTCTTCCTTCATATATAAAAGAAGATGGGAGAATCCACGCACATTTTATCCAAACAGGTGCAGGAACTGGCAGGTTTGCTTGCGAAGAACCCAACCTTCAAAATCTTCCTGTAAAAAGTGAGCTTGGGCAGAGGGTGAGGGGGGCGTTTGTTGCAGATATTGGGAAGGTTTTACTTTCGTGTGATTATGCACAAATCGATCTTCGTGCTGCAGCAATACTTTCACATGACCCACACTTAGTAGAAATTTTTGAGAAAGGAATTGATGTTCACACGGGAACAGCCGCAAGAGTTTTTGGTGTTGACGAGAAAGATGTTACAAGTGATATGCGTCGAAAAGCAAAAGCAATAAATTTCGGTATTCTCTACGGCATGGGAGTAACTGCCCTCAAAGAAGGCATGGGGGTTGAACGAAAAGAGGCGCAGGAATTTTATGATCAATACAAATCAACGTTTGTGCGACTTATGGAATATCTTGAAGAAGTAAAGGCGGACGCTTGGAAAAAAGGCTACACAGCAACCCTTCTTGGAAGACGCCGTGAAGTACCGCTTCTCAAAAGTCCACTACCGTTTCTTCGTGCACAAGGAGAAAGAATCGCTATTAATGCACCAATACAAGGAACAAGTGCTGATATTTTAAAACTTGCCATGCTAGATGCTACGGCATATATTAAAGAACGTAATCTAGAAACAAAGGTTTCACTCCTGCTTCAAATTCATGACGAACTTGTTTTTGAAATTGACCAATCAGTACAAGAAGCTGTGGCTAGGGATCTTTCAGAGGTATTACAAAATGTCTTGAAAAAGAGAAATCTTTCAGATCTTCCACTTATAGTATCTAAGTCTCTTGGAGAAAATCTCCAAGCTCTATAAAAATATGATTTATTCTGTTGTTGGCACACATCAAGAAACAAGAAGGCGGGCGATAGAGACACTCTCATCGCTTGGAGAGGTTTCTCAATATATTTATTCTGAACAAGCAGATGAGCTAGAGAGTCACATTGACGCAACGAATCTTTTTGGTGACAATATCATTATTAGTTGTGTTCAGCTTAGCGGAAACAGTAGTTCAAAAGAAATTCTCATTACGTTTCTTCCAAGAATGAAAGAGTCAAAAAATATTTTTATTGTTGATGAGCCGTTTGCAGATGTACATTTACGTAATACGTTGCGTCCCGTTTCGGTTAAATTCTTTGATGCAAAAGAAGAAAAGAAAAAAGACGTTAGTGTTTTTGCTTTATGTGATTCTTTTGCTTTACGTGACAAGAAACAGGCATGGATTGATTTTATGGATGTTAGAGAAAGAGAGAGCGGGGAAGCGATCGCAGGAGCGTTATGGTGGAAGTTCCAGCAAATATGGTCAGGGGTTCGATCTGGCAAGAAGTCTGCTTTTAGTCTTTCTGATTGTGAAAGAATAGGTGGAGACTTAGTAAGAGCAAGTATTGTATCACACCAAGGAGAAAGAGATTTAATGACAGAACTTGAAAAAATTATAGTGTCCTTATAATTTTAAAATGTATTTAGGGAGTAGTTGTTGCGTCAAGATTTGATCGGCATGTGGATTCAAAATCTTCTGCCTGAGAAGAAAGTGTTGGTGATATCCAGTAACGTTTTGTGCCATTTTCTATATGGGTAACGTCAAGATACCAAGTATTTTCTGGTTCACTCCAGGTGCTATCACAAATCATATTGGTGTTAAGTGTGTGGTACTTAAGGATAAGTTTTTCATTTTCTGTTGCGAGGAGGTACATCTCACGATCGCATCCTCTTGGGTCTTCTGTTCCTATAGTTGTATTATTTTCCTCGTACATGAGTATTTTTGCTCCAGTATTAGTATCAAGAATATAAATTTTATTTGAAAATCCACAACCACCGTTATTGCTAAAAGTGTTTTCACTAAGATAGTATTTTCCAGGAAGCTCAGTTATAGGAATAGCTCCAATAACAGGGGCAACTTGATTTACAGCAATAGCATTTACTACATGTGTTTCCGTCGAGGAAGAAGGAGGGAAAGTATAGATAACATTATTATTTTGATCAACAAGATGATTATTGTCTAGAGAGTATCGCATTTCATTAATAGCAGGAGCAGGTGTTTGGGGTTGGTTATTTTGGCTTTGAGGCTGGGTTGTATTTTTTGCCGGGTCGGAATTTTCTGGGAGAGGGGTATTACCAAGAGTCTCGGCCATCTTTTGGAAGATTGATGTTGCTGAAGATGTAATTTTGGTAAAAGCAGAAGAATTTTTCTTTACCTGCTCTGTGATTGGTTGGTTTGAAGTAGGGGATGGAATTTCTGTTTGCGAAGAAATAGCTGTGGTTGGTGTATCTTGCTTACAGACACCGAACTCACATGATGGTCCACTACGAGGTATAGACGATCCATCTGGGCACATCATGACATCCGTTGGACAAGCAGTAAGAAGGTTTGCGTGTTTTTTGTTTCTGATATAAATAAGACCAAAACAAATAGCTGTAGCAAGCAAAATAATTCCAAGAGATATGAGGGTTTGTTTCATGAGTAAAGTATAACAAGGAAGTGTTTGTGATATAGTACAGAGAAAGAATGTGTGGGGATAGGAAGGCGATCCCTTACAAACATGAAGTAATTCATGCTCTCTGTTGTCAGGGTGTATACAAAATACTCATCTGATTACAAGTGAGTATTTTACATATATGTGCCCC
>CAYYCT010000015.1:0-17098 GCA_964470485.1 uncultured Candidatus Saccharibacteria bacterium
TGGGTTAAACGTAAACTGCTTTACGTTTAACGGTGAGCATGAAGTACCCTTCATGCGAAACCCGGCAAACACGAAGCCACTGTTCCTTTGGACGACAAATAGTTCCGAAGCAGGGCGAGGACTTATATTTGGAGAAGTGGCTGAGTGGTTGAATGCACTTGACTCGAAATCAAGCAACGGGGCAACCCGTTCGAGGGTTCGAATCCCTCCTTCTCCGCCAGTATAAAAATGAGCTCGCCGTAAGCGAGCCGTTTTTATTAGGCGGAGAAGGAAGTACCATGACCCTAGTCATGGTACTTGGGATTCGAACGAAAAAGCGGTATACAAAAATCTTTATAAAAAAGTTTTATTCCTGACTTTTTTATAAAGAGTTTTGTCGCTTTTTCCCGGGGTCGCGAAGTTGAGTGTTTTATGAATAACAAAGTTATGAAATAAAATGCCAACTTGGTGACCGAATCCCTCCTTCTCCTACTATCTGCCCTACTCAAACATTCCCCATAGAATAGGCACACTATTCGTTCTCGAACTTTGCTTATGCTCCGAGAATCATATCACGGCCCACCTTCACTTTATCTAGAAAGTGATATACTAAATATATTATTTATCAGCAACATATAAACTATGGATAATACCCCTACACCTGTGTCAGAGATTATCGCACCAACACCTGTACCGGGCGCTATTACACCGCCAACAACTCAAGGAGCATCAGCTTCTCATCCGTCAAAGATTCCTAGATGGGCACAGATACTTTTATCTTGTGTTGTTGTTATCGCAATTCTTCTCTCCGCCCTCTGGTACGGAACAAAGAAATACTACCAAGTAAAACCTCTTACGGTATATATTGGAGCGGAGGGAGAACAGAGTCCTTTCACAGAAACAACTTCTTCCTCGACACAAAATCAAAATTATTTCACCGCAGGAAACATCTCCTCTGATTATGATTTGTCATCTTTTACAATCTCTGAACAAGACTGTTACCTTGATTCAGTCATCAGTCAAGATAACAAACTTTCTACGACCACTCTTTCTAATTTAAGGAATGAACTGTGCGTTCTTTTTGAAAAGCGGGGGAAAGCTGCTATTACATACCCCACAAAAATTATTTTTAACAATGATGAGGCAGTCGCTGTAGGAATCATTACAATACCTGGGCATACGTTCTTAACTTATTTTTCTATTGATGACGACGGCGAGGGAGCACACACGCTGACTCTAAAATCAGCAAACTTACTCAAAATTACCACCGTTTCTAAAATTGGCCAAGGTACTATCAAAAATAAAGCCAGGGAAAGTATCATCGTTGAAGTAACTGGGGCGGATGCTTCTGGCAATGAAATACATGAGTATTTTAAAAAAATAAGCATACGACATGTTGGTTACAGTTTTGTTGAAATAATAAAAAACTCTGACAGTACTTTTTCTGATATCGTATCAGACAGATTTTGGAATGATGTTGCACGTATAACATTTCTTACACCTTACAGTTCATACTCATCACAACAAATTGGAGATAGAAACTTCGGCATCGAATACTCGAATGATATATCGCCTGTTTACCATAAATCAGGGTGTGGCCTGGAGGATAGCTATGGCGACATGGCTTTTCACATCAATGATTACAACGCCACAATTTCAATTAATTTTGGATTTTACCCGACCCTTAACATTACAACGGCAGAAACAGGATACAACCCTGACCAATGGGGTACGATTCTTGAAAAAATCTCCATGGCTGATTTTATATCATCTATACAAAAAAATAAAGCACTTAGATCAAATTCATTAACAGAAATGATGACCATTTCTGGGTATCATGTAAAGCATACTGGACCGATCACTCCTGAAAGATCATGTCAAGGCTATTATGATGAAAAAGCTTCATTTGATATCTACCAGGCTACAAAAAATGGGGCTGTTATAACATTCACAGTTTTTAATATGTCTGGAGCTCGTAATAACTTAGAAGACACTCAGAGGCTGATTTCTCAAGTGCTCACCACACTTACCTTTTCGAAGCGATAAAAACGTTTATGGCATTCTTTCATCGTAAAGATTTAGTGGCGCTAGGTATCCTTGGTGCCATTGCCCTTGTTATAAAACTCATCCCCTTCTGGAGTTCTGGACTCTTTGCCTTTGGACATGACACCGGTTTCTACCGAAGATACCTTATTCAGCCTTTTCTTGCTTTCCCTAATACACCAGTACCAGGCCTTGATCATACAATTTATGTGCCTCGTATTATTTTGGACATCTTCAGGGCAATATTTGATCAGCCTGATTTTGCCTTATTTACGAGCTATCTTCTTTTCTCATTACTTGGTACGCTTTTTATCTATCTTTATACTTCTCACTACCTTTCAAAAAAATTAAGTCTTTATGCGACTGGATTATACATCCTTTCAACAATTCAATTTCTGACCTACCAAAACTTCTTTTTCAAAGAGACAATTGCACTGCCGCTGTTCCTTGTTACGTTACTTTTTTTAGAGAAGAAGAATTATTTTCAAGCAGCTATCTTTGGAATTCTTGTTATTCTCACTCAACAAACAACGTCAGTTATCCTTATTTGTATAATAGCTCTTGGCTTCATTATACGAACGATACTTTTAAAAGAATTTTCAATCCCTTATATTTTTTCAGGAACAGCGATCCTTGCATCATACCTATTCCTTCACCCACATGTGGCACAAAAAATAGCTTCTCCGCCTGTAGGGATATTTCTAACACAAACTGAATACATACTGTGGTCATTGCCCTTCATCGTGTTTACACTTTTGGGCGCACAGCACTTTATACGATCAAGTAGAAAGTATCCTATGCTTCTGGCAGCAATAGTGGTACCGCTATTTTTCATAGTCTTCCATTTACCATTCTATAATCGTATTTACATATTCACCGATATGTTCCTCATTATTCCTGCTGCATACGGAGTTGAGAGGATTCTTGCCTTATGCACATTGCAATTCCAAAAGCTTGGACAGATACTAACCTACTGTATTTGCGGCATATACTGCCTTATGCTTGTATACGCAGCAAAGACTCAAGTTCCCCTCATTGATACCAGGACACAGCAATCTCTCTTGTATCTTGAGTCATTACCATCAGGAAGCACAATAATCACATCACCCAGGCTTCTCCCTTGGGTGCAAGGATGGAGCACTTCAAAAGTGTATGCTCCAGGAAATCTAAAGGAACCACATTCACTTAGTGACTGGAGTATGTACTGGACACACCAAAACCCTCACTTTGAAAAAGAATTTCTTTCAAGCTTTCCAAAACCAACATATCTATTTATTAGTAGTGTAGAAAAACAATATCAGCCAGATTGCGCTAAAGAAATCAGTGGGAATTTATATTCGCTTGAATCATGTCAGTAGCTATATTAATTCAAAAAACTAAGAATATACTCCATGGAATCTACCCAATCTTTGGGGCTCTTCATTATGGAGTAATTGGCAAAAAAATTAAGGTTATTGGTATAACGGGGACTGATGGTAAAAGCTCCTCAGTGTTACTAACTGCTGCGATGCTTCGATCTGAAGGTCATAAAGTTGCTCACTTTTCTTCAATCTCATTTCATGATGGTATCACAGAACATAGTAATGAATTAAAGATGACAACCCCTGGACACATGGAACTACAGAAATTCCTTTTTCAGGCGGTAGAAAATGGTTGCACGTTTGCGGTTGTAGAAATTACTTCACAAGGAATACTACAACATCGTCATCGTCATATCGGATTTTCTCTTATTGGTATTACTAATATTACACCAGAGCACATTGAAGCACATGGAAGTTTTGAGAGCTACAGAGACACTAAACTAAACCTTATTAATTCTCTCCGCAAAAACAATCTAGGTCTCGTAATCGATAAAGAAACCTATGACGAGGTTAGACCACTTATCTCGAAAAAAATAGCACTAACAACAACCGGAATAAACCGAAAAGACGTTGAGCTGCAGACCCATGTAACTAATGAAGATACTAATGGAATTTCTTTAGAGCTATCCTATCAAGGTAAAACAGCCCATATCCAAACCAAGCTAGCAGGACCTTTCATTGCTCACAACATTTGTTTTTCAGCTCGTATAGCAATAGTGTGCGGAGTTTCATTGGAAACTATTCAAAAAACTATTCAATCAATTGAGAAAATACCTGGAAGATTTGAAATCATCACTAAGCAGCCTCTAGTTATTATTGACTACGCTCATACGATTAATGCTCTTGAAATACTTCTTCCTTATGTACGAAAGCACACTAAAGGAAAATTAGTACATGTCTTTGGTGCGGCTGGTGGTGGTAGAGACCGCTACAAAAGACCTCTCATTGCGCAGCTCTCGGAATGCTATACAGATGTTAGTATACTTACTGAAGAAAACTCTTTCGATGAGCCAATTGAACGCATTGTATATGATATCAACAAAGGGTTTTCAAGTAAGCGTCAAGTTCACACTCTCTATATTCGTGAGGATGCGGTACGGTTTGGATCAACACTAGTACACTCTCTAGATGACACACTTCTTCTTACTGCAAAAGGCTCCGAAACTGTAATTATGGGGCCAAACAGAAGTAAGAGAGCATATAATGAACGCACTTATACACAATGCCTATTCGAAACATAATCATTCGCCTAATAGCAAGCTCCATATACTTGCTCCGAAAGAAAACACTCCTTCGTAGTAACTCGCATTTTATTGTTTTTACCGGCACGTCTGGAAAAACATTAGCTCGCAACGCAACAGCATACGCACTACGTAAAACCGGTCACACGGTCGTGTCTCCGCCGTATGGTTATACCAACGAACTTGGCATAGTACTTGCTACACTCGGTATTGAATCGGTGCGTCTATTTTCTTTTTCAGGACTGCGCCGCATCCTCTTTGGGAACCCCCACCAAGGGGCTTATGTGTGTATCGAACTTGGTGCCGACTGGTATCCTGATACAAATTGGTTTCTTAAACACTTTAAACCTTTTGGTGTTTGTTTGACGAATATGACGGAAGAAGAGTGGGTTCGTTCGCTTTCAGTCATATGGAAGGAAAAAAATCTTCTTATTAAAAATGTCTCTTCTCGTGGTTTTGTATGTTTTAGTTCTCAAAATGATAGCTTTGAGAAAATTAAAGGGGTGCATTATCCCACCACCTCCTCATTTCATGAGTTTACTGTTTCTTGTAAAGATATAAACCATATTGTGTATTCCGTTAATAATAGCAATATAGATTTTTACTCTTCTCTCGCAAATTTGCTTCCCTATAGAGAAGCTTTTGGTACTGCACTTACTTGTTTGCGTGCTTTAAATATTACTATTTCTTCTGAAGACTTTTTTTCTGAATATAAACCAGTCACAGAGCGTTTACTTATGACAGAACTTGTCTCAGGTGCAACACTTCTTGCAGATACATACAAAGCTGTTCCACAATGTACAGAGTATGTGCTACGCCTAGCAAGGTCAATACCAAAAGAAAAGAAAATTGTCGTGCTTTCGGAAATGAGACCTGTCTGGAAAAATAAAGAACACCATTATAAACAACTTGTACCACTCCTTAAGGATTTTACTCAAGTCTATTTTATTGGACCGCCAGATATTGCAAAATTACTTTCCAGTCAATTATCAAATTTACAGATTATTGAAGACGAGCATCGGTATAAGGATTTAGTAAAAAAGATCACAGTAAATTCTGATGCAGAAACATTGTATATTGTTAAAGGTGCTGGGTATTATCACTTTTCAAAATTGGTGACAATGCTACTTACTACATAAATTATTTTCGAATTTTAGCCTTTTAAGGAATTTTATATCGAAAATTAAAATGCCAAAAGTGAAATTCCTATTTTAGCTCAAAATCTTGCAAATAGGCTTATCGTCCAAGCTTTTCTCTAAAATCCTCTTATTTTTAAAAGTCCAAAGTTTTGGCATTTATTGGCATTTGGATAGCGACCCACATACATATTTTAGAGCCTGGAAAAGATGCTAAAATATCCTTATAAGGCCTAGACCTGTGGGTACTTAACTCACAATTCCCGCAAATTATAGCTTCGTTTTTTTCGTGAAGATTTTTTGTATACTAAACTAGCAATGGAAAAATTATTTCAAAAAAAGAAAGTTACCGTGCACGACCGAATGCAAGATGGCTACACCTATATTTTATCGGAGCCGATTGGAGAAAATTTTGACGCCATTTTCAAGCCTGACCTAACCCCAAAACAAATGCTCTCTCTTGGAGTTTTTGGTGGGAAATATATGACTGATTGTAGAAAAGAATTTCCAGAAGATTGGTTCAGTCAGGCGATACTTGCTAAGGAGAAGAGTGATAAAAAGCTGAACTATTTTGGTGTTCATGCAAGTCAGTCACTTCTTGTGTGGAAGCAAAAAGGTTGGATACATGAAGATGACCCTCGCGGATGGTTCCAGTGGTACTGTAGATACTATATGGGTAGACGCACAGAAGATGACTCTCGCCAAATAAAACGTTGGGTAAACATGCGGCGCCACATCATGCAGATACGACATAATTGTCGTGCAGGAGATGAGTCCTGTCGTCCACGTCAACGACAAGCGCTTCTCCATTGGGCAATCGACGGAAGAAAACTTTAGATTAAAATCATTGTCAAATAAGTCTCTCTATGGTACTATGATATGTACTCAATAATCTTGGCAGAAAAAGTAAACATCAATAATAATATCCGCTCGCTAAAACTTCGTGTCATAGGACATACTGGAGAAAATTTAGGCGTCCTCACCAAAGAAGAAGCCCTCGCTAAGGCTAAAGCGCTTCTTCTCGACCTCATCGAAGTATCCCCGCACGCTGACCCTCCAGTTGCTCGCATTGCTGACTATGGAAAGTATAGTTATGAAACTTCCAAGAAGCTAAAGGAGGTAAAATCAAAAGCCCACGTCACAGAAACAAAGACGGTACAGATTAGTGTTTCTATCAGCGAAAATGACATCATGATTAAGGCCAAGAAAGCCGCTGAATGGATCAATGAAGGCCATCGAGTAAAAATAGATCTACAATTGAAAGGTCGTACCAAATACATGGATGAAAAGTTCCTTCGAGAGCGCATGGATCGCATTCTGGCGGTTATTCCAGCTGATTACAAGATAGCCGAACCACTCAAGAAAATCCCTAAGTCAATGATGGTGGTGATTGAAAAGGCGAAATAATATATTGTATACTATATGTATACTTATGTATAAAATAATAATTCTTCTACTTTTCTTTTTGTTTTTAGCTTTTTATTTTATTAAAAGAGGGTCCTCTATTCAAAGAACCCAAAAAGAGTCTCCGGTCAAAATAAAAAGAGGTGTCGGGGATTTACTGCTGGCGCTTGGTGCTCTTTTTATTGTGTCACCGATATTAGCCAGCTTTATAGCTACCCTCTATGCTATTCTAGTAAAAATGGATGCAGTTCTTGGATTCGTTTGGGGAATGATCTTTGCAATGACCGTTGCCCCACTTGGTTTTCTGCTTGTGATTATTGGTTTTATTATCAATTTATTTAGTAAAGAAGAAGAACCAATTACCAATCCCACAAATCCTACTGCGACCCCCACTACAGGCAATTAATCTATATATTTTACTTGATTATCTTAAATAACTGTGATATAATACCCCAACTATCGATTCGGATTAGTACGCCTTTATGAAAACAAACAAATCATTCCTCAAGCGCCTCAAAATAACGAAAAATGGTAAGATTATTGGTCGCAAGCCAGGTCTTAACCATTTTAACGCAAAAGCTTCTCGCTCCAAGCAGCTAGCTGGCAAGCGTGGACAGGAATTTGTTATGACTGGAAAAGAAAAATCTCGTTTTCTCCCAGGCCTCCTATAAAAAAGAGAGTTTTCTGGCACCTATAACCTAACACCTATAACCTAACATATATGTCACGAGTCAAAAGAAGTAAAATTGCGATGAAGCATCGCCGAAATGTCCTCAAGGCGGCAAAGGGGTATCGTTTTGGACGAAGCAAGAAAGAAGTGGAAGCAAAAGTTGCACTTCGTCATGCTGGAGCTCATGCTTTTGCTCACCGTAAGGATAAGAAAACGGACATGCGCCGTCTCTTTACAGTTCGCATGAATGCTGGACTTCGAGCACTTGGCACAACCTACAGTGTTTTCATCGATAAGCTTACCAAGAAAGGAATGGTTATCAACCGCAAAATGCTTTCAGAGCTTGCACAAGATAACCCAGAAACATTTGCGAGAATTGTTACACAAGTCAATAGCTAAAGACTGGAAGATTTTTAAGGTAAGAAGACAAGGAAAGAGTGGCGCCTACGGCGCCACTCTTTCCTTTGTTTATTGTTAATCCTCTTCTGTTATCTTTCTGTCTGTCAGCGAAGCGGTCTTATAATCTGTATTCAGTTGTCTTTTGTCTTTTTTTGTACAACGGATATTTATGGCTTAAAAATTGTTTTAGCTACAAGACGTGAAGTATTTTTGCGACCAAGGTGTACAACGAGTACATTGCGGGAGCGAAAATACTTCACAACGAAGTAGATGAAATAATTTTTAAGCTATAAACGCATTTCTCTTTCACCATTAACCTCCTGCTTTCTCACTAACTCAATTAACTTCTCTACCATTTTTTTTGGGTCTTTCTCAAAAATAACATTTGGGTTTGTGCGATTGCTGTTGGCGATAATGTTCCTAATAACTTCATCTGTCGCCCACTCCCCTTCTAGTACACCAAGGGGCATATTTGCCTCCCAGGCAACAGTAAACTCATGAATAGTGCCAATACGCCCGCAACCGATTATCACTGCATCTGAAGAGCGTACAAGCATAAGATCACGCCCAGGAAAACCAAACCCCGTATAGACAACTGCATCCATTGCTTTCAATGGAAGTCTATATACTTCAACATGTTCTTTTTTGCTTGCTGCTGGAGAAAGCCCAAACGAAAAGCCTCCAGCTTCTTTTGCCCCTTCTGCGGCATATAAAGGGAAACCACTTGTCGCTCCTGTGACAATCTGTGCCCCTTGTCGCGCTATTTCACGGCCAAGCTCTTTGGCGATAGGAATAACGGTTGGGCCACAATGTGCTATCTCTGCCGCACCAGAAACACTAATAGTAATTCGTTGCGATTTCATAAAGTACAGTATATAGGGTTTGGGGACTAGGGACTAGTGGAGAACGGCAGGAAGATAATGGAATACGGATTATAAGACCGCTTCGCTTATAAACAGAAAGACAACTGATGTTTCATCTCTGTTCTGTCAGCGAAGCGGTCTTATGTCTCTTATCTATCAGTCCAGTTCAATCACGTCTCCCCTCTCTGGTACAGTAATTGGTACCCCATAGACCTCATGTATCCGCTGTCCCAAGAAATATGTGCTCTTAGGTTCCCCAAGTACAACAATAACTTTTTTTAGTGAATCTTTTGTTGAATCAACAAATTCAATTAAGTGCTCAGAGTCTTTATGTGCAGAAAACCCATGAATGTTAACTACTCGTGCCCGGAGTGCAACTGGATTGCCATGAATATATACCTCTCTTTCACCATCAACAATATGACGACCTATTGTATTTACCGCTTGGTACCCAACAATAATAATTGTACTGTTTGGATCTGGAAGATATTTAGCCTCGTGATGCAAGATGCGACCGCCATTACTCATACCACTTCCAGCAATAATTACCTTAGGTCTGTGGTCATTGTTAATTGCCTTACTCTCCTCAGGTGATGGAGTTTGGATAAGACCTTTGAAAGCAAAAATATCATCTCCGCTTTTGATCACCTTTTCAACATTTTCATTGAACCAGCTCTCATACTTTTTATAAACTTTTGTAATATTAATACCAAGCGGAGAATTTAGATAGACAGGAATTTCTGGAATCATTTTCCCTTCAACAAGCTCATTAAAGGCGAGGAGCATTTCTTGGGTTCTCTCAATGGAAAAAGCTGGAATAAGTACTGACCCACCTTTTGCAATCGTCGTTACCACAGCTTCTTTGAAGATCTCAATACGCTTGTCTTTGTCTTTATGATTTCTATCACCATACACACTCTCCATTACTAAATAATCGATATCTTTAAGAGGTGTTGTATCTCTCATGAGTGGTGATGGTGTGTTACCGAGATCTCCAGTAAAAGCCAACTTTTTGCCTTTATATGCAATTTCAATAATTGAACTACCTAATATGTGCCCTGCATCATGAAGGGTAACAGTTGCATCGCCATCATTAGTTGCAATAGTAAAAGGAGACTCGTATGGAAGTGTTCTTGTCCAAAGATGCATACTCTCAAGAACATCTTTTTCTTCATAAATCATTTGTGTTCCTGCGGCGAGCGCTTCTTTTCCAAGAATGCCAAGTGAATCGAGCATAATAAGCTCGCCCATTTCTCTGGTTGGATCAGTACTAATAATCTCACCTTTAAATCCATCGCGCACAAGCTTGGGAATACGTCCTACGTGATCGAGGTGGGCGTGGGTTATGAAGAGCATGTCAACAGAACTTGGGTCATATGAGAAAGGTTCTTGATTAATTGGAAGTGAATATTTCTCGCCTTGCACAAGACCGCAATCAATGAGAATTTTTTTACCTCCAAATTCGACTAAAAAGTTAGACCCTGTCGGCATCTGTGCCCCTCCTGCAAATGTGATACGGAATGTCGACATAGAAATATAATTATAGTTTTGGAAATTAGTATTTACAATAAACAGACATGATGTTTACTTTTTAAGAAGATAGTAGGCAACCAAAGCACCAATTGCACCATTACACGTATCTGCTAGCGTGTCTCCCCAGCCATTCCATTTCATGGTATTGATAACATCCCCAAGAAACTCATATACTTCCCACCCAACGGCAACAACAAGGTAAATCATAAGAGCTGAGATTAATGACATCTTTTTTTTCTTATACACCGCGATTGCCAAAGTAAGTGAGGTAATTCCGAACCCTCCCATAACATGCATCGGAATATCGAGCCACGGAATTTCATAGTAAAGATATGTCGGATCAAAAATAAATTTTGAAAGACATAATAAAATTATAAGATAAAGTGACGAACTAATAATATGTTTCATTAATAAAAAGTATACCATAGGGGCAGCTTGTAGCCTTTATTTATTAGCTTGTAGCACATTCATGTTACCAGACTTAGTGGACAGCTTATTCAGCGTCTTTTTATTCATTATTTAATGACCTACGATAAAATTTCAATACAGGAGAATATATGAGAAAAGCCGTCCTTGCGGACGGCTTTTCTCATAGGGTGTTAGGACATCTTCCTGATGTTTTATGTCAGGTGGGCAGGAAACGCATAAGACCACGGTCTAGTTCGCAATATTCCTTAGCCCAAAGATGTATTATCCAGAAAAATACCTAAACACCCTGCACTCATTATATTCTCGCTATAAAAAAAGTAAAGGGTTGTTATAACTACTGCTAGCAAAAATAAAATAAAGAAAAAGCCCCATGGCACCCATGAGGTTTTTTCTATAGTGGAGGTACTTTTTATTACAACAATAACGCCAGACTATGAGTACGACACTCCTTACCGCAAACGGCAGGTAATCAAACTTATAACCTGAAAGCTTTTTGTTATTGTTGAATTCTGAGCACCTATGTTCATTATAGGTTTTTACGGAAGCCAAACAAGTTCTGCGAAGCAATTTTTTTGTGGATTATGTGGATAACAAAATCAACTTATTAATACTTAGCTTTTAGGTTGTGGCAATACTGAATAAACCCCTATTTTTAAAACCATTATTGAGAAGCTACAATTTTCACTCTTTTCATTTTTAAAAGATATGTTAGAGTATTTTTTTGCTTACTATCAAATGTAGCACAAAAGGGTATCTCGGGGTGATGCTTTTTTACTGCTTAAGTTTTTTGAGACTCATCCTACTCCCTGATTCCATCGAGATTTACATCATAAAGCATTGCTTCTGTAACAAGACGGTAGTCTTGAAGTTCTTTTTGCGTGAACCAGAGATCAACTTCTCTCTTATATGCCCCTTCACCATCCGCTGGATCAGTACAATGAATAAGATTTCTCATGCCACGACTCCCATCAACATCACAAAGATAATATGTATCAAGTGCATAGTCACCACGAATAGTCCCTGTATCTGCTGTTGCTGGCTCAGTTCCACCAACAAGACGCTTAACAACTGCTTGTGCGTTGTTCCCCTCAAGAACAAGAGAAACAACTGGACCCGCACACATATAGTGAACCATGGCACGGATAATATCCTTTCCGTACTCAATCGCTTCCTTTTCTATTTTCATTCCAAGTTTTTTCTTGTTCTCAAGAATGTTTGTCCCCTTCTTGAGGTACCACGCATCATCTTTATTGTAGTGTTGCCATAGAACCTTCTCATCTACCATGTGCATTTTCATACCAACAATCTTAAGACCAATACGTTCAAAACGTTTAATGATTTCCCCAACAAGTCCTCGCTGAATGGTATCTGGCTTAAGGATGACAAAGGTTCTTTCTTTTTTTGGGTGTGATGGTTGGGACATAAATAGTTGATGGCGTGCCCCGCGGAGCATAATCGCGAAGTGGGGTTACTTTATTAATAGTTTAATGCTTTCATACTAGCAAAAAAGTGAAGAAAAACAAAATTGATATTTTAAAAAATTGTATATACTTAATGTTATGAAAAATTCAAGAGAGAAGATAATTTTTGATTCCAAGCGAGACACAGAAGGTAGAGGTATTGATGCAAAAGATTTGATAAAAATGCTGAAGAGGCTTTAGAATTATTTTTCACAAAGAAGGGGTCGTTGTTGTCATTGATTCTATTAAGTTACGAGATGGGAATACGTACAAGTAAAGTTATCTCTACTTGAGTACCGAATACCCGTCATCTTCTTTCTCCCCTATTTATGATAATGACTTATCCATCGCTGTTTTAATTAAAGCAAGATAATCTTCAAGATTTTGGTGCTCTGATACCGGGAGTTCTTTTGCAACAGCTAATAGTTTTTCATATATTTCTGTCTTTTTATCGACATCAATATCACCTCGTGGAAATTCTCCTAGCTCAAGAATAAGATTATTAAATCTCATTGCTGGTCCTTTGTCTTCCTCGATTCTTGATTCTGAATTTGTAAAAAATTGTTCTGTCATAATAGGAGAAGTATACACTAAAAATAGGAACACAATACAAAAGCGGCACCCAAAGGATGCCGCTTTTGTATTGTGTTCAGTCTGCATGGTCTGCCTAGGTTTGCGAGATCTGCTGTTGCGCTAAAATTAGAAAATTTGCTTTAGATACAAGGCACAGAAAATTTTTGCGACCAAAGGCGTACATCTAGTACGACGCGTGAAGGGGAAATTTTCTGTAATGCAGTAGCTGAAGTAAAATTTTAATTTTAATGAGCGACGTATGGGAGAAGCCCCATAAATCGTGCCCGCTTAACAGCATTTGCAAGTGCGCGCTGATTCTTAGCGGTAAGACCAGTCTTACGGCGATTAAGAATACGAGCGTGTGGGTTCAAGAACTTCACAAGAATTTCTGTATCCTTGTAGTCGATAAACTTGATATTGTTTTGGTTGAAATGATCTTGTTTTTTCATTTTTTTATAACTATGTTAATAAATTTTAATTACTAGATTTTACTATACGAACATAAAAGCATTTCCTTCCTCTCTGTTTAGAATGGGATATCATCAAGATTGATGTTCGAATCACCATAGTCAATGGTATCTAGATCAGCAGATGAAGATGCTCCTTTTGGTGTTGTGGGGGTAGGATTCCCTGCGAACCCTTCTGGCGCAACCCCTCCTGACTTAGGTCCAAATTGTACTGCCTCAGCGATGATCTCTGTGCGATATTTTTTCTCGCCAGTTGTTTTATCATCCCAAGAACGTGTCGTGATGCGTCCTTCGATCATAACCCCTTGGCCTTTTTTAAGGTACTGAGCACTTGTTTCTGCTTGGCGACCGAATACCACAATGTTGTGATATTCAACTTGTTCTTGTCGTGCGCCATTTGCATCTTTATAGATACGGTTTGTCGCTAGAGAAAAATTAGTTACGGCAGTTCCATTTGGTAATGATCTCTGCTCTGGGTCACGAGTAAGATTTCCGTAAAGTAATACTTTGTTGAGATACATAAAGATTGGTAATAGGTTGTAGGGTTTAGGTTATAGTAAAATTATAACTACAATACTATATACTTTCTATTTTACTACCTATTCTTTCACTTCGCCAGTAGCCTCCTCCTCCACAACTGGAGCAATTTCAGCAAGAACTTCTGGGGTAACTTCTTCAGTGATTGGTAAAGCGATATCGACAATATCAGCATCAGCTGTTGTGTCGATGTTAACATCATTTGCAACAAGCGTCTCAGCTTTAATAACTGGTGCACGTTTTGTAAACACGGTATTTTCACGAACAGTAGCCACAACAAGATAGCGAACGATTTGCTCATCAAGTTTGAGACCTTTTTCAAGTTCTTTAACGTTTGAACCATCGAGTTCAAATTTTATCCATCCGAAGTAACCTTCGTTGAAATGAACATTCACATTATTAACAACGCGAGTCATTTCATAAGCAAGCTCTCGCATGTACGGAGCTTCTTCTGAAATGAAGCTACCCCCTAAGGTAGCAATAGACTGCTTGATTGCGTTACTTTTTTCAAGCGCCGAGCCTTCATCTAGTTTGTTATCAAAGATGAAAGAAACTTCATACACACGGCTGTCTACTATGGTTTCATTTATTTCAGTCATAGGAGCACACTCTACCATATTTTTGGCAAAAAGAAAAGGCGGCCATATCGGCCGCCCTCGATCTCCACCCCCCTTTTTTTTAGTTCCCCGTGTGGGAGTCTAACCAATTTCTTCCTGCCGGCGCTACCTTTAACGCCACTTTCCTTTCGGTTCTCTCTTTGAACCGTTGGGGTTTCGGCCACATTGGAAGAGAACATTCGATCACCTCTTCAGTAATCGAAGCCCCTCGCTGAATCATTTGGAGTAATCGAATGCGTGGTCGCCCAAAGACACCAAGGACAACCCCATTTCGCAGGACAATCATCCGGCGATGACCTTCGGTGATCTTGTTGAGACAGTCTTCTTGTCCGGGAGCAATGCTCACATCGTCAAACCGACTGTATATCCTTGTCCACCCGTTTGGAAGACGTTGAACCTTGGCAACCTTCCCGCAAAGGAAGTCGATGCCATTATGGCTACTCATGGCACACCTCCTTGGCCGAAGCCTTGTGATCGAACTATGACACCCAGGATTGAGTGGCTTTACTGTAGTTCTACTCCTTTTTTACCAAAAGGTCAACCTCGCCCTTTTTCATAAAAAATGCATTAGTAGAAAATTTTTATTTTGGCCACCGAGACGGATACTTGGTTTTGATATATTCAGCAACTCGTTCCAAATCACCGTAATTGGAGTTGCCATACCAAGTTGTATACATAAACCCATCAACTCCAGTAACTCCCTGTTTTTCAGCCTCATCAAGACTTTTTAACCATGCGTCTGTTTTTGTGAGTGTTGTGTCGTCATAATATAGCGCCAACATTTGTCGCATCCCTTTTCCTGAAAAAAATTTAAGTGAGTTGATTTGGTTTGCTGAATTACCATGATACCAATTCATAATAATTGTTTTTGTTCCGAGGCCATCCCAGGATCCAGATACATCACCATTTACCATATAGTATGAAGTTGTTGCATTGTGATACGGGTCAAACATATCATTCCATACGTAAATTTCAAAATTAGGGTTTATCTCGTATAAGGCTTTTTCTATTTTTTTCATCGTATTCGCCAGGTATTGTCCTGCTGTTATGTTCCCACATGCCGGATCCCAGTTCATCACGCGCCACTCATCATAATAAACAAAGAAACCTTTTGGAGAACCAAGAAGATTATTTGTTTTAGACGCTACCGCCTTACTATTGTCAAAAAAACTCTGATAGCAAGCGCTCGCCGGAGCAAACCACACATCTGCAAACCCTTTCCCTGACTGCCCCCAGGTAACATTAATAGTACTGCCGTTAGTAATACGTGACGAGGAAGGAATCGTGAGCTTTTCAACTCCAACAATATAATCTACCCCTTCCGTGTATGTAGTTGTGTTGTCTGCCGATGTAACAATAATTGGATATGACTCTCTCCGTATAACATGCGAAAGACCAACTTCTTTGATGTGAATATCATCGATATTTGCATATCCTTTAAGTGTTGGGTTAGCCCAGATACCAAAGTACAGTCGAACAGTAGAATTGTTGAATGTATTAAAATCTAAATTATACTCTTTCCATTCCTGTGTCGGTAATTTAGTATTTGCTCCATACTCCCAGTCTCCATTAGATTTTGTCCCGACGCCAATTCCTCCCGCTGCACCGTATACCAGATTTTTAGTTTTGCCGTCATAAATTTGAATCCATAGCGGAGCATCAAACTCATTCGTCTTTATCCAAAAAGACATTCGATATGAGGTAAAGGGTTGTAAGCCAGTAAACTCTCTATAGAGGCGTATCATTGGTTTTCCACTCCCTGCGTCAATTTTTACTGAAGAAGTTCCGGTGTGAGCAGTGGTAGAGTCAATAGTAATACCTGTATCGAGCAGATTCCATCCTGTAGAACCACTTTCAAAACTAGTATTAATTGTTATCTCGTTTCCCTTAGAAAGAGCTGTTCCTGAGGCAACAATAAAAGGTCGTGACTTTACTGGAATTACTTCGGTACTTGTGGAATCAATTCCTGTCATAGATTGAGGAGTAAGAGCAACAGGGATTATTTCCATGTTTGCTGCCTTGGCACGAGCAACAAGATCAGCAAAATTTGTATAATAATCTGTATGGACTGACCCTCGTACCATTGAAGCGTAATCTCCACTTCCGCCAGCATTGACCATAATACCGTTATAGCCTGCGGCTTTACCTCTATCAATAAGCTCGACAAGTTTTGCATAACTTTCGTCCTTTGTTAGATTTGCCCTAACAAAATTACCGCTATAATAAATGTATCGCTTTTTAAAACAATTTGTACAATCCTTTACAATTGGCGCCACACACACTCCCCCATCCCAACTCGTCCCAGCTACGCAGGAAGTAGTGGCGGTCTTAGTATCAAGGGTGAGAGAGCCATCGAGGAGGGTGAAAGTATTAGATCCATACGCAA
>CAYYCT010000016.1:0-4415 GCA_964470485.1 uncultured Candidatus Saccharibacteria bacterium
GCCATGGGGCGCGGTACATATGCTGGGTCAAAGTAAATGACATCCTTTGCTCTCTCTGGCGGAATGTTAGCCAAGATATCTTCGATGTCACTACCATGAGGATCGATGAAACAGCACCCTTCACCATTCTTGATATCCTGAATGATCATGTTCTTGAGGAATACTGTCTTCCCTGTTCCTGTTTGACCAATAACATACATGTGACGCATGCGGTCTTCTTTCCCAAAATGAACCTCAGTTGTAGATCCTCTTGATCTATTAACCCCGAGAATAATTCCTTCACGAGAGAGATCTGTTGGCACGGAAACTTGCGTATAGGTACGTTCTTTTATATTTGTAACATCTCTGGTTTGCATTGGAAAATGAAACAGCGTCGCAAGCTCAGAGATATTTAACGGGTAACTTTCTTCTTCATTCCAGAGTCGATATGAATAACGATGAAGAAGAGCTTTTTGTTTCCTTCCTTCTACTTCTACCCACTTGATACTGTTGCCGTTTATTTCAGAAAATTGAGAAAAAGCGGCCTCAAGGTCGGCGCGAATTGCCTGAGTACGAGCTAAAGATTCTGCTGAAGAGATAATGCGGATATTGGTTTCGATGATTGTCTTTCCCATTTTCTCTTGAATAAGTTTTGCGGCTTGTTCATCGATGTGGGTTATTTTTTTCTTTTTGTCTTCTTCTCTTTCCTCTTTTGTTTTGGTGTTTGAAAACATTTCGCCAAGAATATAAAAAGATTCTTTTAGCAAACTTTGCTTATCGATAGCACGCTTAAGGGTCTCTCCTTTACGTAAATCTTCCAACATCTCCCCAAAACGCCTTGAGAACACATCTCCAGCAGGACGGATAAGAATTTGTAGTGCAAGTCCTTCATTGTCTTTTGCAATCTTGGTAAAGGAGGAAATAATAAGTGACATCGGATCAGCCTCCATGCTAGTATAGGTCTTAATTGGAAGTGCCGGGTGAGTAGCATGACTTGCGTATGAGCATGCCGTAATGGCATGATGGTGAAAAATATTGTAATCTTCTTTTTGTTCTTCTATTTTTGCTGTTGGGAAAATACCCAAAACTACCTTTTCAAACATTGGAGCATAGTCGATATGCACTGCACAATAAAATGACGCTGTAGTGGAACCATTAGCAACCCCAAGTTCAAGAGAATAGTAGTTTTTTTCTTTATTTGTCGCATCGCTGGCAAGGGCTTGCATGGAAGCATACCACTGCTCCATAAACCCCATCATTTCTTTCATTTGCTTTACTTGGCCATCAGGAGCTTCTGGAAGGGTAATCTCAAAAAGCTTCATATGAAGCGCTTTCCATTCTTCTTTTGAAACATTATTTTTTACTTCGTGGCCAGAAATAATATATTGGACAACAAAACGCTCGAAGTCATCTTCAACTTCTGGATCATTCAATTCCTCAGCCACATTAAAAGCATTCTTAATCCCCTTTTCAGCCATTACTTGTGAAAGCATGCGCACCTGCTCATCTGTTTCGCGCGGCGCAAGCCATTCAAGAAGGCGATGTTTCTCTCCGCTTGTAATATGTGATTCCTCTTTAATAACGCGCCCAATTGGGACAGATCGATAATCTCTAACAGCTTCGTGAGCATTGTCTTTCTCGGTAAATCTATCTTCAAAACCTTTTGCACGTTCCATTCTATCTTTCACTTGTTGGCGAAGATAGGCAATTTCTTCTTCTGGAGTTGCAAATTGTTGATTCATAAGAACAGTATATAGTTACCAGGTAGTAGTTACTAGTGGATGAACAACGTAGAAAAATATATCTCTTGTATTTTTTCTTATACAGATGCTGTTGGTGCTACGTTTGAAGGGTTTTGATCGGTTGATACTGGTTGGGGTACTTCTATTTGAGGAGCTGGTTCTTGTATTGACTCTGGCGCCTGTGTGGATGGTGCAACAGAAGGCTCTTGTACGATAGCGTGGGCTTGTAATACCGCTTCTGACTCGCCCAACACTTCACTTGATACTGTTGGTGTTGATGATGGTTTCCATGAACTAATCGGCGGAATAGATGCAGGTGAAGGTGGCTCAGGTGGATGATTAATAACAAGCTCTGGCTGCTGAGGCATATGCTCCATCGGAAGAGGGTTCGGTGTGACTGGTGGAAGTGATGATCCTGCAACCATGCCTGGTGCTTGTGCAGGAATTTCTGGGGTCTGTTGTATAACAGGCTGTGCGGATTGTATAACCTCCTTTGGTGGGACTGAATGCCACCCTTCACTGCTTTGGGCAGCTGCCGGTTGAGGTGATAGTTGCGTAGGGGTTGGTGCAACCTCTGCTGCTGGCGCTTGAGGTGCTGTAGGCGTAGTTTCAACCGGCTTATCTTTTTTGCCGATCATAACTATAAGTATAATGAGTGCGATAAATAATGGCCCAATAACAAAATAACTAGGAACTGAAGTCGTAAGCAATGATAGGGCATCCATAGAAATAGTACTACTAGATTATTAATACCTATATAGTGTACCCCTCTTATTATATATAAGTAAAGGAATAAAAAGATTTCAAAATATTTTTACTTTTATATCAGCAACATGATACCCTCTCTACTGAGTAGAGTCTGTTTGTGGTGCTATATATACTGCTTTTCCATAACCAAGTATTGGGAAAAAGATAAATGGCAAAAAAACTAAACCAAGTGTAAAAGGAATACCATACCCAAATCGTTTACTAAGGTGATAATTACTATAAATTCCTACAACCCAATTAGCGACCGGAATGAAGAAACCAAATATAATCCACCAAGGTTGACCAATAATAATAGTTAAAATATATAGATTATAGATTGGAATAATTGCTTCCCACCATTTTCTGCCAGCTTTTACAAAAACCAAACATACTGGGACAACTACAAGCAAGATAGCAACCATTAAAAAGATAAAACTAACCCAATACCCTAGTGCAAAAATTGCCGCAATGCTAGGAGAATTAATTTGTGATAACACGTGTAAATTATTCATATAATTTTTTATTTATAAAAACATCTCTATAAGTATATCAGAGAGGACCTGAACCAATTCGATAACAACCTGTTCTGTAGCCCCCCTATATCGTCAATATCTCCGCATCCCCTTCTGTAATAAGAATAGTGTGCTCGAAGTGTGCGGACTTCTTGTGGTCCTTAGTAATAAACGTATACCCATCATCTGCCAAGTAGACTTCATCGGTCCCAAGATTCACCATTGGTTCAAGCGCAAGGACAAGCCCTGGGACAAGCTTTGGACCTTTCACTCCATCATCAAAGTTCGGCACATATGGCTCTTCATGAACTTTATATCCGACCCCATGACCTGAAAGAATTTTAACAACGCCATATTTTTTTGGAATGGCTTTTTCGATTGCTTTTGAGATATCATTCACATACCTGCCACACTTCGCGGCTCGTATACCGGCCATGAGTGCTTCCTTAGTCACCCTCAATAATTCGTCGTCCTCATGGCTAATTTTCCCAACGGGGACTGTTCGCGCAGAGTCAGAAATCATACCTTTATGGGTAACGCCACCATCTAGGCCTACAATGTCCCCTTCTTTGAGAACTCTATCGTCACCAATACCGTGCACCACTTCATCGTTTACGGAAATACAAATACTCCCTGGATATGGATATGATGCGCCGAAAGGTTTGTAGTTAAGAAATGCAGGCTTATCCCCCATTTCCGTAATCATGGTATACACAAAGTCATTGAGATACTTTGTTGTGACTCCAGGCTTCACTTCTCTGCTCACCGCGTCTAAAACACGAGCAAGTCGCTTGCCGCTTTCACGGAGTATGGTGATATCGTGTTCATTTTTGATTTTAATATTATATTTCATGGATAAAAATGGTGAAAAATAGCTTGGTGTCAGAAAATATGAATACTACCCTATAGTCCCAAGTTTTTCAACTATTTCCGCATGTACCGCTTCTATGGATTGCTCACCATTGATATGAAGTACTTGGTATCGTGGGTCATTGCGATAGATCTCGAGAGCTGGTAGAACATCTGTTTCAAACCATCCCGTGCGACCAGAAATTTGATCTTGGGTGTCGTCTTCTCTCCCTCGCTTAATAAGATGGTCTCGTGATTCATGTTCAGAAACATCCAGATATATGACTGTCGGATTAGTATAACCAAAAAAAGAAATTGCACTATGTAAAATAGAAGCCTCAAATGGTTTGCGTGGGGCACCATCTAAAATAATTGTCTCCTCTCCTTTAAGGGTGGTGATAAAAATATTAGCCCAATTCCATACTGCGAGAAACTCAGGTTGTAATCCGCCTCTCTCATTTACCGAGTGAGCGAGTTTCGCAGCATAACTCTGTGAGTTAATAAAATCACGGAATCCTCCACCTGTTGTAATATGAATCACAGGATTACTGGACTTGCCTTCTAAGAGCGTCTTAAGAAGTGATGC
>CAYYCT010000016.1:4515-16997 GCA_964470485.1 uncultured Candidatus Saccharibacteria bacterium
TGTGCATCAACTTTCTTAATCACATCAAGCACTACCGAAACAGCAATGAGGAGTGATGTTCCGCCAACCTGTACAGCAGTTAGACCAGTCACTGCCTGAACAACAACAGGAAGTACCGCCACAACACCGAGAAACACAGCCCCAAAGAACGTCACACGGCCGAGAATATATCCGATATGCTCAGCAGTAGCTGTTCCTGGGCGGTATCCTGGAATAAATGCGCCATTTTTCTGAAGATTCTCTGCTGTTCTTTCTGGATCAAAGGTAACTGCTGTGTAGAAATAGGTAAATGCTACCACCAAGAAGAAGTACGTCCCTCCGTACACCCACTGATTAGCAACAAGAGCATTTAATGATCTTGCAAATGATTGCAATGCCCCACTTCCAGACGTTGCCAAAAGTTGAGCAATGAGTTGAGGGAAGATAAGAATAGAAATAGCGAAGATAATTGGCACAACCCCTGCCTGATTAAGACGAAGTGGAAGATATGTTGATGCCCCAAGACCGTTTGATTGCCCCATGCGAGTTTGACGAGCATATGTCACAGGAACTGGTCGCTCTGCCTCAGTAACAAAGACGATACCAGAAATAACAACCAAAACAAGAACAATAAGCCCGGCAAATGTTGGTATATGAGATACATCGAAAGTAATAAAGTACTGTCCTAGTTTCTGTGGAAGCGCAGCTACGATACCTGCGAAAATAATGAGTGATACTCCGTTGCCAATACCCTTTTCATTAATCTGTTCACCAAGCCACATCATAAGCATGGTACCCCCAGTAACAATAATAATATTGAATAGCATTTCCGATGAAGTCATTTGTGGAATAGCATTTTGTTTTACAAGAAGTGTAAGAAGTGCAAACCCCTGAAGAACAGCAAGAGGAAGTGACAAGATTCTTCCATATTGAACAAATCGCTGTCGCCCAGCATTTCCTTCCTCTTGGTACATTTCCTTAAGGCGAGGAGAGAGTACGGTTGAGAGTTGCATAATAATAGACGCAGTAATATATGGACCAACACCGAGCATCACAATAGAAAAGCTAGCGATTCCTCCTCCAGATAAAATATTGAGAAGTCCGAGGAAACTATTTTGATTAAGAATACTGGTAAGTGCCGAAGCATCAATCTGTGGAATTGGGATCACAGCCAAAATACGAGTAATAACAAGAATAAAGACAACGAATAAAATACGATTACGGAGTCCTCGGTCAGAAAAAATAGCCTTAATTGTTTTCATAATTGCTATATTCTACCATAGTAAGAAGTCTTTAGCTATTCCAAATTAGTCTGATGCATACAAGGAAAAAGGACGCTGCAGGCGTCCTTTTTCCTTGTATCATAAAGATATTTTTATTTCTTCTTTTTTGCCCCACCTTTCCCTGATTTTTTTTCTAGTTTCTTTACTTTCTTGTCAGCAATTTTCTTTAGCTGTTCATCTGATTGTGGTTTTGCCTTTACGGTCTGACTCACAGTTCCTCCGGCTTTTTCGACTTTTACCTTTGCGCTTTCTGAAATATCGCATCCGGTAATTGTAAGTGCTATAGCAAGATCTCCTGTTCCGAGAATTTTTACCACAGGAACCTTACCGAGAGTTTCTTTGATAAGTCCTTTCACAATAAGTGTTGCTGGGTTTACTGCATCTCCTTTTGCGAAGACATTTAACGCACCAACATTCACAACAGCTTCTGGACCTCTATAGAAGACAGATTCTGATCGATTCTTTCCATGACCCCTCAATTTAGGAAGTTTCTTGATGATATCTCGCATTGCTGGACGTACTCGATGTCCTGCACGAGCAGTTTGACCCTTACCTCCCTTGCCGGCAGTTTTTCCTCGCTTACCACCACGAGCGACAAGCTTTGGTTTTTTATGCGCGTGTTCGCGTCTTATTTCGTGTGTTTGCATAGTCGTTTAATTACTTGGTAATAGCTTCAATAACTTTTTCTTCAACAACCGGCATCTTGATGGCAGCTACAGGAGCTTCACCGTGAGCATATGCTACTTGTTGTAGCGCCTTCATCGTAGCTCTAGCGTTGTTAAGTTTATTTTTTGTTCCTGAATAGAATTTCGCAGTCACATTGTTTAGTCCTGCAAGGGCAAGAATAGTACGCGCAGATGACCCCGCGATAAGACCACGACCCTTATTTGGCATAATCATAACTTCAGAAGATTTGAATTTCGCTTCAATATCGTGTGAAAGTGATTTTGTCTTTGAAAGCTTGATTGTCATCATGTTACGTTTTGCAGCTTTAAGCGCCTTTTCAATTGCAACCTGAGTATCAAGCGCCTTACCAGTTCCAAGACCAATACGTCCATTTCTGTCTCCGGCCACAAGAGCAACTGAGAGTGTAAAACGTCTTCCTCCAGAAACCACACGAGTCACACGACGAATACTGATTGTTTTACTATCAAACTCTGGTTTCTCGCGAGGAGCTCTTGGTGAACGAGAACCGCCACGTCCTCCTGGCTTTCCACCTTTTCCTCGAGGAGCACCTCGTTCAACTCTTTCATGAGCTACAGCAACATTTCCTGTTTCTACGGTTGTAGTTTTTGTTTCTGCTTTTGGTTCTACTGTTTGAGTAGATGTTGTTTTTGTTTCTGTCATAGATTTAGAAAATTAACCCTCCAGCGCGAGCACCTTCTGCAAGTGCTGCCACTCGACCTCGGTACGAGAACCCGCCACGGTCAAAAACGACTGTGGTAATTTTTTTCTTCTTTGCTTCTTCTGCAATCTTTTTACCCACCTCTGTTGCGCGAGCAACCTTGTTCATCTTGCCATCAAGAGAAATATCTGATGCAGAGGCAAGTGTTATCGCGAGGACATCGTCGATAAGTTGTGCATACATGTAGCGGTTAGAACGAAATACAGCTAGTCTTGGACATTCTCCGGTGCCAGAAACACGAGAACGAATTTTCTTGTGAAGGCGAGCACGCTTTTCTGTTTTAATGTTTGTTTTCATAGAATTAAATAGTACAGATTAGAGATTATGCTGATTTCTTGCCTTGCTTACGGCGGATCACCTCGTCGCTATAACGGATTCCTTTACCTTTATATGGTTCAGGTTTCTTGAGTGATCTGATTTGATTAGCAAAGAGTCCAACCGCCTCTTTATCAATGCTTGTAATCGTGAGCGCTCCTTTCTCAGCAACAACAGTTACCCCTTTAGGGATAGCTTTTATTACCTGGTGAGAAAATCCAATGTTGAGATAAAGGTCTGTGCCTTTTACCTCCCACTTGAACCCAACCCCTTCGATGAGAAGTCGCTTACTAAATGGAGTAACGACTCCTGTTATCATGTTCTTTAGATGAGACATGTACGTTCCCCAAAGTGACTGGGAGAATTTGTCATTTCTACGTGGTGATGATGTGATGATCCCATTTTCCTGCTTAAAAATAACTTCATCACGAAGAGCTTTTACAAGTTCTCCTTGTGGCCCCTTCACACGTACAGCATGGGCATCGAAGGTAACTTCGACACCTGCTGGAATTTGTAGTTGTTGTTTTCCTATTCTGCTCATACGTTTTTTACCAAATTGTGAATAATAGTTCCCCGCCGACCTGCTCCTTACGTGCTTGTTTATCAGAGAGAATGCCTTTTGGGGTAGAAAGCACGGTCATTCCATGACCATACTTGAAAGAAGAAATCTTCTTAACACCAGTATAGACACGTTTAGACTGCTTAGACACACGAGCAACTCCATGAATACGTGGAGCATCTTTTGTGTAAGCAAGCACCACTTCTACTGTTGGCTTAACCCCCTCTTCGACTTTATATGTCTTTATATACCCTTCATTTTTGAGAAGCTCAAGAATCGCTACCTTCATCTTAGATGAAGGAAGAATAACTGTTGCCTTTTTTACAAGGCCACCGTTTTTGATTGCAATAAGCATGTTTGCTATTTGATCCATAGAGAATAAATTACCAAGAAGCCTTTTTAATACCAGGAATCATCCCTTCGTTAGCGAGCTCACGAAAACATGTTCGGCATAGACCAAAATCTCGCATGAATCCGTGCTTTCGACCACATTTGAAGCATCGGTTGACTATTCGTGACGAGAACTTTGGCTTTTTATTGCTTCGTGCAATAGTTGATGTTTTTGCCATTCGTTGTTAAATAATTACAAGCTAATAGTTACTATAGATACCCTAAAAGGTCTATACACCATCTGAATATCACTTGTATTTGCGTAAATATACATGCTACTTACGTAAAAACATGGATTACAGACAGTTCAGAGATTCTACCACAAAATAAGCAGAATAACAATACATGCTTCTACAAAATAACATACCCCACGCCAAACTGGCGTGGGGCTTAGGAATTCCCTATATCCCTGTTCGAAGAATGCTTCACAGTCTTTGGGTTATCTTATTGCGCCTAGATTCATTGAGCAACTTGAGAATTAGACGATCAAGACGGACGAAATAGTCCGGGTCAACCTCTAGAACACCCTTAACGTAAGGGTGTTTGCAAGCTTCTCTGAAGGCCTCGAGTTTTGCTCTTTTTCCACCACGATATCCTTCGCTTCGGTGGTACCTACTCTCACTCATTCCGACAGCCTCATCTGGGGTAACTGGCACACCAAAAAGGACAAATTCCACTCGAGCAAGGTCTGCGATGAGAATGGTGTTTGAAGCGTCGTTCAAACGATACCTTGCTTCAAACACGCTACTTCCGCTTGAGGCCACCTGAGGATGCTCTTTGTGATATTCTGCAAGCAGCTTCCCCATTCCGATTGTGCCGATGAGTGACACGATATCACCCCCATCTTTCTCGTATTCATGTAGTGCTGCACAATGTTCCTGCGAGAGGCTTCTGCCAGAAATATGCCTGATACTCACCTCAGCGACAAGCGCTGCAATGGCTGTAGCGGGATAACCTGAACGACTCATGATGCTACTCCCTTATGTGAGGTTGGTTTATGGAAAAACTGACTACCAATCACACTCTACAAGATAACTACCAGCAAGTCAAAATATAATGTGTATACTATGATACACTTCTCTTTATTATGCTACCAACACTATTTTCATCACTCGCTGGGTTACTAACATTCGCTGTTTTTGATTATGTTTGGCTTGCTGTGATTGCTAAAGATTTTTATCTAAAAAATCTTGAAAGTCACATCACCCTTAAAGATGGATCTCTTGTTCCTTACCTACCAGCGGCCCCCTTTGTTTATATTATTGCAATCATTGGTATTTCTATCTTCGTCCTCCCTAAGGCAGGGTCTCTCTACCAAGCGGTAGTGTATGGGGCACTTTTTGGTTTTGTTGCTTATGCATTCTATGACTTTACTAACCTTGCAACCTTGAAGGACTATTCCTGGTCACTTGCACTCATAGATATTCTGTGGGGAACTTTTCTCGTTAGTATTGTTACTGGAGTAATGTTTTTTGTGAAAACAGTACGTTAACAAGCAAAATAAAATTAAAACGATGCTTTAATAAAGCATCGTTTTAATTTTTATCTTTAGACTTTCTAGATCTAGCTTACCATCCAAATGGAGCACCATTTGCAGTTACCTTAGTCTCACCAACACCAATAGTCTGTCCAAGAGAATTAACAATAGTGAGTTGGAATATAACATCCTGCTTGTACCATGTAGGATTAGTAATCTTTGCAGGAATTTCTTGCTGTGTAGTATTGTTTACAAACGGAACAACAAACTCCTGACCACATGGAACCCCAGCGATACTTGCAGAAACAGACGGTGGGCATACTGCACGTAACTTAGCAACATAACTACCAGGATACACTATCCCCCACGATGATGATGTTGGCACATTGATATAGAGCTTGAAAGCTTCATCGGTATTTACTGGTGTCTTGCTTGTAGTAATACTTACCTGACCTACAGAAAGTGGACGTTTAATCGTAACAGGAGCAACTGCCGCA
The DNA here is from genome assembly GCA_964470485.1 of uncultured Candidatus Saccharibacteria bacterium. GTDB lineage: Bacteria > Patescibacteriota > Minisyncoccia > Phycocordibacterales > UBA5272 > UBA11704. The sequence continues at coordinate 10,421 of CAYYCT010000016.1, forward strand.
CGAAGTGTCGATGTAATTCCTGCAATATCAGTTGTTGGAGTAGTTATAACAATTTTATATGAACCCTGTTGATTATTGTTACATGTTCCAGAACAAATAGCGTCGAGAAGTTCCTTAGTAAGAACAAAAGAATAGGAATTACCAGAAACAACGGCAACTGTTTTGGACTGCCCAGTAATATTGCTTTCAAGAAGAATTGCAAATGAAGTAGTCTGAAGATTGTGTGTCCCCCAGTTTACAAAAACAGTATCTCCTTCATTGTACAGACTATTAGCAACAGGTGAAGAAACAGTAACTGACCCACTCTGAGGAGTGATACCATAGGTATACCCCATAGAAGGATTATAAACTATATTAGTCGCCGCTATTTGTGAAGAAGGAGTACCTGCTACACCAATAGTTGAGGAAATATTAACAGGAGAATTTGGTGATGGGTATGAAGAAGTATCAGCAACTACGATAGGCATAGCAGCGTATGAACTGTTTTGTGGGGTAGTATAAACAGTAGGATTTGATGATTGAGGAGCAATAACTTTTACATAAGGATCAATATTCCCAACATAGGTAATCCCCGTTGAATACCCATAGGTACCGTATGAGTACTCATTGTAATAGGTATTATCAACAAGATTGGTATCACAGAGACGTTCGTTGACTGCGTCTCGTGTCATTGGCCCAACAACACTAGTTGCTGGAATACCATTATGTAACTGGAAAGCACGTACCGCCGCAGCTGTCTGGTATCCAAAGTATCCATTTGGAGTAGCCCCAAGGAACCCTGCGTTTACAAGCATCCTTTGGAGGATGTACACATCATTATTTTCAGAACCAATTTGTAATGTTTTTGTAATTTGTGTCTCACATCGAATAACTGGAGCATTGCTAAAATATGCCGCAGACGAAATAGATGTCTGTGCTGCAAAAACCCCTAGAAATCCAATTATTGCTATAATCTGTTTCATTTCAGTACCCTACCATATTTAAAATTATATGTCAAGTACCCTTCTAGCAAGAAAACACGACTTTAAAAGTTTCCTATTTTAGAATACCTGTTAGTGTGAACTTGTAAGTTTCGAAGTTTCCTTTTGCTAAGCCAGACATTTCCCACCCAAAACCAATAGAACTAACTCCAAAGTGAGCAAAGTACTCTTCATTGGTTTCATATTTTCCTCCAATACGTTTTCTTGGTGGAACATAATCTACTCCGTCTACTTTACTTTTCTCCTCAAAAACAAGGATTGCGTTTTTTATCATTGGAAGGACATCTGCCTGCGCAGTAACAATATTCCCCATTATTTTAAAAGGATTCTTCTGTGTGCCGGGTGGTAAAAATGACCGTAGAGACTCAACGTGAAGCCCTGTCCCGTTCTGGTCTGTTCGCCACATTGCTTTTGGTGTTATATCTTCAATAAAATCATGTCTTGCATCATAGAGCTCAACCCGAAACCAAAATATCTTCCCTTGGTTTTTACAAAGCTGACTATTTGAATCCTTTTTTGGACACGCTGGATCTTTCCATTGTACAGAGAACCCTGTAGTAAAATGTTCTGTGTGTTTATTTTCGTCATACGTTTTCTGAGCATGAAGAGGTGGGGTTCCGGGAACGGGGTGAGTATTCATATTTGCATAGGTTACTGACCCCTGGTGAACAAAATTCATTTTTGAGTATGTGGTAATTGGTTTCCACATCAAATCACTTGAGCTAAATTTTAGATGAGGCCAATCATGTATTGATCTATCACTATAGAATAACCCATTAAACATTTCTTTATATTGAAGAGAGCTATTGAGAGATAAGGCTATTTTTGTTTTGTTAATAACCGTTGTCTTATAATAAATTGTAGTAGTCCCCACCACAGGAACTCGAATAGAGAGAGAATTGTTGTTAACATTTACACTTGTCCTTGGATTACAAATTCGAGAATTATATGGAGAATACCAATCCCCAAGACTTGATGTTGCGAAGTTTAGTTGTCTTGGGACATCGTTAGTGGGGACGTTAGTTTTTGAAGCATAGTTTTTTGTATAGTTGATGATACATGCTTGATTTGGATCATTTCCTGTTACACTTTTTGGGTCAGGAAATACTCTGTTTAACACTTCCCCGACGGTGACTGATTTTGATTGATCACTTGGAGCATACTTACCTAGCACATCAATAATTACCTGACTATCGCCAGTATTTGGTGTAGATACTTCTTTTGCACCTATGACATTGGCCGGAGTCGGTGAAAAGATTTTTGTCTGAAGATAATTACTATAACTATCGAAAATACTAAAAGCAGACGCAGGATACACCGCAACCCAAAAAACAGAGGTTGCTATAAAAAATAATTGTTTTTTCATTGTACCTCTAAGTATACCTCATTGTCTCCCCTTACGATAAAAACATGTAAAACATGGCGCCATGTTTACAGGCGCACAAAAATACAAAAATCTGTAGGCTTCTAGCCTACAGATTTTTGTATTTCTGTGCGCGGTCCAAGATTCGAACTTGGGACCGCTCGAGTATCAGTCGAGTGCTCTACCAGCTGAGCTAACCGCGCATTATCTTATGGACAATCTCCTTCCCAAACTTTCTAGTAGAAATATACTACCACGAAAAAGGAAATTATTAAAGGCCAGACGCTTCGCGTCTGGCCTTTCTGGCGGAGGACGTGCCTCCATCCCCGTCACCCGCACTTCATCCGGGCGTAGGTGTAGGCGAGGGCGAGGGCGAAAAGCCCCAGCGCCCCCAGCCACCAGCGAAGGCGATTGTGCGGGTTCTTCTCGACCGGTGGCACATAGTGCTCTGGATCGAAGCTGATGCCACGCACGGCGCGCCAGGAGTCGGTGTTCATGATGAGGTCTCCTTAGAGGTTTTGCATGAGATGCCACAGAGGGCCGACCCATGCGGGGGTTGTGAAAAGTGCAAGGAGGCCGATAGTCGCCAGAAGCGGCTTGATCTGCCCCCAAATTCGAAACAAATGCATGGCTGCACCTGGTAGTTTCGGTACTTTAACTATAGCACGTTTATAAGCAAAAGTCAAGGCCTTTTGCTTGTTTTTCTTGGGATTTTTGACTTTACGGCCAAAAACAAAAAGAGCTAGCGGTCTCCCGGGCTCTTTCATTTTTTTGATTTTTGTTGTTTTTTGAGAGGCTCAGCTCAGTTGTCGAGCCATTAGACGTAGCAAATCGAAGGAAATATCCGCATCGGAACTATCAGGGTCGATACCGAGGCGTCGTAGGAGAATACATATTTCCCTTTTTCTTTCGAGAATACCCAGAGGATCTTCGGTTGTAATATGTCCACACAGCAGGCATCTACCCTCTTCGCTGGTTGGTAACCCCTGTATTTCTGTTGGGTCTCGCATTTCCCCGTCGACGAAAAACTGCCTGTCTCCTCTATCCCTCCTTCTTGCCATCTCGTACTCCTTGTTTTGGTTTCGGGAATGAACGCTGTACAGAGCAGGCTACGCTGCGATGTTATTCAAACATCCTACATGTACTTAGAGATTATTTCAAGGGACTACAAAAGCCGCCCCTTTGGGGGCGGCTTTTGTAGTCCCTTAAGAAATTTTTACAATCTCTTTTTTATTATGCTTTTTTAAATGGAACACCAATGAGTTCAAAGAACTTTGTCGCTTCTTCTTTGGTCTTGGCTGTTGTTCCCATGGTGATCGCCATACCAAAAACATCTTTTAGTTCTTCATCTTTGATTTCTGGGAAAATAGTATGTTCCTTAATCCCAAAAGTCATATTACCAATAGCGTCTACTGATGTGCGATTAAGTCCACGGAAATCTTTTGTTCGAGGAAGAGCTACGTTAAATACTTTGTCCAAAAAACCGAACATACGCGCACCGCGAAGTGTAACCGCAACACCAATCTGATCTCCTTCACGGGTTTTGAATGAGGCAACAGAAATCTTTGCTTTACGAAGTGTTGCTTTCTGTCCTGTAATTTTTGCAAGTCTATCAAGAACAATATCATTTCGCTTGCGGTCCTTTTTCATTGCTGATCCGGTTGCAACCGATACGGTTACTTTTACTAACTTTGGTGCTGCCATTACATTCTTATAACCGAACTCTTTTGAGAGTGTGGTAAAAGCTGCTTTTTGTTTTTCCTCTACTGAAGGAATTGATGATTTTGTCATATATTGTGTGAGCACGATTAGCCTTAAGGATTAACCTCTTGGACGATATACGTCGCTCTTTTATTTAGTAAGTGTAGAGCAACTCTACCATAAAAGCTTTAAAAATGGAAGACCTTCTTTGAAGAGAACAGTTGTTGTTTTGAGTTTTTCTCTTATCTTTTCTCAATCAAATACCATCCAGTATCATAGAGAGGCCCAGTAACGAATTCGATATACCCAGAACCCTTTACTACTGGGACATCCATCTTCCTTGCTCCTGTTGAATCAAGTGCGGTAACTTTGTAATCATTGGTAGTAGTGATTCTTACTTTTGATGGAACGGCTTCGATTCTTGGTGTCCCTGTACCCCAAGACCATGTATTTTGACCTGGCACACGCGGCCATTCTCCTGGAACGGTATAGTAGCCTCCTAATGTTAGTAACATTTTATTTGATGGAAGAATCTCAGAATCATTGAGTGATGTAAGATTAATCGTTGCATAATTATTCATCGTATCTCCAATATATACATTAATATCTGGTGAGAGTGCAACATTTACCCTATCGAAGAATCCAACTGCTGTCTTTGAACGAGGGCTGTTGAGCGTAAATCTGTCGCCAACCTTAAGCTTGATCTCCCCTCCCGTTGTAACATACGTGCCGCTTGGGTCTGGAGCTCCGCCTGTCGCTATCTGTTCACCAGATGAGGTCGGTAATACTTGAGCATATACGTTGTTTGTAAAAGCTGCTCGAACATTCCCACCAAAATGGAAATTCCCAGCATTCGTCACCCATTTGGTTTTATCAGTTGTAAAATCAACCATTGCATTTAAGTGAGACTGCTGTGTTTTTTTGTAAATAGTTGGTGCCCCCGGTGTGATATCTCCTCGTCTAAAGGAAAGAGCTGCTGCTACACGAGTAAGTGAGTTGATTGTCGAATCATACCAAGGTGCCATTGCGCCACTCACGTTATAAAGATTATGATCTTTATAACTAAAATTATAAACACCGTCAATGTCGTTAAACCCAGCATAGGCAGCAAGTATTGGTTCAAACTCAGCAAGATACTGATTACCATTACGATACGCGGTTTCAGAAATAAATGCAGGTTTCCCATACTCCTTACTATCAAATTGCCCAACAGTTGTTATCTTCCAAACATCTGAATCAGTCGTTGCTTGTTTTAGCATCGACTTATTTTCAACCTGATAAACAGGTCGACCATTGGTTGGATTAGTTTGTCCGGTTGGAGTGCCCAGGTCACCAAGGTATGTATGAATATCTGACGCATCATCCATGCTTCTTGTCCAAACACGATCATATGTTGATTGAGTAGCATACACGAGAGATGTTACTCCAAGAGTCCCCTTTAGATAACTTCGCATATCATTCTTATATGTTGTCTCTACAAACCCAATAAACTCTATCCAGTCTTTGTACTGCTGTTTTGACATTGAGGTTATGTTTGCACGGAGTGGGATAGTGGTGTCGCTAAACGCGGCTATACTTACCCCCCAAGCAGAAGATAGTGCACTTGGTGTAGCGTATTTATTCTGAAGCCATGATTCCCACTTATCTTCGAGTGGTTTTGCATATTTTGTATACAATGTGGAACTAGAAACATAGATATCTAGATTGCCTTGCCCCCAAATTGTAGAAATTGAATTCTCATTATTATATTCGACAGTAACAACAGCAGGATCATTTTTATATGCCTTACCAGTATAAGGGTTTACATGATTTAGAAATCGCCCAATATAATCTTTCTGCCATGTAATGAGTTCTGGGATATAGAGATCAACTCCACGACACCAATCAAGACAATCACTAAACCCAGGGACAGCTGGTGGCTTAACTCCTCCGGCGGCACTTCCAACAATAATATCAAGATAGATACCATTTTGTATTAACTGATTCATAAAGTAATCCAGATAGTCAATTGCGGTAGAATTAAATGTAACATTGTCTGCATTCAAAATACCCTGTTGACGATATGTCGCAAGCGGTGGAGTTCCTGGATTTGGGGCTGGATCTATTGGCCGAATAAAACCTCCTATTCTTACCGCATTAAATCCTTCTTTTTTAAGGCGTGCAGCAATTTCAACTGCTTCTCCTTTTTGAGGAATAACTGCTCCACAGCAAAGATTGATCCCATATAATCTAATACGTGATCCACCAAGAGAGAGGTGTCCTCCGCTTACACCAATCTGCCCCCGAGAACCTGCAACATGGTCATTAAGGTATGCGAGACTAATTGGAGTATCAACATGTTCCATTCCTGGAATTTTTTGAGTAATACTAAATGTTCCTACTGCCCCTGGGGTATTAACATCCGCACCAGGAGATACCCCTTTACACACTCCCCCATCCCAACTCGTCCCAGCCACGCAGGAAGTAGTGGCGGTCTTAGTATCAAGGGTGAGAGAGCCATCGAGGAGAGTGAAAGTACTGGATCCATAGGTAA
>CAYYCT010000017.1:0-6772 GCA_964470485.1 uncultured Candidatus Saccharibacteria bacterium
AGGGAGAGGAGGAGAAACAAAGAGAGGGGGAGGGATAGTCTTTTGGGTGACATAACGAAAATGAGAAGACGTATTGGTCTTTACTGTTTAGTATACATTAGGTTTGTGAAAATATACCAATAACAAAAAATTATTTTATAGCCAAAAATCCTCCTTTATAAAATTTACAAGCATCTTGTTAGATAAAATACAAAAGACAACACCCTGGTGTTGTCTTTTGTATTTGTATTTGTCCGCGTTGTTCTGCGTGCCCTCCACGACTATCTGAATTTTGCCAATAATCAAAAAGGATACAAGCTTCCATTTTTGGATGAAGTTCGAGGCATCGAGCTTGTGAGTGTCAAAGATGTACGTGATAGTACATTGAGATACGAGCAAGCGAAGACAACGAAGAAATTCGCCAAAATGGGGGCGGGCTACCACGCGAAGTGCGCAAAGGCCTTGTTCGACTCCGCCATTCTGTGTGTATCCTCCTTCTTCTTTACCGCACCACCTTCGTTATTTGCGGCAAGCATAAGCTCATCAGCCAGTTTGATTTTCATCGCCTTTCCTTTTTTCGCACTTGCCGCATCCAAGATCCAACGAAGTGCGAGCATAAAGCGACGCTCTTCACGAACTTCACGTGGAACCTGGTAGTTAGCCCCACCAATACGGCGAGAACGAACTTCAGTTACTGGTCCTGCGTTGTTAAGTGCGGCGTTAAAAGTCTCAAGCGGGTCTACCCCTTTCGTCTTTTCTTTAATGATATCAAAGGCTCCGTACACAATATCTTGTGCAACAGACTTCTTGCCTCCAATCATCACATAATTAATAAACTTAGAAACTTTTGTAGAATTGTATCGTGAGTCAGGCCCAACGATATTTCGATTTTTTACTTTTCTTCGCATAGCTTTTGGGCAGCTATTAGCTATTAGCCAGTAGCTTGTAGCTAAATACGAATTCGTATTGCTAAAGGCTAAAGGCTAAAGGCTAAAGACTGTTGTCGTTTTCTTGTGTTTTCTGTTCCCCGAAGCAGAGGGTACTCCACAAGATGTTAATTATACGACGCCCCTGTTTGGTGATCTTCTTTGTCGCTACGAAATCTTTCTCAGTCGCCGTACTAGTGTGTACGTCTTCTTCTAAAAATTTCTAGGCTTCGCGAATCTCGCTCAAACATGAACGTTGTATGGTCAGTAAGTGCTTCAATACTCAATAACGAGTACTGTGTATACTACAATAAAAATAAATAAATAGCAAAATGCGCGACCGAAGGTCGCGCATTTTGTAGTATCTACAATTATTTGCTTAAATTGTTACTTCTTCGCTGGAGCTCCTGCCTTTGGACGCTTAGCACCATAGAGTGATCGTCCTTGGCGGCGCTTGTCTACTGATGTAGCATCAAGACGACCTCGAACAATGTGATATCGCACACCCGCCAAGTCTTTCACTCGCCCCCCACGGAGAATCACCACAGAGTGTTCCTGTAATTTGTGTCCTTCTCCTGGGATATACGCTGTCACTTCCATGCCGTTAGTAAGACGAACACGAGCAATTTTACGAAGAGCGGAGTTAGGTTTCTTAGGTGTTGTTGTTGTCACCTTAATACATACACCACGCTTAAATGGTGAATCGTAGAAATTAGGCTTATTCTGAATAGCGTTAAAGCCACGTGTCATAGCAATAGAGCGTGACTTACGAACAACTTGAGAACGTGACTTTTTGATGAGTTGATTAATGGTAGGCATACAATATCTAAATAGTAGTAGAATACTACCAGACAAAGCACATTTTTGCAACCCACTATAAAAACTATACCGATCAATACTACTTAGATAGTGTGTATCGCCTACCTGTTTTCTCCCCTCTTAATCCCTTTGATAACATTATTTCGTAAATCATATATCACCACAACATCCTTATATGCCAAAATATAGTCACCTTCCTGTATGTCTTTATAAAATGGATTTTGCTTCTGTAAATCTACCTCATCTTGTACTCGCACTATCTCATAAGGCTCATTATTTGGGAGTGTGACGAGCTTTGATACTCGTGAAACTATTTCTGACTTTGAAACAACGACTTCGTTAGCAAAAGTCTTTCCTATAAAAAAATATGATGCATAAAGTAAACCGAAAGAAACGAGCGCCACCGAAAGGACTTTAAATGTAGAATGAAACGCAGGAGAAAGAAGAAGTGACTTGATTATTAATTTTGTGTAACGTTTATATTTTCTTACGTAAGGTGATTGTAGTTTCTTTGAATGAGATGAGTGATTTTTTACAGTGGGTCTTTTGATCTTATGTGCACCAGTACGAGATGTCTTACGAACATCAACACTCGTTTTTTTGTGTATCGTTGTCTTTTTCTGTTGTGTAAAAGAGAGTATAGCCATTATCTCCTTAGTATACACTATAAAAGACAATTATAAAAGACAAGTTATACACTTTCATGCTCTCCTGTGTACCTAATGGATAAAAGTCCTATAAAAGAATTACTTCTAGGAGTGAAAACACGTGTGGCATAAACACACCATAAAGGACAGAGGCTATGAGAATTGCCCCAACAAGATACAGAGGATTATTCACAAAAGAATTCTTAATACTGAGTCTTGGGAAGAGTGCCTCCAGGATAGCCATTCCATCAAACGGTGGTATTGGAATAAGATTAAAGAATGCGAGTGAAACGTTCACAGAAATAATTGTAAATATAGCTTTACCAAACTCAGGAGTGAGTACCCCTTGTAAAAGAAGAATTTTAAACATGACCCCGGCAAGAAAAGCTAGTAAAAGATTGGTCAAAACTCCAGCAGAGGCAATAAAAGCAAGACCAATTCTCGTCCTAATATTATAAGGGTTATATGGAACGGGTTTTGCCCAACCAAAAAACGTACCGGCCGTCAGGAACGCCAGTAACGGGACAATCACGGAACCAATAATATCAATATGGGGGAGCGGATTAATAGTTAAACGCCCAGCCCTGTGTGCTGTCATATCTCCTTGCACATACGCAGCATACCCGTGGGCCACCTCATGGAGGATAATTGAAAAGATAATTATAAGAAAAGGAAATATTCCCTGTGAAATACCTATTAATTCATTCATATATGAAACATCATAGCATGGAGAGTGACTCTTGGCTTGTCTCTTGTATCTAAAATAACCAAAAATTAATCAGAAGGGCTGCTGTTGCCAGAATGCTTTTATTTTATTTAATAAATGGAAGACCGCTAACTGGAGACTTTTCTTTGTTACATTTGCCGTTTTTGTGCTTGCAAAAAGTCATTTTATATAGTAAGATATGGCAACTAACCAAAAAACTATGGCTAATATCTGCCCACTTTGCGAAAAAGGATCAAAAGTTGTTGGAAAATACTCCAACTCTGTTCGTGCTACCAAGTTCAACCCATGTGGTAACCGTCGTGTATACCCTAACCTTCAGTGGGCTCGCATCCCTAACGGACCTCGTGTAAAGATCTGCACCTCCTGCATGAAGAAAGGGATTCATCTTCAGATCAAACTATAATTAAGTAGTACATCCAAAAAACACGACCTTATGGGTCGTGTTTTTTGATCTCATACAGCCCACCCAAAAATAGCACACAGGCCAAGGACGTAGGGTTTGGCTACGATAGAATATTTCAGATACATATCATAAATAATATACTTTTCGAAATACAACGTAGACATCTTCTGCAATCAATTTGCAAATATCCTTTATTTAGAAGTCTCTACTTCTACTGTCTTACCGTCAAGAAAAAATGTAATCACTCCTTGTTCTATCGTTGAGAGTGTTACCTCTCCATATGTTTTTAATCTGTTAAGTGTCTCTTCATTTGGGTGACCATAACGATTGTCCTTTCCGGCACTTATAACCGCATACTTTGGTTTGATGTATGAGAGCAGCTGTTCGCCGCTACTATACTTACTACCATGATGTCCTGCTTTATAGATAGTAATGTTTCTTGGAAGACCCTCTTCTAATAATCTACTTTCATACACACTTGAAAGATCTCCAGTAAGAAGAATTGACTGATCGCTATAGTTGATGAGTACAACAACTGATGCATCGTTGGTCTCTCTTCCGCGAGGAAGAAAATTTTTCTCTGGGTAAAGAACTTTTACAACAACCCCGTCACCAAAATCAATCCCATCTCCGCCTTCAGCAACATGCACTTCTGCTCCTTCACTTGCGATATGTTTTTCTAATTCCTCGAACACATCAGTATCACCCTTACGTGGTGAAGTAAGAATATGGCCAACAGTATACTTTTGCAGTACAGGAATGAGCCCCGTAACATGATCACTGTCAGCGTGAGTTGCTATCACAATATCAATATGCCTATCAAAGTAGTTCATCTTCGAAGAAATATTTTCAAGTACTCGATCGCTTGCCCCACCATCAATGAGCATATCGTGCCCGCTCGGAGTCTGTATGAGAATACTATCTCCTTGCCCAACATCCAAAAATGAGACCTGAAGTTTTTTTGGAAGACCAAGGGATATCAGGAAGGTGATTGAAATGAAGCTAAGAAATACTCCAAGAAAAAAGAAAAAAGATTTCCCATATACGCAGAGAAAAGTATTGATTATTTCTTTTTTCTCTTTCGCCCACTCATTCATACTATATATGATATCACGCAAGCGCTTTCTCATATTGGAAACAAAGTGGTCACTTCGTCTTATGTTGAGGTATACTCTACACATGGATCTTCATTTTCTTGTTGCTAACTTTTCTTATGTTGCCATCTTTATACTCATGCTTACTAATGGCGTCATGAACTTCCCATCATCACAATTTTTGTATGTTATCTGTGGTTATTTTATTGCAACGTCATCGCTCCTTTTTATTCCTACCATTATTGCAGGAGCGCTTGGTAATACAGTCGGCAATATCATTACATTTCTCTTGGTAAAAAAATATGACAAACCTTTTGCACGAAAACTTCTTATGGTAGACGAGAGTACATTTACAAAAATTCATACAGCACTCCATGCTACTTTTTCTCGTCGGGGTATGTGGTGGATCTTTGTGGGCAAACTTATCCCTTCAGTAAAAGCCTTCATTCCAATTGTTGCTGGTCTTGCAAATACAAATACTAAACTCACCTTGATTCTCTTTTTACTTGCTTCTACATTGTGGGCAATTGGGATAACTTCAATTGGATATTTCTTTGGTGAACATGTTAATTTCAAGTCGATCACTGCCGTTTCATTGCTTGTTGCATGTATTGTAATCTTCTTTGTATACAGAACTTTTCAGAAGCAAATAAAAAAATAATTCTTTAGTAAGAAATAATTTCAGACACAAGTTCACTATTGTTTGTTGCTGGCGTTTCATTGTTTCTTCGGCGAGCAATGTAAAAAAATAGTACTGCCAACATTGCATAGAGTAACAACATTCCTTTGCGTGATAATGATACCTGTAGTGATGCAAAAGGAAGTATTTGTATCATCTCTGTAAGATAAATAATTCCCTCACCAAGAATTGTTGTTACATACCCAAAACCATATGCAAGGAATGTGGCAAGTGGTGCCGTAACAACAACCAAAAATGTAATAAGCATCATGACAGGAACGAGTGGTAGAACGACAATATTTGCAAAAAGTGCATAGAGCGAAATAGTTCCGAACGTATACATAACATACGGGAGTGTCGCTACATATGCGCAGAGTGTTGTTACAATGATTTCTTTATACGTGACTGAAGAAATTATGGTGAGATTTTTTTTGATACTTTCGCTCATGTACACAATTCCCGCTGTTGCAAGAAATGAAAGATGAAGCGACACATCATAGAGAAGACTGCTTGGTTGATAGAGAATGATACCAATAAGGGATATGATGAGTGCTTGTCGTGCTCGATAGTCTCTCCCAATTAAAAGTGCCAGGAGTGCAATAAAAGACATACATGTCGCTCGGACGATACTCACTTCAGCACCTACCATCACAACAAAAAATATAACAATACCTCCTGCAAAAAATATTCGCAAAAAGAGTGGAACGAATCGGAATACTATGAGTATACAAGTGATGAGTATTGCAATATTAAATCCAGAGAGAACAACAATATGAGACAGCCCAGCAATACGAAATGTTTCGACTAATTCTTTTGACATTCCTGATTCTCCAAAGAGCATACCAGAGGCAAGTGACGCACTCGGCGCATCAACGTACAAAAAAATACTTGAAATAAATTTTTCTTTTATAAGCATGAGTTCATCTTTTACGTTTTTCTTTTTTTGGTCTGTGAGTATTTTAATACTTGGGTATAGCATTTCACTTCCAATATTATGGAGCCGTAAATAAGAAACATAGTCAAAAGTTTTTTCTCCTGGCTGTACTACACGTAAAGAAGGAACTGTTACTTTGCCGGTAAGCGAGAGTTCGTCCCCTACGACATATTGCGGGTACAATGGAACTCGTATCATGACATCATACATAGTGCTTTCGTTCTTAGTATCAGAAATTCGTACAACCATATGTTGATACACCCCCTTAACCTCACTCGGTACGAGTACTCGCGCCTGAAATGTGCATACTGTATTACATACAAAAATTTCCTTCTCTACAACCAACTGGATTCTTGCCACTCCTATAAAAATACATACAAAAAAGATTCCGCTCATAAGCAGAATAGAAAAAGATCGTGTCTTTTGTTTTTTTATGAGTCGCCTCTCAAAAACAAAAAGTGTGAATTGTATGACTCCAAGAAAAAATGCTACAACGGCTATCTCTGTTCCATGTAAAAATGTTTCTCCAAAGAATACCCCAGCACTAAGACCAAAGAGTGTCGT
>CAYYCT010000017.1:6872-14611 GCA_964470485.1 uncultured Candidatus Saccharibacteria bacterium
TTCCACCCTCTTCGTATCCACCCTTGTATCCACTCTGTCATGCCTTTCTTTACATACTGACTATCAGTACACACTTCAACAGAAGTTATTTTTATATAGGTATCGTTATTCTGTCTGCCGTCTGTTATCTGTTGTCTTGTATTTATATGCTTAAGCCCCTCGATAGTCCCTAGAAGCTCCATTCGATTGTTGGTAGTCATCTCATCTCGACCACCCAACTCAATAACTTCATAATCTGTAAGAATAACTACCCCCCACCCACCTGGACCAGGATTACCCCTAGAAGACCCATCAGTATACATAGTAATTTTCATGAATTACAGTATACCATCAAGAAAAACAAAGCCCTCAAACCATTTTATGTCATACATAAACCTGCATTATTAATGTAACCCCTGTGGTGGTTGTGGTGGTAAATTCCTTGGCTGGTACATTTGTCTCTCTCTTTCTTCTTTAAGAGATTCCTCTATCTCGGCTTTTAGGTTCTCTAATCCATGTTCGTTAAAAAGTACTGTTTTCAAATTCTCATACCCTTCTCCATGGATATCATTTAAATAGTGGGCTTTATCATCTATAAAAATAACCTCGTCGTCCTTATGCCGTAGACAAATCTCTTTTATGACGTCTCTTTTACTCCCTGAAACAACATATATTTGACGTACGGAGTCTTCTCCAATACTCTCTCTGATTTTTTGCATTTGGTCTTCTTCTGTCCCATTGGTAACGATATAACAATTCTCTGGTCTATAGCGTCTCATAATCTCAAGAATTTCAGGTTTAACAGAACTGCCACTCACGGCAATAATGTTATTATAGAGGCTATCTTGAAGCTCTTTATTTTCAGGAAAACCAAGAGAGCTATCGACACTTACCAAAAAATCACGATAAGAAAATACTTTACCGCTATTCCGCCAGAGAGCATAATCCATCGCAGCATTTGGGAACCCACGATCTGCTAAAACTTTAAAAAGGACTGCTTTTATTTTAGATGAATCTACGATAACATCGTCGTAGTCAAAAATTAATTTCATGGTCTTTATTTAAAAATAATATCTGCAATGACTGTTGCCAGTTTACGAGAGTCGTGACGAATAAAGCTTCGTATTGCATGAAGGACATCCCCTTTCTGTTTTGACACCACAGCATGGGAGAGTAGAGAATTTCTTATGGCGTTATTTCCTGTATAATCATCAATGACAAGCACTCCGTCCCCTTCTTGTAATTTATAAAATTCAACCTGATCCTCTGACGGTGGTTCATTGTTGATAAGTACGTGGTCAACCTTTCTCCCAATATGTGTCTCTACAATATCAACATATTCTGTAACTCCCCAATGCATAGTGTGTCCTTGCTTATTAGTGAGATTAATCGGGAAAATTACTTTCGCTTTTGTCTCTTGCATGGCTTCTTTGAAACCATTTACAATAAGATTTGGTAAAAGAGAGCAGTAATAATTCCCTGGACCAAGAATAATATAATCCGCCTCAAGAAGAGCCTCTTTCGCTCTTTCATTAAGATGCACTTTGTCTTTGTAGGCAACGCGAGCAACTCCTTGTTGTTGTATGGTTGCATGATTGATAAGATTTTCCCCAAGCAGTACTGCCCCATCTGTAAGAGTAACCGTAAGCTCTGCTTTATTGTTGGTAACAGGAATTACTTTTCCTTTCACTTTTAGAATGTGTGAAGCTACCTCTACCCCTTCAATAAAATTTTCTGATACCTTCTCAAGGGCTGCAAGAAATATATTTCCAAATGAATGCCCTGACAGTAACCCTTCCGAAAATCTGTACCCCATTAATTTTCTCACTATCTCATCATGCTCAGAAAGCGCGATAAGGCATTGACGAACATCCCCTGGCGGTAGTACTCCAAGTTCATCACATAATACCCCTGTTGACCCTCCGTCATCTGCCATAGAAACAATTGCTGTAATTGAAATATCTTGGATATCTTTAAGCCCAGAAAGTACTGTATAACTTCCTGTTCCTCCTCCAACTGTTACAATCTTCTTCATTTCTCTACTCTATCATGATAAAAGAAAGAAACAAAAAATAAAATTATGGTACTAATAAAATTAAAATAAGACTGTTTAGCTTATTATATATTTAAAAATATATTTCCTACCCCCTACCTCACTTCAATTAATCTTCCGCGTAATTCCACTCTCCCACCAAAGTAACTACGCTCGAGGTGTATCAAGATGGAGTGTTTCTTACTAACCTTCTCTTCGAGATCTTTTGATGCAAAGAATTGTATTACCTTTATACGACCGCCACGAGTTGTGCTGTATATAACCTCAAAATGTTCACCTTTCTTCCCGAACCATTTTGTAACAAGCGCCTGCACATCCTTTATTTCAAAAACCGGCTTTGGGTTCCCTTCTCCAAACGGAGCAAGTACACGTATCGCCTCATATGTAACATCATTGATATCCTCAAGAGAAATAACAACATCAACATGCACTTCTTGTTTACCAATATCTTTCTTTTCAATATGAGTTAGTGATGCATTAAGTGCATTTGAAAGTTTATCAATATTTTCAAGGAGTAATGAAAATCCTCCTGCCCCTTCATGTCCTCCATACCCTTCGAAAACTCCACCAGAAGAAGCTTTGCCAACATGCGCCATCAAGTCGACTACCGATATATCACCAAGTGAGCGACAGGAGCCCTTTAACATAATTTTATCTTTGTCTATTGTCTGTTGTCTGTTCTCTTCTTCCTCTCCCCCCATCCCCCAAACGAACACGGGCTTGCCTGTCTCATCAATTATCTTCTGCGCAATAAGACCAAGTATGCCGGGCCCCCATGATATATCTCCAACCACAATCACATCATTCTGATATACAGAGTGGTCAAAAGAAAGTGTTGAGACAATATCCTTCACCTCCCCTTTTCTTTGTATATTAAGCTCCTCTAAATCACGGGCATACCCTTCCGCAGCATCTCTATCTTTCTCATACAGCATAAGGTGTGCCTGCATAGGGTCACCCATTCGAGATGCAGCATTAATACGTGGAGCTATAGTAAAAGCGATATCGTCTTCATTAAGAAACTCCTTTTTTACACGCTGTTCATTAAAAATATGAAGTAATCCTGGTCGTTTAGTCTTTCGAAGTACCTTGAGTCCAAAGTGTGCAAGTGCCCTGTTCTCTTTCACCAGTGGCACCATATCCGCAATTGTAGAAATCCCCACAAGGTCGAGCATCCATTTTTCAAATCCTTCTGGAAGAGTGTCGACTTTCTTGAGAACCTCGTCGTATTTTGTATTACTCCTCTTTTCGGTTTGTTTTTTGCTTTTTGCAGTATGGAAACTTTCCTGTGCAATTTTTTCAGCACGTAGTGTCGACAAAATTGCACAGGAAAGTTTCCATGCCACAGCACATCCACACAACATATCATCATGATATGTACACGCGTCTTGTTTAGAATTAATAACGGCAACAGCATCTGGCACTACTTGTTGTATGGTTAGTTTAATCTTTTTTCTCTTTGTCTTTCCTTCCTTGTTCCCCTCTCCTACATTTGCTGTAATTGGCAAGTGGTGATCGGTTACAATGAAGTCCACTCCAATTTTCTTTGCATATGCAACCTCCTCTATATTTGTAATACCTGAATCAACTGTAATAACAAGCGTCACCCCTTTCTTTTTGAGTGCATCAATTGCATGAATATGTACCCCATATCCTTCATTATGACGATGAGGAATATACATTTCTACCGGATATCCTATCTCATCAAAAAATTCCCTAAGCAACACTCCCCCTGGAACCCCATCGCAGTCATAGTCACTATATACAGCAATCTTCTCCCCTTGCTTCATCGCCTCAACAATTCGCTCCACAGCCTTCTTCATACCATGAATCGCAAAAGGATCGCCAATATGGTCCTCGTATGAAGGAAAGAGAAAATCACGTGCTTCATTTTCAGTAAGCACTCCCCTATTTTCTAAAAGTTTTTTTGTGATTGGATGAAGCTTTTCAAAAGAAAACTCTGAAGATATACCCTGCATGTAGAGATGAGTATACACATAAACACGAGCTGCTCCCTAATGTCCTTTATAAAAGACATTATTAAAATGCTTATTTTATAATGTCTTTTATGTCTTTTTGTGTGCCCATCTCTATGTATCTATGGTAGTACTATACAGGTTAGTAAACAAATAGACTATCCCTTTACTCGAAATTGCTTGCGTATTTCTTGAACCATTTCTTGATTTTTCCCTTCCATTTCCTTCTTACCTGCCTCACCAAGGGTTTTTAGCTCTTCTATTCCTAATTTCATCAGTTCTTTTGCTCTAGTATCTAAATACTCCTCAGTATTTTTCAATGGATCCTCAAGCACTTCATCAAATAATGAGTGCAAAATAAAGCCAATCTTCGGTCCAGGCGTTTCTTGTGTAACGTCCATAATGCGTTTCCCGTCAGTTTTTAACATTTTAAGGGTTATTGGATCCTTAAGCGCTTGTTCTACCATAGATTCATACATTCTTAAGCGATATGGCTCTTCTTTTGGCCTTCCAGTCCCTACCCTGTCACAAATACGTAAATCTATAAGATCCCATATGCTATCCTTTCCTACATTTGAAATTAGCCTCCTTACCGCTGATAGTGTGATCTGTTCGGTGTCGGAAAAAAACATATGCCAACGCACAAACATAGAAACCCTTTCAATAAGCTCATTTGGGAACTTTAACCTCTCCATTATTTCACGTGTAACGCGCGCGCCAACAACATCATGACCATAAAAAGTAATAACATTCTTCTCTTTTGAAAAGCGTTTTGTCTCTGGCTTGGAAATATCATGAAAAATAGCTGATAGTCTCACGTGTAACGGCCACTTTTTATCAGCTGCGTGCTGTAGTGTACGAATATTATGCTCCCAAACATCATACATATGAGCTTGATTCTGTGAAACCCCTACCCCGCGTAAGAGTTCTGGTACTGTATACTCAAGAAGTCCTAATTCTTTCATCATTACAAGTCCTCTCATAGGAAAATCTGTCATAATAAGCTTTACAAATTCATCTCTAACTCTTTCACGTGAAATGTTATCAAGAAGTGTGGCATTTTTTTGAACACTTTCACGTGTAACGGTCTCAATGTCAAAATCAAGCTGGCTCATAAACCGTACTGCACGCATAAGACGTAGGGCATCTTCTCCAAAACGCACATCTGCCTCGCCGACTGCTCGAATAGTCTTATTTTCTATATCATTTCTGCCATTATATGGATCTACGATTTCATGTGTAACAGGGTTATATGCTATTGCATTTACTGTAAAATCTCGTCGACTTAGATCATCGTGTAGATTTTTACTCCATTTCACGCTATCAGGGTGACGATTGTCGGAATATGTGCTTTCAAGACGATAAGGTGTAACCTCAACGATTTTTACCGATTCATCGCTACATACTGTCCCTAACTCTTCCCCACAAGTAACAACACCAACGGTTCCATAGGAATTTTCATAAAAAGTCTTCGGGAAAAGACTGATGATCTGTTCTGGAATAGCATTTGTTGTTATATCATAGTCTTTTGGCTTTACCCCCATCAAAATATCTCTTACACACCCCCCAACCAAATATGCTTCGTACGAAGCGCCTTGAAGTACCGCAATGACCATCATTACTTCTTTTGGAACATGGTATTGTATTATTGGCTGTATTTGTGTCATTGATTATGGTACTATGATTGATATCAATGCTTCCGTGGTGAAATGGATATCACAGCGGTCTTCGGAACCGTTATTCTGGGTTCGAATCCTGGCGGGAGCACAATAATTAATACTTTATAGTATTGTAACATTTGGCTGTAGTTACGTATGTAAAAATATCGCCCTTATCCCCTATTTCCTGTTTTAGTGCGGCGTAGGAGAATCGGTCACAAATCTGCCTCGTCGCTCTCTTCTCGAAGCAGATTCGCGACCCCTATTCGATTCTCCCGCAAATAAAGCAGTTTATTTGCTGTACGCCACACAAAATATTCGTTTCACTCCTATTTAGTGCGGCGTAGGAGAATCGAACTCCTGTCTCAACCTTGGCAAGGTCGTGTTCTACCACTAAACCAACACCGCATTAGAAATAATACTACCACAGAGCTCCTTGATTGAAAAGACTTTTTATATAAAACGTTCTATACTTCTTATGTGTTTCATGTGGAACGAGACGTGTAAACAAAAGTACAAAAATGGGGATAACTCTGTGGGTATGGTGTATAACGGACACTAAAGTACGTATGGGTCATGTTGTACAAATTTGCCTTTAATGTTAAAATATACTTGATAAATATAGCTTTTTTAAGAAACTTTGACTTTTTTATTAAGTACATACAGGACATTCGTTTCACGTGAAACAAAAATATTTATATGGCAGAACATAATGAAATTGGTAAAATTGGAGAAAGGTTAGCAAAAACGTTTCTCATGAAACAAGGTTTTGTGATTCTTGACCAAAACTATACTGTAAAACAAGGGGAATTAGACATTATTGCTAAAAAAGACAACATTATCCATGTTGTTGAGGTGAAAAGTATAAAAGTCAGAGATTGTAACTCTATTGATAACCTATCTATTCATCCCGAGGAAAATCTGACTTTTTCAAAGTGGTCAAAAATCCTCATTGCTACAGAAATATATTTACACCATAAGAATATCTCAACAGAAACACCGCACCAAGTTGATCTTGCTTGTGTATACATAGATACCGAGAAAAAGGAGGGGAGGGTGAGATTGTTACAAAATGTACACAAGGAAAAGGAATAGTGGGCAAATTTTACATGCATTTTTTAAAAAATGTGGTAGTATATGGTAACAATTTAATATACATATTAGATTCGGGGTGTGGTGTAACAGCTAACATTTTGGTTTTGCAAGCGTTTACTGTCAAAGACGAAGTGGGTCTTTGGTGTAATAGTTAACGATAGATAAAAATATAATACGGAGTGTGGTGTAACGGCTAACATTTTGGTTTTGGGTACCAAAGACTCAGGGTTCGAATCCCTGCACTCCGACAAATTTGTAAAATAACATCTGTAACCAGGTGTTATTTTACTTTGTCGGAGTACAGCATATGAACTGCTTCATGTGCGCAGGGATTCGAATAGGGGTCGCGAAACTACTTCGAGCGAAGCGAGGTAGTTTTGTGACCGAATCCCTGCACTCCGACAAAGATTGGAAAATTATTATAAATGTAGTAATATATCTCTATTGCGGTGTTGGTTTAGTGGTAGAATGCCTGCCTTCCAAGCAGGAGACAAGAGTTCGATTCTCTTACGCCGCACAGAAAAAGAAAATCGGAACTTCGTGTTCCGTTTTTCTTTTTCTGTGCGGCCGTAGTAGGCTAAGTGTAAACAGTGGTTTTACAAGCAATTCTATTGGAATGTTGGGGTATTTTGTAATCTACTCTTTTTCATTTCACAAACTCTATAAAGTGATACACTATAGACTAAACTACTATGTCTGATACTGGTTACAATAAAGGGGAGGGGGTTACTGGAAGATCTCAAGATGAAATCGAGAGGGAACTGGTTGAAGATTTGATTCTTCAAAACAAAACACTAGAAGCACTAATAAAAGGCCTTACTGATGATATTGAAATTTTCAAAAAAGATACAGAAGGGGGATGGACTCCAGCGGATATGGTGCGCTTTACCATGCAACTTAATATTATGAAATCTAAAAAGGCGCGTAATCTATCTGCAATCAATGAAATAATAAAGAGGCGCCAAAAATAGAAATTTT
>CAYYCT010000018.1:0-13875 GCA_964470485.1 uncultured Candidatus Saccharibacteria bacterium
TAGGACACAAGATTCTCATTCTTGAAAGCGGAGTTCGATTCTCCGTAGGGTCACCGGTACAAAAAAGAGCATCAATTTGGTGCCTTTTTTGTTCGGTGACCTGTGAAATAACAAGAACTGCTTCTTGTTATGTGGAGAATCGAATACGGGGTCGCGAAACTATCTCTGACGAACGAAGTGAGGAAGTAGTTTTGTGACCGATTCTCCGTAGGGTCACTTTCAACAGTAGCACTAGAAAGGTGTGGTTGTAGATAAAAACCTATAGAATTTTGCTATAGGTTTTTATCTTTTTAGACCTTCAAATTCACTGTCTCGTATATTCTCTCTCTGATTCCAGCAATATCTATATCGTCATCATTATCAAAACGAAGCAAGGGTAAGTTTACCTCTTTAAGGATTCGTTCTTTTTCAAAATCATTATCTTTTGTTTTCTGCTGTAAATGTGATTTTCCATCAAGTTCAATGGCAACTAACGGTATCAAAGTAGTTTTATCACATACGACAAAATCAATAGATTTTTGGTTTATATGTCGAAATGAAAAAATACGTTTTCCTGAATCTTTGGTTGGAGTTACAAGTTCATCAAAATGCACCTGTGGCAATATCTTGTATTCAAGTCCAACAGCAGATTCTAATTTCTTGTAGAATTTGTACTCATTTCTATTCATTAAAAAGCGTTTACGTAGATAACTGTACATGTAGTAATATCAATTATAAGTTATTTATATCGTTTAAAGAAGTGCAAAGATTATTGAAAGATATTTTTCTCCTACCCTATAGTATAAATATGTGATAGTGTTCTTATTGGATGAGTTTCATTTTGGAGGTCTGTTCATGAAAGTAATACCTGGATCAATGGGGTCAAGGTCAAAAACTGATACCCCCTCCTGGCGCGAAAATAACGAGGTTATATTCTTCTCACTTGTATCAGATGGTACGACTGGACGAAATTGGATCAGACGATTGGAGTATGATGGGTTCAGGCTTGGAGACGATGCCAAGGCCATTCTTCGTTCTCCTCTCTTTGTGCCAACTTCTCAGGTGAGGAGTCATGTTGCGGTTATTAAGGGATCGCTCTTTAGGGAAATGGAACGTACCACTAAGAATGTTCTGGCTCTCGCTCGAAAGTATAAATTCAGCAACCCAGACCCAGAGCTAATCTGCCTGACGCGGAAAAAGTTTCTCGATAAAGATCTTGCTGATATGGGCTTATTCTGGCTCATTGGCATGCATATCCCCATTAAAATAAATGGCGAGCAGCGCTTGCTTGGTGCAGATCGCATCGAGGATCGTGATGGTTATGGTAGCTTCATGGTTGCCTACCGAGGAGACCTGAACGCTACGTGGGACCGGGATACTGGATTCTTGTTCAAGGTATCCTCTCAAAAAATCAGCCTTCAAGGTATCCGCTAAATACACAAAGATCATTCATGAGCCCCGTCCGATTCATTGGTTGGGGCTTTTGCTTTTTATACATTATAACGGTAGTCAATATTTCAAAATAATCAATGTTGATTCTCTCCAGTAAATTCTCTGTTGTGGTATTCTTGTACTATGAGAATTCCCCTTCGTCACAGTTCAAATGAAATAACAAGTGGCATACTACATCTTGTTGGTGCTGTGGGGGCTATTGTTATACTTGTTCTTCTGGTTATATTCAGCGCAATATACGGTAGTCTGTGGCATGTAGTGGGGTTCACTATTTATGGAAGCTTTATGATCACACTTTACCTTATAAGTACCATATACCATCTTATTCCCCACAGAAAAGAACGAACTAAAGAAATTCTTCAAAGAATAGACCATGCTTGTGTGTATCTTTTTATAGCAGCTACGTATACCCCTGTATGTCTTATTGTTCTACCACAACTTATTGGTTTGTATGTTCTTGGTCTGTTATGGGTACTGGCAGCGATTGGGGTTTATATAAAATTAGCGAGAATAAAAACACACTACAGTGTTCCTCTCTTTCTCTATCTTGTAATGGGTTGGATGATAATCCTTTTTCTACCAACACTTCGTGAAAAAATGAGTACCCCTACACTCTCTCTTCTTATTACCGGAGGTATTGCTTATACGCTTGGTGTTGTGTTCTTCGTATTAGAATCAAAGCTCCCTCAAAGAAAATATTTTTGGATGCATGAAATTTTTCATGTATTTGTACTCCTCGGAAGCATACTCCACACAATTATGATGTTTTTTCTGCTATAAAAAACTAAACTCAGAAAATATCTAACTCCAAATACATTAAATCTCTTTACTTAAAAATTTGCTTTTCTGTAGCCCTCTGTTTAGGCTATCCAACTATCGGCTTTATCTCCTCCCCAAACACTTCTGAAATCTTTTGTGTATACGCCTCAATATTTTGCTTAAAATACGGCGTATGTTGTTTCTGAATTTTCCCTACTACATAGTATGCAATAGCCATCATTGCACCATACCCCGCCCACTCTGGAAGTGGAACATTGATACGCACATCACTCTCGCCCCAGGAGGTATTATCATAGCCAAAACTCAAGAAAAGCTCTTTCGATGGCACAACGGTAGTGGCATGCTTCACATATTCAGAAGTCTCAACATCACGCGCGATATTGCGGCCAAATAATTCGATGAACTTCACCTGTAACATTCTAATGATCCCCGAGAACTGTGTTGGTACAATCAAATAAAACTTATCGTATAAAGCAAATGTTGAAAAATCAATTGTATCTACTTGCTCTCTAATAAAATCCTTAATACGCTTAGGGTCTTCTTGTGTATATCCGAGAATCATTCCCATATATGTTGAGGTGTTGTAGGTGTACGGCTCACGATTTTTTGCGAAGATATATTCTTGGTCACCGTGCGCGCGATCAAGAACCTTACTTGCCTCGCTGTGAGGTGTATTCGTAATGAGAGTTACCTGTTTCCCCATTTCCTTCGCTTTCTTGGCAATACTAGGGGCATGCTTCCCGCCTGAGGCTGAAAGTAGTACCACGCTGTCTATTGTTGGTATACTCTTAAGTTTTTCTTCATATGTACTCTCAGAAGCAAATATGGCTTTTGTGTTTTCAAACATAATTCTACCTGTTGCCTCTGCATTCCCTGATCCAACAATAAGCGGTTCTTTGTATTCTCCTACATGTACTGCTGGCAATTGAGTGCTCTCAAAAAGCTCAAGAGCCCCAAGAACAACAATATCTAGATCAGGAATATTTTCTAGTGTAAACGTATTGAGTGTGTGTATATTTTGTTGGTCCATAGTTATGACTAAGTATAGCAGTCGAAACAAAAAATAGAAAAAGGCGCCGCGAAGCGGCGCCTTGCATCCATGTGATCTTGTGTGGCTCAATCAAGCGACTTGTCCATGACGGTGCGCCTGGATTCCCTTGTGATCCTGCGCCCCGCACGAGCAGACTATCTCGTTTTGTCTCCCTGAGCGATGTTGTGAAGTTTCGAAAATGCTTCCCGAATCACCTGATAGAGAGCTCCCGGCGAATTCGCCTGATCAGGGGATAGCTGTTTCTTCACCCTGAGGGTCTTCCCCTTCCTCGGCTTCACTTCGATACGGATACTCTGCCCTCGACCGGTTTTCTTTTTTCCGGCGAAAAACACACGAACTCCTGTTGCACTCAGAAGCGTGCGCATGATGTAGCGAAGGCCGTCAGAAACGGCCTCCCTCATTGCTGGCGTCACCTCCAAGTGATGTCCGATGATCTGAAGATTCATTGTCTTTCTCCTGGCCAAGATTACACAAAATGTGCCGAGAAACCCTTTTCCCGACACGACTCACAAACCTATACGAGACTACCATAAAAAATACCTACTGTCGAGGTTCTCTATAAAAATAGTACTCCCTATCTTTTTATCCACTCATCCTCTTGGCGAACAAGAACTGCTTGTGGATTATGTGCTGAGGCAAGTATCATAGAAATAGCACGCTCCATGCGCATACTCTGCGATCCTTTCACATACACAACATCACCTGGTGCAAGTATTTTTACGAGCTCTTTTCCAGCATCAACAGAACTATCACACATCATAATATTGTCATCTTTCATCTTTTCATCGAGTGCCCCTTCTGCCATAACTCGAGAGCGAATACCAACAGTAAATAGTTTATGACATGCTTTGGCTGCAATTTTACCAATTTTATAATGCTCATCACGAGTATAAAGCCCAAGTTCAAGCATATCTCCCAAAACTGCAATCTTGCGTCCAGGTGTATCTAGACCAGCAAGTGTTTCTAGTCCGTGTTCTGTTGCTTTTGGAGAAGCGTTATAGGAATCATCAATAATGACTGAATCATTCATCCCCTGAAGTAAGCGCATACGCCCTCGTGGTTTGACACCGTCACGAAGTGAGGCGCAAGCAATAGGGAGTGGAATTGCTAAAAATCGAGCAACAAGAAGTGCTGGAAGTGCACAATATATTGGAGATTTACCAACAACCTCTGGGAGAACAAGATGTTCTTTTGCTCCGAGAGATACAATATCTGCTTCTGTCCCAGTAAGTGGTTTACCGTAGAGTTTAATGTTAGTCGCTTGTATATCTGCTTTGTTATGAATACCAAAACTCATTGTCTGCGCTTTTGTTTTTGAAAGAAGCTTTTGTGAGTCGTGATCATCGCCGTTGTAAATAAAAAGACCGTCTTCATGGAGAGCGCTTACAAGGTGTGCTTTTTCCTCTATGACAGCATCGCGATCACGGAAAAATTCAATATGTACAGGAACTTGACCAAACTGTGTGACGACTGTAATGTTTGGTTTCACCCACAAAGCAATTTTTTTAATATCTCCTGGTCTATCTGCGCCTATCTCAAGAACAAGATGCGTTGGATATTCTTTTCCAAATGGAACAAACAGTCCTCGAATAATAACAAGGAGCCACTTAAAGGGATTATTCCAACCAGACTTCTCTCCCAAAATAGTAAGAGGAACTCCGAATTCGCTATTCATACTCTTCTCGCTACGACGAACATGAAAATGATCCTTCATGACTGCATAGATGGCGTCTTTGGTCGAAGTCTTACCGAGGTTGCCAGTTACTCCGATGATATATGGTTTATGTCGTACAAGGACGAGCTTAGCCTCCCAAGTGAGGATAAAAATAATAACAGACTTGAGGATCTCTTTCATAAATATGATTACTAGTTACTAGATATTGATCACTAGTTTAACACACTATCAAAGTAATTCTTATATCGATTTTCTTGCCCAAACGACGAGCTGTATCACATGTCCCCTTATCCATCCCTACGCGCAAATACTATTATGGCGTTACTGTGTTTGAAATATTCTTTTGATGCTCTTCTGTGTTTGGTTCACCACATTTCTTCCACTTTTTCCCACTTCCACATGGACATGGGTCGTTGCGTCCAATTTTTTGATTCGTAGTAGTCCCTCCTGATACATTCGTTGGGCCATCAACACTTGGAATTACTTGTGTGAATGTATTTTGCATTTGTGCTTGTTGTGTTGCAAAAAACCCATCAATGTTTTCAACAAAAGCGATAAGTTCTTTGCGAAGTGATGCTTCAAGCCCCTTGAACATTCTCAATCCTTCCTTTTTATATTCAACAAGAGGATCACGTTGGCCATACGCGCGAAGATTAACACTACTGCGCAAATGTTCCATCGCATCTAGGTGTTCCATCCATAATGTATCGATAATTTGAAGCATCATAATACGAAAAACATGATGTACTGCGTCGCGCCCATACTGCTTCTCTTTCTCTCTAACGAGATTTTCGAAACCTTCTTTCTCCTGCATAAGTTCTGAAAACACTTCCTGAACAAATACATCATCCTCAAAGAGGATTTTACGGCGCTTAGTATAAATACTCGTGCGCTGTTGGTTAAGAACATCGTCATATTGAAGTGTGTGCTTACGGGTATCAAAATGAAATCCCTCTATCTTCTCTTGAGCTCCTTCAAGTGCTCGCGATACAAGTTTTGATGATATTGGCTCATCTTCTGGAATACCAAAACGCCCCATCATATTTTTAATATTTTGAGAGCCAAAGACTCGCATAAGATCATCTTCAAGAGATACATAAAACTGTGTCTCCCCAGCATCCCCTTGACGACCAGAGCGTCCACGAAGCTGATTATCAATACGCCGTGCCTCGTGTCGTTCAGTTCCAATGACAAAGAGCCCTCCTAATGAGAGAACTTCTTCTTTCTCTGAGTCTGTTGCTTGTGGACCACCGAGCTTGATGTCAACTCCACGACCAGCCATGTTGGTGGCGATTGTTACAGCGCCTTTTTTACCAGCGGCCGCAATAATCTCCCCTTCCTTTTCGTGATTCTTGGCATTGAGCACTGCATGAGGAACATGTTCACGTTCAAGATACTTAGAAATTGCCTCATTTTTTTCGATAGAAATAGTACCAATAAGTACTGGTTGCCCTTGTTTGTGGAGTGAATGTATTTTTTTTGCGAGGGCCTGCCATTTCCCTTTTTCTGTTTGAAAAATAAGATCGCTGTGGTCGATACGGTGTATTGGATTATGTGTTGGTACTGGTGTCACCACAAGACCATATACCTTATAAAATTCTTCTTTGGATGTTTCTGCAGTTCCTGTCATCCCGGCAAGTTTTTCATAGAATCTAAAATAATTTTGGAACGTGATCGAGGCAAGCGTGCGTGACTCCTGTTCGATTTTTACCCCTTCTTTTGCTTCAACAGCCTGATGAATACCGTCTGACCAGCGGCGTCCTGGTTGCATGCGACCAGTAAATTCGTCCACGATAATAACTTCGCCGTCACGTACTACATATTCACGCTCACGAAGAAAAAGTGCCTTAGCTTTTACTGCTGTCTCTAAATGATGTACATATTTCATGCCTTCAACAGAGTAAATATTAGAAATCGCGAGAGCTTTTTCGGCTTTGTTGATACCTTCTTCTGTAAGAGCAATCGCACGCTGCTTTTCGTCTACAGTATAATCGTCTCCTTCTGTGAGTGAAGATGCTATCTCAGAAAACCGTAGATACATGTCACTTGACTCTTGTGACGGAGCAGAAATAATAAGCGGAGTACGTGCTTCATCAATCAAAATAGAGTCTATTTCGTCAACGATTGCATAGTGATGTGTATGCTGAGTAATTGCTTCTTTATTGTAACCAATATTATCCCTAAGATAATCGAAGCCAAATTCATTATTTGTACCATAGGTGATATCTGCCCTATACGCTTCTTGACGATTACATGGTTTAAGAAAATCATATACAACCTTATACGAACCAACATCATCACGTACAGCATCATCATTTTTTTCTTCTTCTTTTGAAAGATGTGTGCTGTCATAGAGAAATGAAGATTGATGATTAATCACCGAAACACTGAGGCCAAGAGTATCGTAGATTTGCCCCATCCATACTGAGTCACGTCGAGAAAGGTAATCGTTTACCGTAACAATATGTACACCACGACCAGTAAGTGCATTTAAATATGCTGGAAGCGTAGCAACAAGGGTCTTGCCTTCACCTGTTCTCATTTCTGCAATATGACCACGATGAAGAAGTATTCCTCCAATAACCTGGACACGATAATGCATCATCTGGAGCGTGCGGCGTGATGATTCTCGCACTAAAGCAAATGCTTCCGGAAGAACCTCTTCTAATACTCTCTTTTCAGTACGCCTAAGGTCTTCTCCTGATAACCCATCGAGTTCCTTCATTACTTTCTGCTTAAGAGATATGCTACGTTCTTTGAGAGCTTCTGCATTAAGTGCTTTTAATTCATCTTCATAGGAAAAAACCTTATCCACCAAAGGAGTTAAGCTTTTTATTGTTTTTTTGGACTCGTCGGGGAAAACAGCTTTTAAAGCTTCATCAATAAAAGACATAATAGATGGATTATACCATAAAAATAGTCTCTCTTTAACCCCCCCCCTTCAAATATATTCAATACCAAGAAAATCACCTCCCCCAAAGAGTATTAATCTCTGATTCAAAAGAAAGTAACGCTTTTTGAATAAGACTCCTATATTCTGGTGGGGTAATTACATCGTAACCATTTGACCGCCACTGTCCCCAATACTCGTCATCAAGTGGGGTTTTGCTCACATCCTTTGGTAATATCCCCGCGGCAGTAATAGAAACAGATGTATCTTGACCGTAGAGAGCAATAATAAGATCTTTGTGCCAAAGACATTTTCCAAAAGCAAGTATCTTTTCTTCAAGGAGAACAAACTTAACAAAACTTCCTTCCTCATCTGAAATAACTCCTAGATTTTTTATGGTAATGTCCATAGATATGCAAATTGTACCACATGAGAAGCAACCAAATACTACTATCCATATAGTGGTATACTTGATGTGTCAGTATCTTTTTATTATAAAGAATCTTCTGGCATGTTGATTTTGAATTAAAGAATACTGTTTATATTTTTGCTTTACTAAACTTAATTACCTATCTATGACAATGACACACTATATGGAGCTTCTTGCTTCTAATCAGCCATTTAACCTCATTATCTATATGGCAATACCAGTTATTCTTGCTGAGACGATAGCAATTACGGAGCTATATTTACTCTACACTAGAAAAAATAGTGGGCGCGTTAAGGATCTAAGTGTCTGGTCTGGTATTATTGCTGGATTTTATTTTCTTGGAGTTTTCATCAATCTATTTTTTACCGCTGTTATACCTATCACACAAAATGGAGAATGGCGCGGACTGTTTGATATAATTGCTGTAGCAAGTTATCTCCTTGGGGTTATTCCACTTATGGGGATAGCGCTTCTTGAGCTTTCTATCATCAAAAAAAGTGCTTCTATGGAGGAAAAAAGGCGGATGCATGCGATATTTGTTGCGCTATTCCTTGTTGTCGCACATGTCGCAATGATTTTTGGAATGCTTAATCCGGATCTATTCTCGGTACAACAAAATACAGAAATGAATCATACTACAGAAATGCATTAAATCTCTAACAAATCCAGAACAGTAAACACTCTACTTTGAGTGTTTTTGTTTTATGATAAAAAGAAAACAGACCCTGGTGGGAGCCAGGGACTGTTTTCAAAAGAACAATTTTTGCAATGCAATAATTATGCACGCTTTGCTGTCTTCTTAGCTGCTTTCTTCTTTGCAACTTTCTTCTTTGCAACTTTCTTAGCTGCTTTCTTCTTTGCTGCCATAAAATTTATTTTTATTATACAAATCCGAGAGTGCTTGTAATATGTTGATCACGACCGTTGATCATTACTCTCTATACTTAAGTATGACACTCATATACGTACACACAATAGTATTTAATAAAAAATGTGTGGATAACTTTTATTGTGCTATATTTTTATTTATGCAAATGCGAAGAATTTGCATAAATAGCTTGTAGCTCTTGGCTTGTAGATGGTGGTATTACTACACAAAGCGGCGCCTTCGGCGCCGCTTTGTGTATTTTATTATATGTGAATTCCTGCTACAGGCTACTCGCTATTTACTACGAGCTGCACCATAACTATGTTCCTTGGCCTGGCAACGGCATCCGTGTGGTGCGATGTATTCATTAACAAACTCTTCACCATAATCATAGAGAATCTCCTCACCTTCTTGAATATTCTTAATCGCCTTGATAAATACCCTCCCCTTTCTAACGTCGCTCTCAGCATTGCCTGCCTCTTCACACGCGTGATTACAATATCGTGCGATGTTCCACCTTACTGATCCATCAATAGTCTTGTTACGATTAACTTCGAAGAGATACTGATTCGTTGTAATTTTTTCTGCTTCTTCTTTATTTAAAATATTTCCAATATATTCGATAATAATCTCGCCTTTCTTGATTGGCTCCTGTGCAAATAATCCAAGGCCAGCAAGACCACGTTTAACTTTTACTTGCTTAAAGTGATGATCTGGTAATTTTGCTACTGTTTTTTTAATAATTCCTTTTTTTGAGCCAACTAATTTCTCAACATTTTTAATTGCATCATTAGTTATTTTACCGCCCTTTTTTAAAATGATTGACTGCTTTTTCTTCATAGTATAAGAAGCATACTACAGGAATTACTATCTACCAAAAAATAAGTACTAAAAAAGAAAAGCCCTTTTGCGGTTAAGGACTTTCTTCAAACCAACAATCTTCGATCATTGTGTTAGTGGCGCTGGTGAAAAGAGATGTTGTCCAGGATTCCACTCAAATGAATTAAATGGCCAGACGTGTATTGTTTTCTTGCCTTCCCAATCACACAGAGCACTAACCTCAAAAAGTGTTTCATCTTGACCAAGAACATAGAACAGGCTCGTTCTTCCCCATCTCAACAATGATCCTCTCCCTGGCAACCGTAACTGGGGGACAATCCAGGTACAAAAGGAATCTGCTGGATAGCTAAACGTTGCATCTGGAAAAGATTGCAATAATTCTTCATCGAGCAATCTTTGCCCTAGTCTATACTCATAGAGATCGGTGACTTTTTGACTATTTGATTCATGCTTAGGATTGCCTAAGACACTAAAATCACCAATGAACTTAATTTCCTCGGTATCCAAAAAGAGATTCGTTCTATTACACAAAAAAGAGCAAGGGGCCAAGCTGATCGTTGTCAAAAAACGAAGGCCACACCGTGGTGGAGTTCTTTCTGCCAAATAAGGTTGATTCATAAGACCACCTCTCTTTAGAAAGAAGATTAGTGAGCCACAAGAACATACAGCCTCTAATACTACAATAAAAAATACTAAAATCAATATTTTTACACTAGCATTATCTATCCCCCTCTTTTTGGTTGTTGCTCTTAATATGCAGAGAATCAAGTTCATACTAATCACGTATATAAAATAAAAACCTTCCTTTCTTCAATGCTTTTTATTGTAAAGTTTGTTAGTATAAAGAAACATATGAAATTGGTTCCAGAACAACTTACCAAACCGTATAATGCGCTCGAAGTAGAATCATCCCTTTATGATCTATGGGAAAAAAGTGGTTACTTTAACCCGGACAATTTACCAGGTGAGCGGAAAGACCCCTACACAATAATTCTCCCTCCGCCAAATGTAACAGGAACGCTTCATACCGGACATGCAATAATGCTTGCTATTCAAGATACACTTATTCGTTTCAAACGAATGCAGGGCTACAAAACATTGTGGTTGCCAGGAACAGATCACGCTGCTATTGCCACCCAATCAGTCGTTGAGAAAAAAATACAAAAAGAGGAAGGGAGGTCCCGTCATGATCTAGGACGAGAAGAGACACTTCGTCGTATTAATGACTTTGCCCTCGATGCCCAAAAAACGATTATATCTCAATTCCGCTCTATGGGGGCATCGCTTGACTGGTCACGTCTTGCGTTCACGATCGACGAAAAGAGGAATCTTGCTGTGCGTACGATGTTCAAAAAAATGTATGATGATGGTCTAATCTATCAAGGGCATCGTATTGTTAATTGGGACCCAAAGGGACAAACAACAATATCAGATGATGAATTAGTTTATATAGAAGAAAAAACAAAGTTCTATTATTTCCACTATGGACCTTTTGTTATTGGAACAGCTCGACCAGAAACAAAATTTGGTGATAAATACGTTGTCATGCACCCAGACGATGAACGCTATAAAGAGTACGCTCACGGTCAAAAACTTACCGTTGAATGGATTAATGGGCCGATCGAAGCAACAATCATCAAAGATGAGAGTGTGGATCCATCATTTGGTACTGGCGTTATGACGATTACCCCAGGGCACTCTGTTGTTGATTTTGAGCTTGCTCAAAAATATAAACTCGACTACGAACAAATTATCGACAAATATGGGAAACTTCTTCCTGTTGCTGGAGAAGAATTCTCTGGAATGAAGATAAAAGATGCAAGAGACAAAATAGTTGAAAAATTACACTCCAAAGGACTTGTCGAAAAGGTTGAAGAATATACACACAACATAGCGACCGCCGAAAGAACTGGTGGAATCATTGAACCGCAAATTATGAAGCAATGGTTTGTAGCAGTGAATAAACCATTTAAACATTTTGGGGTAGAAACAACTCTAAAAAATCTCATGCGCAAGGCTGTGGAAGGAAAAGATGTCACAATTACACCAGACAGATTCGAAAAAGTATATTTTCATTGGATTGAAAATTTAAGAGACTGGTGTATCTCAAGGCAAATATGGTATGGTCATCGCATCCCTGTTTGGTATCGAAATACCGAGATCTTCTGTGGAGTTGAGGCGCCGAATGAGGATGGGTGGGTTCAAGATGAAGATACGCTCGATACGTGGTTTTCCTCTGGTATGTGGACATTTTCAACGCTTGGTTGGCCAGACAAGACTCTTGACCTAACAACCTTTCACCCAACAAACCTCCTTGAGACGGGACATGACATTCTTTTCTTTTGGGTTGCCCGCATGATTCTCTTTTCCGAATATGCTTTAAATCAACCCCCATTCAAGGACGTTTATCTTCACGGTCTCGTGCGTGATACTCAAGGAAGAAAAATGAGTAAATCACTTGGAAATGTCCTTGACCCCCGAGATTTATCAGTAAAATATGGTACTGATGCTCTTCGCATGTCACTTCTTGTTGCCAATGGACCAGGAAATGACCTTAAGCTCGGCGAGGAAAAAGTAAAAGCTTATAAAATGTTTGCCAATAAGATTTGGAACGCTACACGCTTTGTTATGGAAAAAACTGCAGACCTCAAAGAAGATGGCGTATTCAATGATGAGGATGAAAGAACCTATAATGCATGGAAAGAGGTCCGTAAAGACATTACCTTAGATTTAGAAAACCACCGACTTCATCTTGCTTCACAAAAAATATATGATTATTTCTGGAAAGTGTTTTGTGATGAAATAATCGAAACAAGAAAAATAAGAATCATGGAAAACAGTGACAAAACAAGTGCTCAAACACTTCTTGTCACACTTTTGCGTGAGCAAATCATCACCCTACATCCATTTATGCCATTTATAACTGAAGAAATTTGGAAATACATAAAAAAAGACGAAAATTCTTTGCTGATGATTACTGCGTGGTAGAAAATATAACATCTTATTTCAACCACCTGTGGATAGTAGAACAATCATATTGACTAGTATGGTTGTATACTGTACTCATACACAACTTAACCCCGCTTTTATTTATGCTTAAAGAAAAAAAATCATTTTTCGAGCGCCTTGCTGGCTCGATTAGCGTTGAGGACGAAGATGATCCAGTAGATGTGATGCCTCAGGACATTGACAACGAACTCGAAGAAGAAGTGCCTATTAAGCATGTTGGAAATAATAAAGCTGTAGCAACACAATTAGCGCGTCCAAAGCATCATGTTGTTGATGAAAATGGAGAAGACGAAGTGGAAATGGAAGAAGGAGAACTCTCTGTTGATGTTTATCAAACAGCAAATGAAATTATCATAGAAGCTATGGTTGCTGGGGTTAAGCCAGAAGATCTACATCTTTCTATAACTCGTGACATGGTCACCATTAAGGGGCGTCGTGACGGTAACACACAAGTAAATCATGATGATTATTTCTATAAAGAGCTCTATTGGGGGACGTTCACAAGAACTATTCTCCTTCCGCATGAAGTGGAAATAGAAGAGGCGGAAGCAGTAGAAAAGCATGGCCTTCTCATTATCAGGCTTCCGAAGGTTGATAAGGCTCGACAAACAAAGTTGAAAGTGAAGAGTATCTAAAAATAATAAAACACTTCTTAAATAAAGAGGTGTTTTACTATTATGGTGCTGGGACCCAGGCTCGGTCACAAAACTGCCTCGTCGTTCCACTCCTCGAAGCAGTTCTGCGACCCCTATTCTCGCCTGTCGAACATGACGCAGGTCATGTTCTTCTCTACATCGTAACAAGAATAAAAGCACCTCTTGGCGAAGAGGTGCTTTTATTCTTGTTGTGCTGGGACCCAGGCTCGAACTGGGGACCCTTTGCTCTTCAGGCAAATGCTCTA
>CAYYCT010000019.1:0-13750 GCA_964470485.1 uncultured Candidatus Saccharibacteria bacterium
CTATAAAGTTTTTAGTTGGTGATAAAAATCAGAAAAAGTTTGATGGATTTTCTTCTGACCTGCCTTTTTTTATAAAGCAATACCCTCTTGTAAAAATTGAATGTAAAGTACACGACAACTTACACGATAGATTTATTATTATTGATGATGAAGAAATCTATGCAGTTGGCAGCAGTTTTGATGCAATAGGTGAAAAAGGCAATTCTATAACTAAACTTATTGATGTCTCTTCAATTACTAAACACAGAAATGATCTCAAATTACTCTGGGATTCTGCAGTGTAAGTTATTTATTTTGTTCATTTTCTTCAATAATTGCCTGCCGAACTTCGTCCCACGTTCGGAGCCCAATAGAACTATCAGCCAGTTCCAGTATAGATTCTTTGTTTTAATCTTTTAAGACCACCTCTTTTTATTGGGGGGTGGTTTCTTGTTTTATATACCCACCACATTCTCATACTTCCTCCAATCAAACGTTCTGAACCTGTGTACCGTTTGGAGAACTATTGACAAAAGCAGTATATATTGTTATACTGCTTTTGCTCTTTTACCATATGGAGGTTTCATGTCAAAGAATCTGAAAGTCGGAGCCCTCCTTGCTGGTGGTGTGGTTGGTGCACTCATCGGCCACTACTACAAGCCGGCAGAAGCGGAGGAGATCGTCTTCGGGGCACTCATCGGTGCCTTTGTGGTCAACTGGATCATCGGAATGGCAAACTGATCAGCTCTGCTCGCCGCTGTTGCAAGAAATTGCTTCGGCGGTTTCTTGTTTTATACACCCAACACTAACGGTGCTGGCAACCAGCCCAACAACAAGGTCTACGCTCCCCTGCGATAAACTTTTCTTGCAGTATTGTTAGTCTACGTTTTCTTGTCTCATCTTTTTTGGCAGACATAATCCAACATATCCACTCATTCCGAGCTAGTGGTGTGATATCTTCCCAAACTTTATAGATAACAGATTTGGACATCAAGATCTTTTGTAAATCTTTTGGTACTGTGTGTACCACCCCATGAGAGACTTTCACTTGTGTCATATATGGATTACTTGGGAAGTAGTGCAATGGCATCTTGAGCAGATTTTAGATTTTTATTATAAAAAATAGCTTTTTCATACTCTTTTCTTGCGGCAGCAACATCCCCTTTGCTTTCATAAATCTTTCCCTTCATAACATAAAGCTCAGAAACAGACTTGTTGTTATCATTAATTATCTTGTCTGCGATTTCAATCACCTTATCATAGTGCTTTAGTATAAAATATGATTCTATGGGTTCCATTTGATACCATAGCTTGCGGCGAGTAAGTGTGCCCTTAATTGTTTCAAATTCTGCTATCGTTCCTGCATAATCTTTCAAATAGTATCGTGCTGTTATTTCATTATATTTTGCCCAGGTGCGTGAAGAATCTTCAGTGTATTCACGAATTGCTCTCTCTTTTGCTTTTTGCCAAGCATACGTCTCATCCACCCTCTCTCCTAAGATACTTTCAACAAGTGACTCCTTTTCTTTTGGAACAATAATAAGATACTCATAGTTAAAGTCTTTCCAAAGATACATCCATTCATCGTAACTGTATTTGTAGCTTTTACCGTAAACACCGTCAGTCTCAATAATCACTTTTTTTGTATCATCATACCCACGTACAACACGATAATGGACAATATCATCCTTTGGATACATCAGTGTTCTTGTGAGTACTGGAATATCGTTGGTAATAAATTTTTTAAGGAGCTCAATATCACCATCAGGGCGAACATACACAGACATACCGTGTTTGGTTTTTGCATAATCAGCTAGCTCGTAGAGTGTTACTGATTTGTCATCATTATTCCCATTTCTATTATTCCAGGGTCGTGTCGCCTCCGCAATGGCCTCTTGCGTATCTGTAACCCCCCAATACGAAAGCGCTATCATGGTGGCAACAGAAGAACAATTATTGAAGGTCTGTCCAACCCAAGAAAAACCAGACAGATTTTTTGCCTTTGATGAAGTAGTCTTTATTGTCGTATTATTTTTTGTAGATGTGGCAATCCCCAATACCATCTTTACCTCATCATCCTGACTTTCACTATAATACGTTTCCCCATTCATTCGATCGGCAAAAAAATAAAAAAGGAATCCTATAATGATCCCCACAAGAACTACTGCTAATTTCCATTTCATAAGGTAAGTATAGCAAAAAAAATTACGTTTAACCCTATACTCGTCCTTTGTGTATCTTTCTGTTCTTTTATATACTGAAAATATGCTTATTGTAAAAAATTTAACAAAAAAATTTGGAAGTACCCTTGCCGTAGACGATGTTAGCTTCACTATTAATACCGGTGAAATATTTTCGCTCATTGGGCCAAATAGCTCTGGTAAAACAACGATAGTCAAAAGCATAGTCGGACTACTTCAACCATCATCCGGGAATATTGATGTTGGCGGTTATGATGTTGTAACTAACGGAGAAAAAGCCAAATCTCTCATTGGATATATTCCCGACGAACCCTCCATTTGGCCTTTTATGACAGGAGAAGAATTCCTATACTTCACACAAGCTCTTTTTGGTAAAGAAAAGAAAAATAACTCGCACACGATATCAAAATTATTAAGCACATTTAACTTAAGTGGGTTAGAAAAACGTTATTTTGAGGAGTATTCTCGAGGTAACAAGCAAAAATTCAGTATTATGGCCGCTATATCACATCATCCAAAACTACTTTTGATTGATGAACCTATTGTTGGACTTGACCCAACCGGAGCAGATATAGCAAAAAAACTTTTTGTTGAATATGCAAAGGCGGGTGGATCCATACTCTTAGTAACTCACACTCTCCCTGTTGCACAGGAGATATCCGATAGAATTGGTTTCTTAAAGGAAGGAAAACTTCTCATTGCAGGAACATTGCCGGAGTTACGACAAAAAGCAGGGCTCGGAGACCATGCAACTCTTGAGGAAATTTATAAAAAACTAGCTTAGCTAAAAAAGTATCTAAACCCATGCTGAAACTTTTTGTACAATTTGAGTTAGGAAAAATAGCAAAATACTTCAGAACAAGAACACTTGCCAAGTCAATTACCGGTCTTTTATTTATGGCGGTATTTCTGTTTGTTGGCTCTGGTATATATTTTTTCTTCATTACAGGATTTAGGTATATCAATTTTGAAGCAGTTGATGATATCCGAGAGGCTCTTACCCTCTTTATTTATGAAATGTTTTTACTCGTGGTGTCAGGAATTATTATTATTAGCGCCATGATATCTGGCCTCTTTAATCTATTTCGTGGTGAGTATAATTCTTGGATACTCTCATCATCTACATACAATATTTTCCCAAAAATAGTTTTTATACGAAGCCTCCTTAGTTCTTCCATTCCCTCGCTCATCATGTTTATCCCTGCAGTATTAGCTTTTACAAAAATATACAACTTGGGATTAATTACTTTATTCTGTCTTGTCCTATCCCTTGTTTTACTTTTGGTAACACTAAACGCCTTAACCCTTCTTACTATCGTTAGTATGGCGTCTCTTTATCACGCACTTTCTAAAAAAATTTCTATACTACAGTTTAATTTCGGTGGGCTAATCATTATTCTTTTTGGAAGCATCACTATACTTACAGCTCTAGTCTGGCGAATGGCATCAAAAGTTGATTTGGTGCAATTATTCAAAGCCGATGAGTTAACAGATATTCTTCGTGTCGAAATAATTAGTGAGCATTTTATGTTTTTACCGAGCCATCCTTTGGCGATGCAGATAGTTTCTTGGCAAAGTGGGACCCCAACGTTAGCTCTTGGTTATTTCGTAATACTTTTTGTTTTTGCATCTTTGAGTACACTTCTTTGGTGGCATCTTTCAAAGCTCTTCTACCCTCTTTGGCAAGTATTTCAGGAAAGAACAAAATCTATTCAGAAAAATACTGATTTTCTCTCTGCGAAGAAAATAACCTACTCTTTTAGTGGCGGTAAGACTCTAGCTCTTTTTAAAAAAGAGGCTCTTATCTCAAGTAGAAACTTTAAAGGAGTTCTCTGGTTTCTTTTTCTTTTTTTAATATGGATCGCTCAAGTATTCACTAACATGATAATCAGCCATAATGCTCAAAAATACCAACTAGATCTCAGTCAGAGAACGGCCATTTTTGAATCTCTGCAGTTCATTATTGCAATTTATTTTATGAGTTCATTTGCGTTACGATTTGTTTTCCCTTCGTTTAGTATGGAGAAAAAAACTGCCTGGATACTTAAAAGCGCGCCAATTAGTTTCCATAAAATTTTCTTTGGTAAATACTTATTTTATTCTTCCTTTTTTGTTGGTCTTGGTATATTCATGAGCTCAATTACAACAAATGTTCTTAATCTTCCCCTTGGCAATGCCTTGTACTCAACAATACTTTTTATTTCAACAACAATATGTATCGTTACCCTTGGATTGTCGCTCGGAGCTATTTTCCCAAATACTGAAACGGACGATCCTGAGGCGATTAGCACGAGTATGCCGGGATTATTTTTTACAGCGATTGCACTCATGTATGGGGCTCTTGGTGCTTTTATCCTTTATACATCACTTCTACAAGCAACATTCGTCTGGCTGGAAGTTTTCTTGATGGTAACAATTATAGTAATCATATTACTTCTTGTAAAAACTCCGCGTCTTGTCCTGTGGCGTCAAAAAAATAAGTATACCTAACCTGACATATGAAATTACATAGAAAGTACGGGTTTCTTTTTATTTTTCTGATTCTTATGATTGTTAGTTATGTATACTTTTCTGCACAACAAAAAAAATATAATTCAATTACTTCATTTGAATCCTGTGCATCCAAAGGGTTCTTCGTTACCACTACATACCCAGAGAAGTGCATTATCCCAGGTAAAATTTTTGTAAATGAAACACAAAAAAATCAAGAGGTACAAGAAGAAACTAGTATGACAATAGAAAACTCTTTCAAAAATCTTTCGTATATGCTTGATGGAGAAAAGATTCTTTTTTATAATGGAATTGGTATCATTTCTTCACAAACGCCGTCAAAAAGAAATGCAACAACAACATTAGTCATTACCGAAACACAAGGAAGCTTTGATATTAATGCAGATTTTTCTCCCGATATTGTATTCCTTATAAAAAAGAACTCTGGAAATGCAGCTCTTGATGAATATTATATTGCTTCAGCAGTAACATTGAACACAGGATACTCTGGTGTAAACATCCTCTATCTTGATACATCAATAGCATCTTCAACTATTGTTTACAAAGATACTATTATTACTGTAGAGTATCTTGATTCTCATACACTAAGAAAAAGTAAGCGGTTTATCTTTAGAAATGGTATCCTAGAAGAAGTACTTAAACCTAGCAACAATGCGCAATCAAATTCGTAAAATATTATATCTACTCCTTGGCTTGGTTCTTATTCTCTTAGGAATCGCTGGGCTTGTTCTCCCCATTATCAATGGGACTATTTTGTTAATTATTGGTTTTATTATTATTTCTTTTGAGAGTCCGACGTTAGAAAAAAAGCTATATACGCTCACTCAAAAAAATGCAATTATTCATAGCTTGTATGTAAAGATTGATAAATTCTTAAGAACGTTTTTTAAAAAATAAAATAATTAGTTTCCTTCAATTGTGGGTTTTTCCTCTTCATTGTTTGTATTCTCCTCTGTGACTATTTCGTCTTGTATTCGTGTAAATGTTGGATTTTGCATTCCTGGATATATTCCTTTTGTTGTAGAGAATCCTGTTATTTTAACAATACTTACTTTTTTAGCTACAAGCGATGAAGGTGATGTGGAAGAAAATGATCCGCTCGTTTGAAATTTAAAAACAAGTGCTCCACCTCCACCAACCCCCCATGTGCCTTGACCAAGGCTAACATCTTGACCATCAATAGTTGCAATAACATCAACAGTAGTATCTTCTTCTAAAATAATTCGTGTCGGATACTCACACCCAGAGGATTTTTCGCATAGATACGTACCAGAAAAAACCGAAGAAGCCGATGCCCCATTTCCTCTCCTGTCGTCATGTTGTATATCACTAACAATAAGATCTGGAACCCCCGCGGAATGAAAATAATACCCCGCCCCTCCAATAAGGAAAAAAACAACAACATAGATAAGATACCGATAAAACATATTCCTTATAGTATATCGCCAGATACCACACTGGGGCAAGTGAAAACCACTACTTAGGGCTCTCTTCTTTTTCCTTAACCGTTACAAAAGGTAGAGGGTATTCACTTGGAAGAATAAATCCCGATGAATTTCTATGTCCACCTCCACCATACTTTTCAGCCAGAGTGGTTAAATCTACTTCACCATTTCCACGCAAAGAAACCTTAACAAATCCGTCATCAAAACGATATGACATGGCAAAAGGAGGATATTTTGTGTAGAGTTCACTAAGCGCAATTGATTTCTCGTTAATTGGAAGCGAAAGATTAACACAAGGTACGGTGTATCCTTCAAAAACAACAAAGTCTGGCTCATCAATAAGTGAACTAATAAGAAGCTCAAGGTAGTCGTGCTGAGCTCTTCCTAATACTCGTATAGAAGCAAGGCGGCCATCATCATTACAATCATGGAGCAATTGTTCATACGCTTCAAATGTATATGGTTTTGAGAGTATATAGGTGATGAGGTCATTAACATCAGTACTTGTATCTTTTTTTAAATCAATCACCTCTAATAGCATGAAAAGGTGTGGTGGTTTATCACCAACAAAATATTCCCACGCAAGATACGCACCGGAATGCTCAAGGGAAAAAACATGCTCTCGGACACTCATCACTGCCTCTTGTGCAGAAAGATGATGATCAATAATAACAAGACGTTTGTTTGTTTTTTCTAGTTCCAACAAGACTTCCTTTGGATAACTAAAATCAAGTATATATATTTCCTTCTCCGTAAGTCCTTCTGGCGGAACAGCTCTATCGCTACATGGAATGTATGTCGCGGTATCGCCTAATTTTTTATATGCAGCAAAAGCAGAACCAAAACCATCCTGGCAATGAGCATGATAGATGACAACAATATCTTTTAAATCCGATGGGTTCAAGTTTTTCATATCTACTAACAATACCATATCTTTCGGCTCTCTATAAAGGGACACAAACCCCCTCTAAAAAATGACAAATCTATTATTCTGTGTTATCCTATAACTACTTGGCCGTCGTGGCCATTTATTATTGTGATGTAATGAATGATAGAAACACATCATTCGTAATAAAACACAAAAAATATACTTTTTATGGCAGTTGAAAAACAAATTCCTACTCCAGGTGAAGCCATTCTTCGTTTTGAAGAGGTTACGTTTAACCATGGTGAAAATAAGCCGATCATTTTCGAAACAAGCTTTGTTGTACGTCGTGGGACAAAACTTACACTAATGGGTCCAAATGGTGCTGGAAAATCTACCCTTTTTTCTCTCATTATGAAAGAGCTTCACCCAGAAGAAGGTCGTATCATTATCGGGCAAGGGCTTCGTGTTGCTATCGCCAAACAATTCATCCCTCATGCAAAATGGGCTATGACTGTTCGAGAATTTTTGGAATCCGCATTTACAGAAAAAGTGTATGACATAGACAAACGAGCTATTTCTGTTTTTAATACCGTTGAACTCACAATATCACTCGATAAGCAAATAAAAGATCTTTCTGGAGGCCAAAAAGGTAGACTTCTTATTGCGCAAGCACTTATTCAAGAACCAGACATCCTTCTCTTAGACGAACCGACAAACAACCTAGACAAAGCAGGGATTCAGTTATTAACGGATTTTATGAAAGAGTATTCAAAGACTGTCATTGTCATTTCTCATGATGCCGACTTCCTTAACTCTTTTACTCATGGAGTTCTCTATATCAATACACAAACCTATGCGGTGGAGCAATATGTTGGTAACTATTTTAAGGTTGTCGAAGAAATTAAACGTCAAGTAGAAAAAGCAGAGCGAGCAAATGCACAATTAGAAAAAGAAATTCAAAATAATAAAGATAAAGTAAACTTCTTTGCATTGAAGGGAGGAAAGATGCGTAAACTTGCAGCAAAACTAAAGGATGAAATAGAAGATCTTGAAGAAAATAAGACTGACGTTCGCAAGGAAGACCGTACAATACGACCATTTACTATCCCCTGCCAAGAGAACATCGGGAGTGTTATTGTACAATTCGAATCAGTTGAAGTACTTCATAATAATAAGCCGGTAAAACGAAAAGTTGCCATAGAGCTTCGTAAAGGAGACAAGCTTCATATTATCGGCCCAAATGGTATTGGAAAGACAACGTTGCTTGAAAAGATCGCAAAACGAGGAGAAAAAGGAGTAACCATTCAGGATGGAATTATTGTTGGATATTATCGTCAAGATTTTTCTACATTAGATTTTGACAAGAGCGCATACCAAGAACTAGCAAAAGTTTTGAAAAAGTTAGATGATCAACTTCTTCGAAAAGTTGCGGCAAGTATGTTACTCGGAGCTTCTCAGTTAGCTTCCAAAATTGGGTTACTCTCTGAGGGGCAAAAAGGGCTTCTTATGTTTGCATACTTACGATTACAGCAACCAGGGTTACTTATCCTAGATGAGCCAACTAACCATATTAATTTTCGACACCTTCCTATAATTGCTGAAGCTTTGAAAAAGTATGAAGGCCCAATGATAGTTGTCTCTCACGTTCATGATTTTATACAAGAAATTGGCATTACAGAAACATTAGATTTGGGGAAGTTATAGAGCAACCTAAATAATTCAATTAAAATAATGGTTTCTTGGTATTGGGGATAATTGCTAGACTTTTTTATAAGTATATGGTATAATGTATTGATATAAGCAACTCTCACGTTTTACACTGTTTCTTACACTTGTATGACTGTGTGCCAGGGCTTATTGTTAACAATTAGTTTCTAAAATCAATGAATTCAAAACTTTACATAGGTGGTATACCTTACTCTTCTACTAATGATGATCTTAAGGCGCACTTTGGTGCAGCAGGAACAGTAGTTTCTGCACAGATCATTATCGACAAAATGACTAATCGTTCAAAAGGCTTCGGCTTTGTGGAGATGTCATCAGACGAAGAAGCTCAAAAGGCTATCGCTATGTTCCACGACCAGGAATTTCAAGGACGCCGTCTTACAGTTAATGTAGCACGTCCACTTGCTCCTCGTGAGGATCGTCCTCGTCGTACATTCTAATCTAAGAGAATGGAACAATAATGAAAAAACGTCTCATTCGAGACGTTTTTTCATTACGTGCAAGATTACTTTTGGAGATTTTTTTTGGCATAAAGAAAATATTCTTGGTTCCCATCTCCGCCAAGTACATCACATGGAAAAATAGTGACTCTCTCCATGCCTTTTTCTTGCAAAAGAGTTTTATACTTCTCAAATATATTCGTAAGAATAGTGACATCTTTTACAATTCCTTTTTTTGTATTCCCTTTCCC
The DNA here is from genome assembly GCA_964470485.1 of uncultured Candidatus Saccharibacteria bacterium. GTDB lineage: Bacteria > Patescibacteriota > Minisyncoccia > Phycocordibacterales > UBA5272 > UBA11704. The sequence goes on from CAYYCT010000019.1 coordinate 9,421, forward strand.
TACTTCAAATTGAGGTTTCAGTAAGAGAAAAAATTCTGAACCCTGTGTTCCAAAAGCAACAACTAGATCAATAATCTTTTCAAGGGAAATAAACGATACGTCGCAAACAATAACTTCAAAATATGAAGTTATTGGTAACTTTCTAATATCAGTATTTTCAAAAAGAGTAACTTTTTCGTTGCTTCTTAATCTTGGATGAAGCTGTGATGTTCCTACATCAACAGAGACAATAGAAGATATTCCATAAGAAAGTAAGCAGTCTGTAAATCCCCCTGTTGAAGACCCTATATCAAGTGCGTGCCTGCCCTGTATATGGTTACGAATCAACCCCTCATCTCCATAGATATACGTAAGCGCCCCTTCTAGTTTATCTCCTCCTCGTGAGACAAACTTTCGCCTTGTGGTTACTTGTATATCTTCGTCCCCTGCAATTTGTTTTGTTCTTTTTTTTGTAATAACACCATCTACTACTACGTGACCAAGCGCCAATAATTCTTGAGCTTCTGTGCGACTTTCACATAAGAGGCGCTCCACTAATACTTGATCGAGTCTCATGTGATTACTTTATAATTATTCTGCAATACGTACTTACTACTAACAATAGCATGTACTACTTTTCTATCCATTTCTTTTCTATAAGAGCAGCACGCGCGGCGTTTGTTTCTCCTTCTTGTTTACTCTTCCCACGACCTTCAGCAATTTTTTCATCACCAAAGAAAATACCTACCAAAAAAAGCTTATCGTGATCTGGTCCTTCTTCTTCAAGTACCTTGTAACTTGGTGTAATGGAATATTTTTCTTGTGCTTTTTCTTGAACAAAACTTTTTGCATCCTTATAGAGCCCTTTTTTGATGATGTCTTCTGTTTTATTAAGTAATGTTTTTGTTATAAAATCCTTAGTCTTTTCATAGCCTTGATCAAGATAGAGTGCCCCGATAAAAGCTTCATACGCATCAGCCAAAATAGAAGAACGTGCTCGATGAACATCTTTTGCTTCCCCTTTCGAAAGCTTCATCATATCATTGAAGCCAAGTGATGTTGCAACGTCCCCGAGTGTTACCGCATTAACAAGAGCTGAGCGATACGCTGTTAAATCACCTTCATTGTGATGAGGGTACTGTTCATATAAAAATTCGGTCGAGATAAGTTCTAGGACAGCATCTCCCAAAAATTCTAAGCGTTCGTTATGTATAAGCCCTGTTTTAGGATTTTCATTAATAAAACTACGATGAATAAAAGCTTGCTCAAAGAGTGGATTATTAGAACTAATAGTATTCTGTTGTTTAAATTCTTCTATGGTCATATTGGTAAGTAAAATACGTGTACACTCCTTACAGTTTATGTGTGTTCAAACAAAATTTTTCCTTTTTGTATAATTGATTTTATATCATCGTACATGCGAAGTGTTGGTACATCAACAAGCAAAAACCACCTTGCTTCATCCAAGCCGCCCTTTTTTTCAAGAGTAAGCGGGGAATACTCAGTTTTGGCAAAATAATAGCTAACATGTTTAACTACTTTTCCTTGATCTGGTTTATTAGCAATGTACTCATTTTCTCCGAGTAATTGAACAATTTCAGTGTCGATGCCGATTTCTTTTTTTATCGTTTTTGCAACCTCCTCTTCTTTAGAAACATCACCCAAGAGATGCCCTTTAGGGAGTGTCCAATATCCAAAAACATCATGAACAAGCGCAATGTGTGGCTTGTGTTCGTGAGTAGAAAACACAACAGCCCCAACAAGCACTTCTCTTTTTGTTGACTCGAGGTGATCTTTCTTGGTTTTTGTTGTTTGTGCTTTTTCTGGTTCACCCATTTCTTTATAAATGGCCCCAAGAACACCGTTAACAAACTTACCCGAAGTATCTCCTGCGTAACTTTTTGCAAGTTCTATTGCTTCATCAATAGCAACCTTTGGTGGTACTTGAGTTCTGTCGCCAAAAAGGAGCTCAGTAAGCCCAATACGAAGCACATTGCGGTCAACAACCCCTATTTTTTCGAGTGGCCAGTCAGGTGCCGCACGAGTAATAATATCATCGATAGTAATACGACGAGAAAGAGCATTCACGACAATGTTTTTAGTAAATGTAGTATCTTTTATTCCCTCTCCAAATTCAGTAGTATTCCTTGTGATAATAGCGTCGATATCTGGCATGGCGTCCTGTAACTCATCTTTCATGTCAAGCTCAAAGAGTGTTTGTAGTGCTATAGTCCTAGCGATGTGCCGTGTACTCATATTTTTGGAAAGAACGTTTTGATAGAAAGAGCTTATATAATCAAGTTTTTAGGCGACTTTTGCCTTAGTTTTAGGGGTGGTAACTTTTTTACCTCGATAAAAACCACATGCGTCGCAAACGTGGTGGGGGGTTTTTAATGCCTTGCAATTCTTGCATTCTACAAGATTGGCCGCCTTTAGGGCGTGGTGACTACGGCGATTAGCCGTATGTGCACGTGTATGTCTCATTCGTACTACCATAATGGTTATATTCTACACTATTTTTATAATTTAAGCAATTTTATGGGTATGTGAATAGTCCACAAAAGATGTAAACAAGCAAACCCGTCATTTCTTAAGCCCCCTCCAAGATACGATTGATATTTTAACGTACCAAACAAACCCCGAAGAAAGAAAATACACAGGAGGCTTTATTGTTGGTATTTTCTTCTGCATGAGCTTCTGTTTTATTCCCAAACAAGAAACTACTCAATAACCCAAAGAAAGATCTAAGTGGAGGAGTGGTAGCTATACCATTCCCGTTATACAAAGTTCCCACATCTCCACCTCCACCACCTTGGCCTCCACCACCATTAGAAGAGGTAGCATTGGTAGTTGACCCTGTATCTGATCCAGAACCTCCACCTTGTCCACCACCTGTAACTGTGGTGGTGGCGCCGTTATCAATTTCTGTCCCCCCACCACCAGCTGAACCATAATAGCGAATACTCCACGGCCCCCCTGATGGGGTATGCATTGAAGAGAAGTTTCCTGCGGAATCTTGACTATAGAGCGCAACGTAATATGTCCCAGCAGAGAGCGTTGTGGAGACACACGAGTCCGAAGTGGCCGGGGTAAGGGTGGTATCAATACATGATACTAGAGCGCTTCCGATAGTATCACCTACATTGTATGTGTTTCCTTCCGTTGGCGGGGTTGAAGTACTGATAACAGAGGAGGAGGTAAGTACAACAACCTTAGCAACATCAGTTGATGAAGCTGTTGTGTACGTAACTCGTATTTGTCCGCTGTCTGCATCAGTCACGGGGCCATAGGTAGATCTCATAACACGATCTGTTCCCCCCCATGATACAGCGACAAACTGACCATTGCCGTAGGTAATAGCATTCCAAGCAGAATCCTGTGGGACGGCTTGCAACGTCCAAGTAATACCGTCGGGTGAGGTCATCACGTGATTACTTCCTCCGTCACTTGATACGGCAACGAATTGACCATTACCATACACTACATCTTTCCAGTTATTGTCCGCTGGAGTGGTGACAGGTGTCCAAGTGATACCATCAGGAGAAGTTACTACTCGGTTTCCTGTTCCAGACTGTGCAACAGCAACAAAGAGACCACCACCATACGTAACTGCAGTCCATTGATATTGTGATGGATCAGTTTGGCGAGTCCAGGTGATACCATCAGGAGAGGTCATAATACGACTACCAGTTCCTAAAGCAGCAACTGCAACGAAAAGGCCGTTACCATACGTAACATCATTCCAACTAATAGATGCTGCTCCGGTGCGCAATGTCCACGTAATGCCGTCGGGGGAAGTCATTACATTGTTAGTACTGGAGGTAGCAGAAACAGCAACGAAGAGACCATTACCATACGTTACTCCATTCCAGTTAAAATCAACAGGGGTATTCCTTAGTGTCCAAGTAATGCCGTCGGGGGAAGTCATAACTTGGGTGGTTGTGCCACTTTGTGCAACTACCACAAAGAGATTATTAGCATACACGATACTTTGCCAGGCAAAATTTCCAGCACTAGTGCGTGATGTCCAGCTTATCCCGTCGGGGGACGTCATCACACGATTACCAGAACCTGAGCTAGATATAGCTACATAGAGACCGTTTCCATATGTAACTGAAGTCCAAATATTCGCAGCTGCGTGTGTCGATGTCGCCCACGATGCCCCGGGGGTTGCTACAATATCTGGGGATTGATTATCGATAGTTATTGTCGTCGAAGCAGCATCAAATCCTTCTGGTGTGGAGGTCGTTCCTGAAAATGAAATAACGGAAGCAGAAATGTTATACGTAGCCCCTGGAACAGAAGACATATTGGCGTGAGTCTTGGGAGTAACGCGAACTTTATACTGGGT
>CAYYCT010000020.1:0-12460 GCA_964470485.1 uncultured Candidatus Saccharibacteria bacterium
TGGCTTATCAAAAACACCCTCCTTGAAATAGCTGGTTGGTTCGTATGGCTTACGGCGAACATGTTCAACTATTCTATACAATTAGGGATTCTTCGATTTTCAGAATGGGCGCCAGATACACTCTACCCGATATGGATTATTGTTAGGCAGATTATTTCACTCATTGTTGTCTTTGCTGGACTATATCTTGGCTTTCTCTACATCTTGGGAGACCCACAAGGTAAATTTGAAAGGTATATTCCATGGGTTGTTATGTTCGGGCTCTTCGTTAATTTTTCCTATCCTTTGGCTCGTACTGCGATAGATGTTTCTAATATTGTGTCCCTCAATATCTATGCAAGTGCGATTGGTAGTGACGTTCTAAATGCTTCGCCTCAATCATCAAATACTGCCGGGGCTCTTATTATGAACAAACTTGGTCTTCGGGGGTTGGTAATGAGCGCTGTTGATCAGAAGTCAGTTGCGTCACAAGCAGGAATGCTCGGCTCTATTGATAGTATTCCTGGATCACTCTTAGCTGTTATTTTTGTATTTTATGCAGCGTATATTTTCTTCATGGTAACAGCAATTATGGCCATGAGAACAGTGGTGCTGGTCTTTATTACCATTGCGTCGCCTCTTCTTTTGGTGGATAGCGTTCTTCCTCTTCTTGGGGAAAAAGCTAAATGGTTGCGAAAAATTTTTATTGAGCAGTTGGCGGTTGGTCCTGTCTTTATGATACTACTTGCTCTTACTCTTAAGTTTTTAGATGTATTTAGTGTTGGAATAAGCCCAACAACCATTATTACTACTGACTCCACTAAAACCATAACAACATTCTTTAATCTTCTGATAATGATCATTATGCTTCATATTATGATGAAGGTAACAAAAGAAGTTGCTGGTCAGTTTGGTAATTTTGCAACCAACATGATAGGGCAGGTTGGTGGTTTTGGTCTTGGAGTAGCTACTGGTGGGGCTGGGTTCCTTGCTCGTAGGGGGGTGGGGGGGTTAGCTGCAAAGGCAATGGATCGGGGGTGGGTATCCAAAGATCCAGACTCGGTCACAGGTCGTATCGCCAACACGCTCGCGAATAGTACCTTTGATCTTCGTAATTCAAGTGTTATTGCTGGAGGATTGCAAAAGGCTGGCATAAGTAGTAAAGGGGTTATGGGAATAGGTGCGATGGGGCAAGGCGCTGGAGCAAAAATGGGGTTTGTTGAGGCATCAGAAGCAAAGACAAAAAAGATTTTAGAAAGGGCTGATAGAATAAAAACAAAATACGAGCGTGATATATACAAAAAAGACGCAAATGGGAATGTTATCTTTGAAAATGGCGCACCTGTTATTGAAGAAGGGAAGAGGAGGGGAGATATCGATAAAGATGCAGAGGAAGCAAAAAATCAATATCTAAATAGAAATGGTACTCGTCTTTTAACAAAAGAAGAAAGTCAGCGTATTCAAAATACAATGGCTGATAAAGATGCGGCTGTGGCAATAGAAGAGTACAAAAAAATAAAAACAAAAGCCGGCAAGGATTCCTATTCTCAAGGTCTAAAGAACCAATTAGAGGAGCTTAAAAAAAGTGATCCGAAACTACAAAATGCTAAATCTCTTTCCATTGCACAAACATTAACTACAATTGCAAAAGAAGAAAAAGCTTTTGATCAAGAAGTAGAAGATATCTTCTATAAAGTCAGTCAGCAAACAAATCCAGAAGAGAAACAAAAATTCTTAAGTCGACAATCAAAAGACATTCAGGAAGACATTCGTGCGCGTACTAATAACTTACAATCATCATCACTTTCTCCGCGCACACAAGCAACAACACCTGCGCCAGTAGCTCCTACAGCTACTACTCCAACAGTATCTACTACTCCACCTCAGGGAGCAGCACTTCGGGAAGAAAGAATCGCTAGGGTTGCCAAAGGAAGAGACGAAGAGCTTCAAAATACCAAAAAAGCAGTTGATGAAATTAATGCTAGATATGATAAAAAATTAGACGATATTTCAATGGCTCCTTCTATCTCTTCTGGGGAGCATATTGCAAAACTAGAAGAGACACGGTCTAATGAATTACAAGCCGTACATGAAGAAGTGGGTAGACTTGAGAAAAAACAGGAACACTCTAAGGTTTCAGCTGAGGTATTTGCTCAAAATCTTAATACCATGAGCTTCGCGGAGCGTGCTGCAGCGCGACGAGCGGAAGCATTAGCAAAAGCTTCGGCTTTGGCTCAACAAGATATGGCAAGGAGTACTCATACCACGCCCTCCATAGCTCCTACAGTACCCGTTGCTCCATCTACGGTAACCACTCGTCCCTCTACTCCTGTTTCTCCAAAAACTCCACCTCCTCCAGCGCCAGCTGCGGCCCCTGTGCCAATTAAACCAACTCCATCAACTCCTCCTGTTGGGGCGAACGCTGAGATAGCATAAAACTCTATGGATACACCATCATACATTGCAAAAAATCACGATGAGCTATTCGACAATGCTCCACCTGATATTCAAGACCTTATTGTAAATGGTGAGGTTGACGCTGCGACTATAACGCTTGCAAAAAATTATAATATCCCTGTCGGTAAACAGACCTCTCTTTCCAATGTTATCTCTTTTATTCTTATTGGAGCTATTCTACCGGATGATGTTCTTCAAGCATTGCAGGAACTTGTGGAAGTATCCGATGAGGATGCTGTTCATATTGCCACAGATTTGGAACACTCTATTCTAGAAAAAGCACGCATTTCACTTTTCAAAAAAAATGGTGAAATAAAAACCCTTGAATTCCAGGGGGAGAGAACAAAAGAAGAGTTGCGTAAAGAACTTCTCGATACAACAAAGCGAGAAAGTGGGCTTCAAAAAAACCAAGCATCAAAAACCACAACAAAACCAACCACGATGATAACTCCTGGGTCGCGAGCTCAACTTCTTGAACAACTACAAGTAATTAGCTCTATTCCAAATGATGAAGAGATAGAGGGGCGTCTTAAGCATATACAAGAACAGATCAGCGCAATGAAAAAAGAAGAGGATGATAATAAACTTGATTCTAAGATAGCGCTTAAAAGTTTTATGTTTGGAGAAAAAGGAAAAGAGGTTGTTCCTCCAACAGCGACTCATGCTACATATAGTGTAGCTCCAACACAATACAATATAGATCCATACAAAGAAATAATTGTGGAATAGGGGGAAAATGAAAGATGTGAGACCTCCTCGCTAACAGACAGCAAGATCTAAGGCCGGTAAGTCTGTCATCTGTTGGCGATGCGGTCTGTTATCTCTTTTCTTTCCTTGATATACTGTCTGTATGCAATTTCGTGTACCACAATTCATAGACATAGAGGACAAGGTCTTTGGCCCTTTCACCTTGAAGCAGTTTGGTTACATGCTTGGTGCGGGGGGTCTTTCATTTCTTATTTGGACATTTATTCCAATTAAATTTATTGCAATTCTTGTAATTGTTCCCGTGGCCTCATTATTTATTGCTCTTGCTTTTGTAAAATTTAATAATAGATCTTTTGGAGAAATTCTTGAAAGTGCTTTTAGTTATTATACAAATGCAAAGATATATACCTGGAAACAGCCTGAACTTCAAAAAACAGAAACTTCTGTTGACAGGGTTGTTGCTAATACTCAAAAAGAAATTATTATTAAAAAAACAAACAGAGATACAATACACGATCTTGCGCTTGGTCTTGATGTCTTTGATAATAACTCACAGAATAATGATAGGGAGTAAAAAATTCTGAGGTATACTGTAGTGTATATGCTAAAAGGACTCTCAACGCAAGAATTTGTCCCAATCGAGCGAGTACGTGATGGTATTGTCATCCTAAAAACCGGGGAATTACGATCTATTCTCATCACCAGCTCACTTAACCTCGGACTCAAGAGTGACGATGAGCAGCGTGCAGTATTGTCGCAGTTCCAAAATTTTCTTAATTCACTTGATTTTCCTGTAGAATTTTTTATCCAATCAAGAAAACTCAACATTAAACCATACATGGAACTTCTTCAGGAACGAAGCATGCAAGTAAAAGAAGATCTTCTCAAAATTCAAATTCACGAATACATGGGTTTTGTTACAAAATTCACAGAGGAAAGTAATATTATGACAAAACATTTTTTTATTAGCATTCCATACTTTAACCAAAGCGCACAACCAATAACACCATCTTCTCTTCTTTCTTTTGGCGGGAATACTTCTAATGTGAAAAAAAATGTCGATACTGGTTTCGAGTCTGCTCGTATACAACTTGAACAAAGGGTGATGACTGTTACACAGGGACTTTCTCGTTTTGGGGTTCGTGCCCAGAAATTGGGAACGGAGGAGGTGGTCGAACTTTTTTACAAGCTCTTTAATCCAGACGAAGGTGATCACTCGGCGCCAAAAGTTAGCCAATAAACATATACACCTATGGGACTCTTTGATTTTCTAAACAAAAAAAATACACAACCGATATCATCTCCGGTAACTCCTGTGCTTCCTGAGCAGGTATATAAAATAGCCGAGATGCAATTGAAAGATATTATTGCTCCAAGCGCTCTTGAAATACAACCAAAGGCTCTTAATCTTGGAACAGCTGTAATACGTTCTTTTTTTGTTGTATCATACCCACGCTTTCTTAACGATAATTGGCTCAGTCCAGTAATTAACCTTGATAAGGTTTTTGATATTGCCATTCATGTTGTCCCTCTTAACACAGGCGAGGTTATGAAGGGATTTCAGAGAAAAGTTGCTGAGGTAGAGAGTCAGATTATGACTCGCGAAGAAAAAGGACTTGTGCGAGATCCTACACTTGATGTTGCTTATCAAGACTTGGAAGATCTACGTGACGGTCTTACTCAGGCACAAGAAAAAATGTTTGAGGTATCACTATACATAACACTCTACGGAAAGACTAATGAGGAAGTTGATAAAGTTGAGAATGAAATAAAAAATATTCTTGAGAGTAGGCTTGTCTATGTGAAACCATCGCTCTTTCAGCAGGGGGAGGGATTTATTTCAACCCTTCCTGTTGGGCAAGACTTGCTTCAAATAAAAAATAAACTCAATACCTCTCCATTATCTTCTTTTTTCCCGTTTGTATCATTTGATCTTTCTTCTGATAAGGGTATTCTTTATGGCCTTAATCGTCACAATGGAAGTCTTATTCTTTTTGATCGTTTTTCTCTTGAAAATTATAACTCTATCGTCTTTGCAAAATCTGGCTCTGGAAAAAGCTACTTTACAAAACTTGAAATTCTACGAACACTCATGTTTGATACTGAGGTTATTATCATTGACCCCGAACGAGAATATGAGTTCTTGGCAGAATCTGTTGGGGGAAGATATTTTGATATTTCTCTTGTTGGAGAACACCATATCAATCCGTTTGACCTTCCTCATCCAACACAAGACGAGTCTCCGTCTGAAGTGCTTCGCTCTAACATTGTAAATCTAGTTGGACTTTTCCGTGTAATGTTGGGGGGTCTTACGCCAGAGGAAGATGCTATCGTTGACCAGGCTATTACTGAAACATATGCCCTCAAAGATATTAATGGGGATGTTGATTTTACAAAACTTGAGCCACCTCTTCTTTCTGATTTTGAAACAGTGCTAGCTGGAATAGAGGGGTCTGATAGTCTTATCCAAAGAATTTCAAAATATACCAAAGGTACCTGGTCTGGTTTTATCAATCAACCGTCAAATGTTGATATTAATAAAAAACTTATTTGTTTTTCTATTCGTGATATGGAAGATGAGTTAAAACCTGTTGCCATGTATCTCATTACTCACTTTATTTGGAATGCGGTAAGAAAAAATCTAAAGAAACGCCTCTTGGTTGTGGATGAAGCTTGGATTATGATGAAAAATGATGACACAGCATCATTTCTCTTTGGTCTTGCAAAGCGTGGGAGAAAATATTATCTTGGCCTTGCAACAATTACCCAAGACGTTGGGGACTTTCTCAAGTCTCCTTATGGACTTCCTATTATTACAAACTCGTCGATACAAATTCTTCTAAAACAATCTCCATCATCGATTGATGTTGTACAAAAAACATTTAATCTTACTAATGAAGAAAAATTCCTTCTTCTTGAATCTGGTGTGGGGGAGGGTATCTTCTTTGCCGGGCTAAAACATGTTGCTATTAAGGTTGTGGCATCCTATACCGAAGATCAGATCATTACAAGCGATCCGTCTCAACTTCTCAAAATACAAGAAATGAAAGACGAAGTCGCGGAATCAAAAAATATATGAAAATTTTTTTAAAAAAAATAGTGACTTTATTTTTTTTTATAGGAATCACGTGTCCCTGTATTTCGTATGCAGGAGAGGATCTAGCTATATCCCTTGAACCAAAAAACCCTGCCCCATACACAGAAACAACACTTACTCTTGTTAGCTACTCCTTCAGTCTCAACACCTCTCTTATTACTTGGTCTCGTGGTGGAAAAACTGTTCTTTCTGGTCTTGGAGAAAAACGCCTACGAGTCATGACTGGTGCTGTTGGAGAGCTTTTACCAGTTCATGTGCACGTGGTAACAGCTGATAATATTTCGATTGAATTGGATATTACCATAACACCAAAATCAGTAAATCTTCTCTATGAAGTTCCTGAAAGTTATGTACCAACATTTTATGAAGGAAAGGCTTTGCCTGGAGAGGGGGCTTTTGTGCGATTTGTTGCTCTTCCAAATATTAGCGAGGGGGGGAGGATGGTGCCTCCTTCAATGCTTTCATATTCCTGGTATGTAAATAATACCTACGTTGACGAATCTTCGGGCACAGGAAAGCAGGTTGCTACCCTCAGGCTAGATTATCTAAGCACCTATACGCGAGTAAAAGTTGTAGTGAGGTCTCCACATGGTGAGGTGGCAGAAAAATCAATTGATGTTTACCCACATGAGGTAATGCCGCTTCTTTACCAACATGATCCGCTTTTTGGAAGTAATCTGACATCACTCATTATTCGACGCTTTGAAGCAACAAAAGATTTTACTCTTTCTCTTGAGCCATTTTTTGTATCTATGGTGAAGGGTTCATCGCCATCATATCTGTGGCTTCTTGGCGGCCTCCCATCAACCCCCGCAGATGGCAGACTCCTTTCTTTTCATCCAAAAGAAAATAGCTATGGAACAAAAATGCTCAACATAACTGTTAACAATCCAAAAAGAATCAATCAAGAAGGAAAAACTGCTGTTGAACTTATTTTTGACACAAGGAAGTAATTAATCTGAGAATGCACTATACTTAGACTATATGGCGAGCCCCTTACCTACATCCTATGTTCCACTTGAAAAAGACTCCCTCTCATCCCTTGGAATCGCTTCACCATCATTTGATGGAGCCTCTGTTTCTTTTCTTTCAATAACAACGTTTCTTTGGATGCTTGCTTTCTCTTTTATTATTGGAGCTGCTTTTTATCGTCTTCTTCTTGCTGGAGGAATACGAATGAGAGCATCAGAGGCTGATCAACGTAAATCTAACGAAATGATTAAAAGAGTTACTCTTGGACTATTTGGGGTTTTTTCTTTATTTCTTCTTTTGTTTACCGTTAATAGAGGATTGTTGACTGGGGATGTTAGTTTGGAGGGGTTGATGGCAACATCATCAAGCTCACCAAACTCTCTCGCCTCACCAAAACCCCCATCTTCAGCCGTTCCTCCTGCCCCAGCAGCCGGAGCTCCTTCTGGGGGTGATACTTTAAGGGCTATAAAAGATGACCCCCAAATGCGTGCCTATTTATTAGGGATAAATATCTCTGTCAATAAACCTGTCTGTAGCGATCCTTCTCAAAAAGATTGTACAACTGTTGGGGGTCTGCCTCCCGCTACAATTACAATGCTAGAGCAACTAAGGCGTACATGTTCTGGGAGAATTGAGATTACTGGGGGAACTGAGGCTGGTCACTCTAGTCATGGTCCAGGACTCTTTCCTGTGGATATTGGCTTCGGTGATTCATCTTTTAACTCTTGTATTTCTTCATTCGTCCCATCTTCTAGGTCTCCAAAAAAACTGGATGGATCTCCTCTTTGTAATAGAGTTTATGAGAATTTTGGATTTGTTTTTTGTGATGAAAAAGGCGGTCAGGCTCATTGGCATGTTTATAAATAAAAATCTATATGTAGTTCGTTTGATTTTTATTGTTTTTATATTTTTGTTCTCCTTCTCTTTTCTGTCTTCCTCTTGATATACTTCTTTACATGGATAATAGTAACCGTCGTTTACTTATTGTTGTTGGCTTTGTGCTTTTTTTCGTGGTTATTGTTTTAGTTTGGTACTTCTTTTATGCAAAACCAATCATTGCACCAACACTTGATAAAACAGCAGACCCAACCCCTGTAAAAACATTCCCTTGGCGATTTTCTTTTCTTGATTGGGGAAATGATATTGTTTCTACCTCAACAACAGAAGTGTCTGATCCAAAAAAAGAACCTCTTATTCAAATATGGAAAAAACCTTCTGTTGGTCAAACATTTATTACCACACAAACCTTAAAGGAGATAACTGCGACCAGTACCATAGGAACAACAACTGTTGATATTAAAAAAACAATCCGCGCCACATCCTCACTTCTTCTTTTTGTTGATAGAGAAACAGGATATATATATGGTTATTCTACAGAAACAGGAAAGACGTTTCAAATAAGTAATACGCTTATTCCCGGGGTACATGATGCATATTTTTTCGATAATGGTGCTCGTGTTATTATGCGATACCTTGATCAAGAAAAAAACAAGGCTGTTGGAATAATTGCAGAAACTCCTTCCGTTGGGGAAGACAGCGAACCTCTTCCTTTACAAAAAATAAAATATCTCTCTTCTCAGGTAATTTCGGTTGCGATTAATCAAGAAAAAAATGAAATATCGTATATTGTTGCTACTGAAAACGGAAGTGCAATATATTCTGTCAAATCTGGGAAAGATCCGGTTCTTGTGGCATCCTCTCCTTTTACAGAGTGGGTTCTTGCTTATGGAGGGAATGATCTTTATGTAACAACAAAACCCTCTGCTTATGTCGAGGGATCAACGTTTAGTCTTCCCTTATTCCAGTCAGAGATTACAGAAAAAACAGGTCTTATGACAAACCCTGGTGATAATGGTTTATTATTAAATAGCATGTGGGGGAAAAGGGGGCTCACTACATTCTTGTCAAAGAATGGAAATACGAAAATACTCTCTGTCTCAACCCTCTCTCATAAATGCTCTTGGAGTAAGGCTGACCTTCTTGTGTGTGCTGTTCCAAAAACCTTACCAAAGGCTGTGGAGGGACTGCCTGATGATTGGCTACAGGGGAGGGTTTCCTTTGCTGACGATTTGTTTATCATCGACACAACTACAGGTGAAGCATATCCTATGTATACATTTTACGACGGTGTTTTTGATGTTGTTGGAATATCAACAAATGCAACAAATGGTTTTATTGGTTTTAATAAAAGACAAGATGGCTCGTTATGGTTTCTTAACACCAACCTAACAGAAGAACACTAAATCTATGGCGTCCCCGGAATATAAACTCCTTGAACCAGACTCCCTCTCATCCCTTGGAATCGCTTCACCATCATTTGATGGAGCCTCTGTTTCTTTTCTTTCAATAACAACGTTTCTTTGGATGCTTGCTTTCTCTTTTATTATTGGAGCTGCTTTTTATCGTCTTCTTCTTGCTGGAGGAATACGAATGAGAGCATCAGAGGCTGATCAACGTAAATCTAACGAAATGATTAAAAGAGTTACTCTTGGACTATTTGGGGTTTTTTCTTTATTTCTTCTTTTGTTTACCGTTAATAGAGGATTGTTGACTGGGGATGTTAGTTTGGAGGGGTTGAGGAATGGTCAATTTGGATCATCCATAAATACCACCGGGGTTCTGACATCATCTGGAAGTGTTGGATCAACAAAAGCCTGCGAGTCACCAGAAAATGTAAAAACAAAAATAAACTCTCCGGATGGTGTTTGTGGTGGGGCTATTTGTACAGCATTATCTGGTTGTAGTTATCAGCAATATCTACCAATTATTGATCAAGAGACGTCTGGTGACACTACGTTAAAAAAAATGATAATCGTCACGTTGTGTAAGGAGTCCTCTGCAAGGGTTGATGTTCAGAGAAAAAATGCTGACGGCACATTTGACTGTGGTCTAATGCAAATCAATCAAAAAACACCGTGCGACGCTGCAATTCTTGTTCCTTCAACAAATATAAAGGAGGGGGTACGTTTAATGAAACAAAAAATTTCATATACAAATCAAATCTACCCAGGATTCCCAAGAGAGGCTGGTATTTTCTCATCCTATGTTTGCTGTTCTAACGGAACCGTCCCAAACTCCCAAAGCGCTGACTGTACGTCTGCAAATGGATTCCCGTCTGCTGTACCTAAGTGGGCTTGTCCTATTAACCCTGGAACAGGGGAATTCAATATGTGTAGTGTGAAGGGGTATGCCTGCGAACTTACTGCTTGTATGAAACAACTCTAGGAGTTAGAAAATATTTTGTTTATTATTTTAGGTGAGCAAGTTTATTTTTCATATAAACATCGAGTCCATAACTTGCGATATTGCTAACAAACCAATACAGAGCAAGTGCTGCAGGAAGAAACGCGGCTGAGAAGCCAATAATAATTGGAAGAACGTACAACATTTGAAGTTTCATTGATTTCATAAAATGATCTTGGAATGATTCTTCTTTGTCGTTCTTCTTATCTCCCATGCCTTGGGTCTGACGTCGAGCAAGGAAGTATGATGAGATCCCCGCCATAACAGCAAGGATACTATTTTTTTCTGTCACATCAAAAAGACCGAAGGCGTGTGTATGTAGTGTTTCTGGAAAAGAGATAAAAGAGTAGAGTGAATCAGGATCACTGTGTAGTCCTTTTGAAAAAACAAAATAAAGAGCAAAGAATACTGGGATTTGTAAGATCATTGCAAAAAGACTTGAGAATGGGTTTATTTTTTCTTTTCTATAGAGATCAACCATATCTTTTGATGCTTTTTGTGGGTCTTTCTTTTGTAATTCTTTTATTTTTTTCATTTCTGGTTCAATCTTTTTCATCATGTACTGAGTTCTGAGCGCAGAAAGATTAAGAGGGAGGAGGAGTCCTTTAACAATAAGAGTAACTATAACAATAGCCGCCCCAATGTCGTGTAATGGGACAATGGTAAGAACAACAACAATAAGATTATAAACTGGTTCGTAAAAAAAGTTGTGGAACATATAATTAGTCTAGTGTATCAAATACTTTCTTTATTTCATCGGAAAGTTGTTGGTATGGTTTTGTAATGCTTGTTTTTTTGGGATAAAAAACAAAAGAGTTTTTAGTATGTATCTTTTTATTTTTTATGCTGTTTTGTATACCATGAAAAACCCGTCTTTTTATTTTATTTCTATCAACTGCGCGCTTAATGGTTTTTTTTGATATAACACAAGCAAATTTTTGACTTGGCAATACAAGAAAAGAAGCATCAAATAATTCACCCCTATAGAAAATTTTTGGGTGGTTTTTTTTAAAATCCTCTTTTGTTAGGCGCTCCATTTTCGGAAGCATATAAAAAATAGTATAGTAAAGAAGATTTTTTATGTTTTACACAGAAAGTTTTTTTCTTCCTATACTTCGACGACGAGCAACTACCTTGCGTCCGTTTTTTGTAGACATACGAACAAGAAAACCGTGTGTTGTTGCTCGTTTCTTTCTTTTTGGATTATATGTTATTGACATGGCGCTATTCTACAGTAAATTATGATATAAATCAAGCCTTAACTTTATTGTTTGGATTCTTATTTTTTGTATATCTAGTACATTATTATACTAAGATCACTATAATCTCTTTATTGTTTTCTCTCGTCAAGTTGTAACAAAACCTCTGACGTGTATACTTACCGATATATATGGACTATCAACAACTTTGGAATAGTGCCTTATCACAAATTGAGATAGAACTTTCTCGAGTTAACTTCAACACTTGGTTTAAAAATACTCGCATTATTGATTATAAAGATGGTGAGGTTACTGTTGGTGTTCCTAATGAGTTTGTTAAGGATTGGCTTAACCAAAAATACCATAAATTTATTCTTCGTATTTTGCGAACTATTCATGAAGGGGTTCGTGCTGTTGTTTTTACAGTTGTAAAACCAGAGACCTTACAAAAAAAAGCACAACATATTACGATTACTGGACAACCCTTACCCCTTAATGATTTATATATTAATAAAGATGATGGTTTAAATCCTCGATATACATTTGAGAATTTTATTGTTGGTTCGTTTAATGAGGTTGCTTATGCTTGTTCTCAAGCTGTAATTAATGGTCTTGGTATTGTATATAACCCATTATTTGTATATGGAAATACAGGGCTTGGAAAAACACACCTCCTTCAAGCTATTGGAAATAATATCAAAAAGAAATATCCTGATAGAAAATTATTCTATACATCTCTTGAAAAGTACTATATGGATTATGTTAACGCAACAAATCTTAATAAAATTAATAGTTTTAAGGAAAA
>CAYYCT010000021.1:0-12156 GCA_964470485.1 uncultured Candidatus Saccharibacteria bacterium
GCATCCTGTACCTCAGGAACTACCTGGAATGGAACAGTATGTACCACAACCTCTGATGTTGTAGCGCCATCTATTCCAACTGGACTTACTTCATCTAGTATTACTTCATCTTCTATTAATCTTACATGGTCTCCTAGTACCGATAATGTAGGTGTGGTAGGGTATAAAGTATTTAGAAACACACTACAGGTTGCGGCTCCAACAACTTCTTCATATTCCAATACCGGTCTTACCCCTTCTACAGTTTATTCTTTCAAAGTATCTGCGTATGACGCAGCGGGCAATGAATCACTTCAATCAACAAGTATTAGTGCTACAACATTAGCTGCCACTCCTCCCTCTGGGTCTTTCAGTATACCTACCCCTTCTTGTATTATTGCTACAGGAGGATCAAATTGTACTATTTCAATTTCCTGGTCTATCACTAATCCAGTCTCTCCATCAATACGACAAGGATCTACTCAATTCTCTACCTCAGCTACAGGATCCTCTGTTCCACGCGTCCTTGCGTATGGCTCAACCACCTTCACTCTTGTAGATGGAATAACCACTTTAGACACTAAGACTACGACAGCTAGTTGCGTGGCTGGAACTACCTGGAATGGAAGTACCTGTGTAACTACTCCAACCCCAATCAACGGCTCCTGTGGATCATCACACGGAGGATCCTTCACCTCAGCTCCTACTACTAATCTCTGTACTACAGGAACAGCATCTTCTGTATCTGGTACCGGACCATGGAGTTGGACGTGTGCAGGTTCAGGAGGAGGTTCCACTGCAACTTGTTCGGCGAATAAGACTTCAGATGTTGTATATCTTTCACCAATCACCATTTCCTCTGGCGGAACATATACAGGAAATTGGCAAAGCAATAGTGCTACGGTTCCAGCTATAACAATTACAACGACGAGTCCAGTGATTATTAATAATTGTCGCATTAAAGGAAAGGGGGCATTGATTCAATCCGTTGTTTCTGGAACCCAAGTAACAGTAAAAAATTGTACGGTAAATGGAATGAACCCAGGGGTTTTCCAAAAAGCCCAAGGACGTTTTGTCACACTCTATTCTCCAAAGTCTGTAGTTATTGAGAACAACACAATCACAGAAACCGGAGGTATTTATATTGACGGAGGAGGTTCAACGGCTCAAAATATTTCCATTCGTTATAATAAAGTTTCAAATATTAATGGGCGACACAGTGATGGAGCCAGTGGGTACTTATTGAGTAGCTCTATCGCACAGTTTGTACAACTTAATAATGTACGAGCTACACCAAACATTGAAATAGCTTGGAACGAGGTAATTAATGAGCCTGTTCTCAGTAGAGTAGAAGATAATATTAATTTCTACATGACTAGTGGGACATCCCTTAGCCAAATCCTTGTTCATGATAACTATATTCAAGGAGGGTATCCGTCTACCATAGCAACAACATCGTATAGTGGTGGGGGTATTATTACTGATGGTGGGACTTCGGTTTTGTCACAAGCAACTGGATTTATTAAGATTTATAATAATCAAGTTGTTTCAACAACCAATTACGGAATAGCAATTTCTGAAGGGCATGATATACAAATTACCGGCAATCGTATTATTTCTTCCGGTCTCACTAAAACAGGTGAAATAATTAAAGCAGCAAACGTCGGCTCATATGTTTCAAATGGTTTTGGGGATGTGAAGACATTTTTCAATAACTCTGTTACAGGAAACACAATTGGGTGGATGAATAAGAATAGAGTAAGAAATGACATATGGTTCCCTGCATGTCCTACTACATGTACGCCAAATACTTTCCTTTCTACTAATCCAACCATAACAACTGAAGCAGACGAACTTATTCTTTGGAAAAATAAAGTTACCAGCGCCTCAATAATTATTGGGGCAACAGATTTACAAAGCTACGCTCTTACTATAATTACTAAGACTGGTTTGGGTACTGTTACCTCAAATATAGGAGGAATAGACTGTGGTTCTAGTTGTAGTGCCACGTATATAGGGGGTTCAACTGTAACCCTTACTGCTATACCAGGAGCTAACTATACTTTCTCAGGCTGGAGTGGAGCTTGTTCGGGTACTGGCCCTTGCAGCGTCGTCATGAGTGCAGCAAAGAGTGTCACAGCAACGTTTACTGAGAATATTTCATGGACCACCCTCCCTGGAACAGGTCTTACCATGAATAAGAAAGGGAATGAAATAAACTACACTGACTTCATTGCAAACCACCCCAAGATGAATTATCGTCTACTTCCTGCAGACGGACGTATTCTTGAGAATAACCAACCTCTATTTTCTTGGCCACAACCTACCAATAGAAAAATATCCGTACCATGGAAATTCACCTTGCTCTCAGGCACTACTGTTATTGGCACCTACAATACCACAAGACCAAGCCTCGTCTATCCATCTGGATTACCAGCAGGGGATTATACATGGAAAGGTTGAGTACACAACAGATGGCGGGAGTATAGTAACATCAACACCAAGAAGATTTACTGTCCCTTCTGGGGCTCGTACTGAAACATTTCCGTCAGGGGCTCAGTTTACTTCATTAGTGAAATCAAAAAATCATCCGAGAATTGTTCCATCAGGTTCAACAGGGGCTTCAATTAGTTCACTAGCAAATGCAAGCGCATACTATAAAGTTATTAAAGATGACTTTTTGATTGATGCTGACAAGTCCATATCAGTTCCACTCCCAGCTGATTCTCCTTATAGAGACATTGCTTCTTTCCCAAGTAAGGCAGAATTTAATGCTTATCAAGATAAAGTTAAAAGTACTTGTCAGGATGAATCAAAATATTTAGAGAAATTGACCACAGCGTACTTCCTAACCTCAGATGTTAAATATAAAGATGCTGCCATCAGTAGATTAATGAACCTCGCTTATTGGAGCCCAGAAGGAGCAACCAATGAAAACATTAATGATATTGCTAATGCTTGGGTGTATTCTGCGCTTTCCGAAGCTTTTGATCTGTTAAAAAATGATCTTAACCCAACCCAGCATGCTGTTGTTATTAGATCTATCAAGAATCGTACTGCATATGTGGTCAACAATTCTGATAGCTTAGATGAACACCCATATGATTCCCATGGGGCCGGTGGAATAACAAAATTATTATCAACGCTCATGTTGTCTGTTGGTGAAAGTGACTTCCCAGAAGCAGAGGCTTGGCTCGCTAAGGTGTGGGAAGTGTATCTCACCCAAGGTATAACTGTTTGGGGAGAACAAGACGGGTTCTTTGCTAACGGAAATAACTATTCATGGACTGCAATGGTTCGTACGGCCGAGCTTGCTGCTATTATTAAATTAACGACAGGAATTTCATTAGCTAATCTACCTTGGGTAAGAAACTTCGGCAAGCAAATGATAGCATTCACAACTCCAAAATATGGACTCTTTGGATCTTATGGGGACGGAGTGGAACATGTTAACTCATATACAGCCTACTATGATGATTTTAGACTCTATAACAAAATTATACAAAACAGGGAATATGAATGGTGGTGGCAGGTAGATCCAAATAATCTTATTCCTTCAAAAAGTCACAACTATTCCTACATGGAATTAATGCTACTTCCTATTTTATCCACAGTAACTCCTCTTACTCCAACAAAAAATAATTACATTTCAGATGAAACTGGTATTGCTACTTTCCACGACAATGTAAGTAATCCTAATCGTTCAAGTGTGTACTTTAGATCATCTTCATTTGGAAGCCATAACCACTCTCACGCAGATCAGAATTCATTTAGTCTGGTTTCAAAAGGGGTAAACCTTCTCATTAGTGGTGGGTATTATGATAATTATCTTACATCTCATCATGAGACAGTTACACGCGCTACCCGCTTTAAGAATGCTCTTACGTTTGATGGAGGTATTGGTCAGTCAGAACCTTCAAGTAATCCTACCACCCCAGGAATACCTACAAACTCTCGCGATAACTTCGGTCGACTTATTAACTTTTACGAAGATAATACCAAAGCTGTCATCACGGGGGACGCAACTGCTGCATATCAAGGTAATTATACAACCCCACTTCTCACTAATGCCATCCGTACTCTAGTCTATGACAAGAATGAAAAGGTTCTTATTATCTATGACTATGCTTCTAGTGCAAAAGCAAGAAAATGGGAACTTAACTTCAACTCTCTTGTTGACTTTACTATCACATCTAGTTCTTCTGAAACACTGAGCCGCAACGGTGCAGCTGCTTCGATTCAAGTTCATGGTCCAAGTGGACAGTTTACCAAGACAAAAGATTTTCCAGTTCTTCCAAGCGGTGGTTACCCTACAGCAGATCAACCAACACAATACCAGTCACGATTCTCGGTTATTTCTCCGACGACCTCACTTGCCTCAGTAACAGTAATACGAGAAGATGCGCGCAGTGTTCCAGTAAGTGTCTCTTTTAATGGGGATATAGCAACGGTTTCCATTAACGGCAAAGCTCCGATGACCTTTGATCAAAAAATAGTACGGTTGGTTCCTTAGCGCTTAAATATAATGAAGTAATTTTTGGGAACACGACACATTGACAGTATATTTTTCGAAGTGTACTATATAGAGTACTATGAATAAAAAATTTATTGTTGGTTCGTTTCTTTTACCGGTATTTTTTCTAACAACATTTTTTGTTTCAGCAGAAACATCAACTGTAGGTGCTAATGGGACATCAATTACTCCAGTAAGTGTTATGGAGGGCGATGTCGATACCACAGAGACTTCAACGTGCCTTGAATTAAAAAGCGCCAACCTTCGATATCGATCAACGGACGCCACCACAGGTGGAGAGGTAAGTGATCTTCAAGATTTTCTTATAGCAACATCATTTCTTAAAACACAAGTAACTGGTTTTTTTGGTCTTGGCACATTTAATGCTGTTAAGATGTTCCAAAAAAGTTCAGGTCTTAACCCAACTGGATATGTTGGGACTCTCACAAAAGCAAAAATTAAAGAGCAGAGTTGTAATGGTCTACAAATTATGAAAGGTGAACCATCTCCTGTTTCAGATGGACAAGAAATCAATCCTCAAAATACCTATAATCCAAAAAATGATACAAGAACAATTTCTGCAAAGAAGTGTTCTATGGAAGCGAGACTTTGTTTGGATGGAAGAATGATGGCGCGTAATCCTTATACATGTGAATGGATTCCTTCGAGTTGTGTTAAGCCAGAACCAATGCCACCAGTAACAAAGACCTCTCCAGCGGTTGCGTGTACTATGGAGGCAAGACTTTGCCCAGATGGTAAAACTATGATGCCAAGAGATAACTCTTGTGTGTGGCACCCAGAAAAGTGTGGTGGTAGTGGAGTATCTAGCTCATCAACTATTGATGGGCAGGAGATTAATCCTTATAATACATATAATCCAAAGTCTGGTATTGGGAGTACAACTCCACCAAAGATGTGCACGATGGAAGCAAGACTTTGTCCAGATGGTAAGACCATGGTACCAAGAGATAGCAATTGTGTCTGGTATCCAGAGAAGTGCCCATCATTCGATAATGGAGGAGGCATGATGCAGACATATTAGGAAAAAATAAAATTAATAAAAATAAGCACAGTATTAATGTGCTTATTTTTATTTTAAAAACTTATTCCAAGTCTTTAATCCCCTCTGTAAAAGGTATTGTTTTTTCTAGAGAAAGTTTTCTTTTTACTAATGATGGATTTCCAGAGGAGTGTTTCACTTCTTTTCTTGAGGGCAAATACTCAATGTCTCCTCCTATCATTTTTGCAATATCAATAATTTTAAAAGATTCTCCAGAACATACATTAAGAACCTCAAAAGATTTTTTGGCGAGCAATGATATTGAGGCTACATTAGCTTTTGCAACATCTTTCACGTGGATAAAATCTCTCGATTGTTTACCGTCACCAACGATGGGGAGGGGCTTATGTTCTCGTCTTGCTTTTAAAAAACGTGCCGTTACCGGTGCGTATGAACCTTCTTCGTGGTTACCTTTTCCATAAACATTAAAATAACGAAGACATACGGTTGGTATATCATAAAGCGTTGTGTATGTTTTACACAAGCTTTCCCCGATTACTTTTTGTAGTGCATATGGTGATTCTGGAGATAGGATCGATGTTTCCAACAGTACCCCTTCTTGGGAACCATAGACAGCAGCCGAACTTGAAAAAATTACACCTAAAGCTTTTTTAGTTCTAGCTACTTCAAGGACGGTATATGTTCCGCGGATGTTTGTTTCATGATAAGGGAAAGGATTTTCTATTGATTCTGGTACTGATGTAAGGGCTGCCAAGTGAAATATCACATCTCCTTCCTCGATGATTTTTTCTAGATTTTCTTTATCCAAAATATCAATGTTGTGGAGTGTCGTTCCTGGGGGGATATTGTTAATGTTTCCCTTTGATATATTATCAACAACAATAGGGGTATATCCCTGTTCAAGTAATTCTTGTACAACATATGAGCCAATAAAACCACAACCACCAGTTACGATTGCGCGCTTCTTCATACTACCTATACTCCGCTTTTCCCAACAAGAACTTTAAGTGTTCGAAGAATAATCGCCAAGTCAGTCATAAGGCTACTGTGTTCAAGATAGTATAAGTCGTAAGCAAGTTTAGTTTTGGTTTGTTTTATGTCGACGCCAAATTTTGGCACAACATGTTGTTGGGTTTGTGCCCAACCAGAAAGTCCAGGACGTACAATGTGGCGGACATTATAAAAAGGAACGCTCTGTGCATATTCTTTTACTAGACTTGGTGTTTCTGGCCGAGGACCAATTAGAGAAACATCACCCTTAAGAACATTCCATAATTGTGGAAGTTCATCAATACGAGTTTTACGAATAAAAGAACCAACACGAGTTACTTTTTTTGTTTCTTTAAGTTCATTAGTTGGGAGGTTTTCCATTGATCGTACTTTATAGACAAGAAAATGTTTACCGTGTTTACCAACACGTAAATGAGAGTAGAAGATTGGTCCACCGTCTTCTAGTTTGATTGCAAGGAATACGAACGGATAAATAAAAATAAGTGAGAATATAAAAGCCGGGGCGGCAAACATAATATCAATAAAACGTTTCAAGCCATCATAACGTCGTGAGACATTAATCGAATGGAACACCCAATCTTGGTTGATAATATCAAGTGGCACCATATCAAAAACATCTTCATACACATCGACAATATCAAGAACAGCAGCTCCTTTAAAAAGTTCGGTATAAATAGCATCAAAAAGTGGCTTGATTCTATCATCGCGCATATCGACGATAATAGAGTTTGGTCTCATGGCAGCAAGCACGCCTGGAAGTTTTTTCATGTCATAGGTGTCAACATCAATAGTAGAGAGAAGAGTGATCCCAATGTGTGGGTTACGGCTGAGCTCATCGACAAGTGTTCTGAATGTTTCCCCACTTCCGATAATAATACTTTTTTGTTTTTTGTAATGGAGTACAAGCGAAAAAGCATATCGTCTCCATACACTCATGATTATCGCAGATATTGTTACATACAGAAGAAGTATTGTTTTTGGTGCGATACCGAGTATTGGAAGGAGGTAAAAGAGTATTGTTGCACACGCGATGACGAGTATTTGGCTTGTAAAAATTCTTTTATTGAGTTCACGGATTAATCGCAACGTTGGCTTATCATACAGTCCATAGCTGTAAAAAATTGCCACAGAAACAATAATGACAAAAATAAATGGCGGGACAAATGAGAGAAAATCAGAAAAGGTGAGGGCGTTTTGAGATCGTAGCCATAAAGCGAGGTAGAGCGAAATGAAAAGGATGCTGCAATCTACAATGAAAAGTATAAGTCGTCCAGGGGTATGTCTTATAAGCATAATAATGTTACTATAATACTATATATCATAGCATGAAGATACTCTATGTAATTACTAAGTCTAACTGGGGTGGAGCCCAGCGATATGTGTATGATTTAGCTACTTCTTTTGGCGCAAAAGGAATAGATACGGTTGTTGCATTCGGTGCAGCGGGGGCACTCAAAGAAAAATTAGATGGCGCTGGAATTCGTACTATTTCTCTTCCATCACTTGGGCGCGATATTTCTGTATCTAAGGAATTTCACGTCATAAAAGAAATGTATCATCTCATAAAGGAAGAAAAACCAAATATATTACATCTCAATAGTTCAAAAGCTGCTGGAGTTGGCGCATTCTTAGGAAGAATTCTCGGGGTTCCATTAATTGTTTCCACGATACACGGAGCACCTTTTCGTGAGGATAGAAAATTTTTTATTAAAGGACTTATCTATTTTTTCACATGGGTTACATGCCTACTTTCTCATAAGGTAATTACAGTAAGCAAGCAGGATGAGGCAGATATTGGGGCAATGTTTTTTATCAAGAAGAAAGTAACAACAGTGTATCTAGGGATAACCTATGAGCCACCACAGCAAAGAGTTGTTCCTAAGGGAAAGGAGGTGCGTATTGTGACAGTAGGTGAATTTTCTAAGAATAAGGGACATATGTATGGTTTGCAGGCAATTGAATTATTAAAAGAGAAAGGAGTATTGTTTTCGTATACAATTATTGGTGAAGGTGAAGATAGAAGGAAGATTGAAGAATATATTGCGATGAAACAACTTGGTGATGTAGTTACGCTCCCTGGATATCAAGATGCACGGTCGGTGCTTCACAATTACGATCTGTACCTTCTTCCTTCTATAAAAGAAGGGTTGCCATATATTTTACTTGAAGCCGGCAAAGCAAGTCTTCCTGTCGTTGCCACAATTACTGGAGGTGTCCCAGAAATTATTCGTCACGAAGAGACTGGATTACTTGCCAGACCAAAAGATATTGATGGTTTAAGTGAGGCACTTAAGAGAATTATCGACAATAGAAAATATGCGAAAGAGCTAGGACAAAAATTGCACTCTCATATTGTTCAGAATTTCTCATACAGCAAAATGCTTGTTGAGACTGCAAAAGTATATGGTTTAATAGAAGGAAAAGCAGTAAAGGTTTGAGATGTTTTGTAGGGTATCCACTATTAACTATTAGGGATTACTTATATACTGTAGACAATATGTCTTTTCTTACCCCAGAACATCTTGTTCGTGAATTGTATTTGAAACCAGGTGATAGGGTTGCTGATGTTGGGTGTGGAACAGGGGTCTATACTATCGCACTTGCTAACGAGGTTGGGAATATGGGGCAAGTATATGCGGTTGACGTTCATCGTGAAGCACTTCACACACTTGCGAGCACACTTGATAAACGAGGGATTATCAATGTCGAAATGCTCTGGGCAGATGTTGAAAAGGCGGTACCTATTGATGCATACAGTTTAGATGCTGTTGTACTTTCAAATGTTCTTTTTCAACTTAGTAGCATAGATAAAGCTCTTTCACTCATTGCAAAGCTGATAAAACCAGAAGGCCAGCTCCTTGTTGTGGATTGGTCTGACTCACATGGAGGGATTGGCCCACACCCATCTCATGTCGTTCAAGAAGAGCACGCTATAAGTCTTGTGGAAGCACATGGGTTCAGGCTACTTCGTCGCCTTCCTGCAGGAGATTATCACTACGCTTTTTTGGCAATCAGTTCATAACATAACACAAGACAAGAGGACAAGAAAGATAATTAAGGCAAAAAAGGCCTTACGGTACGTGTTGTCAAAAATAGTCTTCTAAGTCTTTTTGTCGTTCTTTACCAGCTTTCTGTCCACTAGTCCTACATAAGAAAAACTTATATACTGAAACCATGTTTTCACTACGCAACATTTTGCTTGGGGTCGGGCTTTTTGCTACCATGCTGGCCATTCTTGTTTTTGCAAAGCCAGAACTTCTCGGAAAGGGGAGAGTTGGGGCCAAAGGAGATGTTATTCTTTGGGGGACGCTTCCTGAAGCTCAAATGAATGCCGTTGCTCAAGCTTTTAATGCACAAGCTAAGACATATGCAGTACGGTATACCTATATTCCAGAAAATAATTTTAATCAACGGCTTTTGGAGGCTTTGGCAAGTGGGGTGGGACCAGACATGATACTTACTCCGTACCAAACGATTCTTGCGCAAGAGGAAAGAATTTATCCATTCCCGGTAGCTACATTACCAGAAAAAACGTTTAAAGATCTTTATGTCGATGGAGCCTCGGTATTGTTTTCTCCACAAGGAGCTATTGGTCTTCCTGTATCTGTTGAACCTATGGTACTTTTTTATAACAGGACACTATTTTCCAAGCATGGTATTGTCAATCCGCCCGCATATTGGGATGAGGTTGGCACAATTACCCCATCTCTTACCATTAGAGAGAATGGTAAATTCATAGAATCAGCGATTGCGCTTGGTACTCCGGCAGTTCCTTATGCGAAGGATATCATTATGGCTATTGTCAGACAGCTTGGCCAGGCACCTGTTGTGCGTATTCCTAATCAACTTGGTGAAATGTACATTAGCGTCGAAGCGAATAACCCCACAACTGAAGGGAGTGAAATTCTTCCTCTTACTACAACAAATCGTTTTTTTACACAGTTTGGTGATTCGGGACAAAAGACGTATACATGGTCTGACACACTCGGAGAAGCTACAGACATCTTTATTGGAGAAAAGCTCGCAATGTATATTGGATATGCAGGAGAATACGCAACACTTCGAATCCGTAATCCACGAGCAGATTTTGGTATGGCGACATTACCACAAACCAGGGGGTACAACACCTTCTCTACAGGGATGCGCATGTATGCTATCGCTACACTTAAAACTTCAAAAAATCTAACAGCAGCACTTACAGTAGAAAGTCAGTTTGCAGGTGCGGGGGTTTCCCCGAGTATTGCAGCGATTATTGGGGCAACTTCTCCATTACGTGCTGCCGCTGGCACGCAAGGGCTTGACCCAGTTGTTGCGCGTAGTATGCTCGTTGCAGGAGGGTGGTACGATAGTCATCAAGCAGAATCAACAGGGTTTGCTTCTGCGATGATATCAGATATTATTAATTACCGTTATGGAGTAAGCGACGCTTCAGCACTCTTTGTTTCAAGGATGCGAGATGTATATTCCAAAAAATAACCTGACATGAAAGTTTTTTTAAAGCATTACAGACAAGAAGGAGGAAGATTATCTTTTTTCATCTTGTTTTTTTCTATCGTAATGATAGCTATGACGACATTTGCGTACGCACAGGGTTCAATTGCAGATATTTGTGGACAAACGGCAGCAACAGCAACTAAATGTAAGGCGGGAGATGTTGGTGTGATTGTTAAGGCTTTTGTATATCAACTTGTCGTACCTTTGGGTATAATTTTTGCCATACTAGTTCTTGCTATAAGAATCCTTTTGGCTTACAAAGCAGCAGTTAGTGGGGATGCAGGTGCATACAAAAAATTAAGGGAAGAGGCTGGGGCAGTAGCAACAGGCTTTCTTATTATCATAGTGTTAGTAGCTTCAGGTCTATATGTTCTCCTAAAGTATGGTGGAGTAAAAGAAGAATTTCTAACTATTTTGAAACTTTTTAGTATGGTAGTTATTCCTCATGCATACGCCCTTGAAGGACCCTATCTTCCTAATCCACTTGGAATAGACAGTCTGTATGATTTTCTCCTCTCAATAGCACGACTTGTTATTATGTTCTTTATTTATCCAGGGCTTATAGCAATGTGGGTTTGGACCGGGTTTTCTTTTGTTGCTGCACAGGGAGCACCAGAGGCACTCACAAAAGCAAAAAAATACCTCCTCTGGGCCTTTGTTTCAACTCTGGTTGTATTTCTTCTCCAGGCATTTCTTATTGCAGCTCAAGGAACTGTAAATAAAATTCTTACTGGCACAGAACAACAGACATCTCAGACATCTCAGACATCGCAGACGAACGGGACATCAGATGGCCGAGGAGTTCCAGCACCAGGGACCCCTGGAGCTGCTTGTGGTGACCAAGGTGGGCAAATTGGTCGCGACGGTGTGTGTTATCCAGGGCGTGGCGCAGGGTCAAGTAATAGCCCACAATACTGTCTTGATAAAGCTATTAGCACGCTTTGTATTGTTACAGAAGGAGGGGTAAATAAGACCGGGACGTGTCTTGTAAAAAGTGGGAAAGAAAAAAGTTGTTATGTTGCAGCAGAAGGTGTTGAGTGTATCACTACAGGTGGTGTCTACGGGGCAATAGATTCTAAAGATAATTGTGATCCTGGTCAGCGACCAAAAGTCGGCAAAGGAGGAAGTTGTAGGATAA
>CAYYCT010000022.1:0-5891 GCA_964470485.1 uncultured Candidatus Saccharibacteria bacterium
ATTAACATACCGCGGAATAAATCCCATAAATGCTTCACATTATTTTTTGCAAAAGTACCAAAATAAAGAACGTTGATCATTTTTTGTTTTCTATTATTAAATAACCATCCCACATAGCCTACATAGGGGTACCCTATGTAGCGTAACCTTCTCTCTGTGGATAACTTACCTCATAAACACTCACTCTTTATAGTGTTAACAATATATACTAGTGCTATCTATGTCTTTATATTCTTTCTCAACAAAGAGGTTATCTAAAGTGCTCCTCTCTTCTCTTTCGTTATCATTCTTACTCCTTACAGGAACTGCACATGCTACAACAACGACAGAGTATAACCCAGACACCTCTCCTGAAGCACTTCTCTTTGCGCCAAAAAAAGACCTCCCAGGAACTGTTACTTGTTTTGACTACTACCATTTCGGATCAGTACAGGTAGATGTATCTCCTACTATCACAGAAGACATTCCAGCGGGAAAACCAATTACATTCAAAGGAAAAATAATAAACAATAACCCATACCCTGTTGTTGATGGTCAAGTCTATGTCAAGATTTTTAAAAAAGATACAGTAAGTAACTCACTCTTAACAGCAAATGGCTACCCTATTGTTGATTTTTTCCTTGTTAAAGATTCTATATCACTAGCAGGAAACAAAGAACAAGACATCTCATTTGATTGGAATGTACCAAGTGGTGCAGGGGGCGAATACCAAGCCGCTTTTTACTTCACAAGTGCTCATAGATACAACCTCCTTGGGTTATCGTTTACCGATGATGTTACGGGAAATAAAGCCAATTTTTCTGTAAAAGGTACTAAGGGAGCTCTTCTTCCTGTTGCTTTTGATAAGAACACTATTCTTCTTAATAAAACAGCATACCACCCAGCTACATTCCTACAACACTTCACAAAGGATGCACCAGTCACCGTATATGCAACCCTAAAGAATAGTGAAAATATTGCCAAGGATGTTGAAGTAACATGGATTACTTCCAAGTGGGATGGCATTCTTGCTTCACATGAACAGAAGCGTGAAACCATAAAAGTAACTCTACAGCCAAAAGAATCCAAGAAGATCTCCTACACCGCACCAGTAGTCACGTCTTCAGTCACATTCCTACAGGGAGAAGTAAAAGATGGTGATGCAAAATCTATTCTCCATATCCGTTTCGTGCGTGATGGGTATGAAGAAGTTCGCACCAATTTCCCTGGTATTATGAAGTATCCTCTTGTAGAGGGAGAAAGTTCCACTGTCTTTTCTTGTGTACACTCAACCAATGCTCCTATTGTAGATAACAACACCCTCACGCTTACGCTTACAGACGAGTCCGGTGAAGTGCTTCACACCTACACCTACACAGGCTCTATTACAGGAGACATGATGGGTGTGAAAGATTCTTTTATACCAAAAAAATCCCTTGCAACTTTTTCTCTCACCGCTAAGCTCGAACATGGTGGTATAGTTGTCGAT
The DNA here is from genome assembly GCA_964470485.1 of uncultured Candidatus Saccharibacteria bacterium. Classification (GTDB taxonomy): domain Bacteria; phylum Patescibacteriota; class Minisyncoccia; order Phycocordibacterales; family UBA5272; genus UBA11704. The sequence continues at coordinate 1,469 of CAYYCT010000022.1, forward strand.
CAAGTAACCATGAAGTATGACTGTAACATGATAGACAAAAGTCAGTGTCCATCAAAAGAACCGACTCCTGTTGTTCCACAAAATAATACGCTACCTAACAATACAATTATCTATAGTGCCCTTATAAGCATTCTTGTTCTTGGCGGTGTTGCTGGAGGAATTTATATCATAAGAAGGAAAAAAACAACATACAATAGAGGTGCGGGAGAAGTGCTAGAGAAAGCTAGTGAAGGAGAAGCGGGAGAAATAAAAAATTAACAACGACAAGTAATTCAAATACCATGAAATCATTTTTAAGTACTCACCAAAAAAGAAAAAACCTCACGGTTTTTTCTTCCATCACCCTCTCTCTTCTTGTTCTCCTCTCCCCCGCTAAAGCTTTAGCCGCTTCTCACGTGTGGTCAATGCCTTCTTCGATAACGCTAGGGGCATTTGCTCTCGGACAATACTGTGCGCCAAACACTAATGATTGTACAATTCATGCTGATGGAGATGGTTATTATGAAATGAAACCAGCATATGTTAGAGCTGGGCGCTTAGACACCTTATTGGTCTCCATTAATTATTCGGGAACAATAAAAAATAATACAACTAATCTGACTTCTGATACTGTAGCCGTAAAGGTTGGTGACTCTATAAGTTTCTTACCTAAAGCTGTTTCTGATACTGATATTTCATGGACTGGATCAGGCGCGGCTCAAGATACCCCTTATGGAGCATGGACATCGAGTAGGTCTATTGCTTGTAACAGTGCTACACAAATTTTTTACGGAACAGCTCCACCAACGGCTCAATATTGGGGGTATGTTAACTTAAATATTGACCCCGTATCTCCAACAATTACAAAAGGCGGTACCGCAACACTTTCTTGTCCAAGTAATCCTTTCAATTGCACTGTTACAGGAGCCGGTACAATTACTGCGACCATCACCTGGCCAGCAACATCGGGACATTTTAACTTTAAATATTCCAAAACTGGTGCTGTCCAGCAAAAAGGCGACTGGGTCCTTCCTACTACTTGTGCAAATGCTATATTGAGTACTGAAGCTGGATATACTCACCTCTATGATACAGTTAATGTAATCCCCCCAACAGAATATGTCCTAGCTGTCCCACCACAATCCATCTCATTCTCCTTAACCGCAACTGCAGCGCCAAAAGTGGAAATCCATTTCAGTCTTCTTGATACCATTAAACATGCTTTCACGTCATTTGTAAAAAATAACTTCAGCGTCTTCGCCGCCGTCCGCTAAACAAAAATCAAATAAGCATAAAAATCAAGAACATCTACTGTAGTAGTATCTTCTATTTTTTCTTTACATAGTTTACATAGGGTACCCCTATGTAAACTATGTAACTATGTAAAGAATTAACTTTATTTTTCTTCTTTATTTTTCTTCTTTTATAAATCACCAAGAGTTGCCCAAAGGCGAATTTCTTTCATAAAACTCTCTTTACTTGGAAAGTATTCTGGGAAGCTGGAGGTTTCAATTATTTTATTTTCCTTCAAGTCCCTGTCTAGGTAATATCCTATACTTGAAAAAGGGTACATAGTAACAGGTTCAATGTTTATTCTTTTTCTCATACGAAGATCTTCTTTCCATTTTGGAGAAAATAACTTTAACGGATTGAGATGAATATATGAGTATACATATTTCATATAGGTATCATTATCGATGTGTTTTGATTTGAAGCTCCCCTCATATAGACCTCCTGTTCGTTTATATTTACTATTAAAATACATTGTATATGCTGTCGAAAGCTTCAACATAAACTTAGAAATTCCTTGATCATATTTTTGAGTAAGTAAAATATGAAAATGATTTGGCATAAGACAATATGCTCCAATATGTACTAACTGTTTTTCGCGCTGGTATGTGTAGGGTTTATCTCCAACTTCACGAGAAGTGACTCTTTTTTCCATATTCATAATATAGAGAAAATGTTGAAAAACTTTATAGTCCTGCTCATCAATAAAAATAATTTGCTGAGAGTTTCCGCGATTATAAATATGATAATACTCATCATTTACAAGTGAGTGATTTCTTGTGGTCATACAAAATAAGTATAATCTCAAAAATAAATTTTTACATAGGGTACCCCTATGTAAATGTGGACAGTTCACCTATCATCTATAATATAGAGTACATAGGGTACCCCTATGTAAAATTGGATACAGTATGGGAAAGGGCTTGACAAAATTATGAATTGGGGGTAGAATGGTGGGTAGAAGTGTTTATTGTTTTTTTACTTTGTGTGCGAAACTAGAGTCATGAAAATGGCAAAGGGAAAGCATAAAGGTAAAAAATCGATGAGCACCGGCTCTCTCTCAACGTTTCTATCTGTAACTCGGGCAACCGTCGCGAAAGCGCAAGCCCACATCGGCCATTGGCCAAGGAGGTTCAGCATGAGCATGCAATCCAACCGCGGCCGCTTCGCGGCCGCTCTCGCGGTATTCGCAACGGCGATCATCTTCGTCGCTTGCGGTGGTGGTGGGGGTGGCGGTGGCACCACGCCCCCACCTCCTCCGCCGGATCCGGTCGATGCCGTGATCACCCTCGGCGCAACGACGCCGGCGAACGGTGCCGTCGACGTCAAGGTTGGCGACCCGCTCACCGCGGAGTGGAGCGTGGACAAGGGTGTCTACGACACCTCGTCGTCCACGCCCACCTGCGACGGCTCCGCCGTCGCAGGTGCGTGGTCTGCCAGCAAGATCGGCGGTACCTTTACCCCGGCAGCTGACCTCCCCCGCGGAGCAGCCTGCTCCTTCAGCGGGAAGGTGATGGCAAAGGGCGAGAACGGCGGCAGGTCGGCGACCAAGAACTGGAACGTCACGTTCCAGACGGAAGCGCCGGTGGCGTTGAAGTACCCGGAAACGGTCTACGCCGTCTGGACGCTCGGCCGGATCTACAAGGTGGCAGTCGGTGGCATCAAGGTCGACGTCACCAACATGAGTAGCCACCCGAACGCAGGCAACTGTGGGCTCGGCAAAGTACTCGCCGATGGCCACAAGCTCGCAAACTGTGTTGACCCGGCCGACGGGAAGTACTATCCTATGGCCATCAACCCGATGGACGGCACGATGGGCGACTTTACTGGGACGGTGCCAGCCGACGTGAACTGGGTCTACCTGGACACTGGTGGTGCCCACTACCCGACGTGGTCAAGCGAAGTACTGACGAGTACGGGTACCTACTACGTGGATGGCAGCCATACCTCGACAGTCATGTTCCAGGATTTGAAGGGCGTGGTGACAACTGCAGTCGCCGGCACGTTCGCCGTCGATGGAAGCATCGGTGTCCTTCAAGTGGTGCCCGAGAAGAAGTAGCAAGCCCTCGAAAGAGGCAAGGAGTCACCAGCAGCGCAAGCTGTTGATAGACTCCTTTTTTTTATGTAAATAGACTATATACTTATGCGTATGAGTAGCCATACCATTTCGTTGTGTAAGAAATTATTATTAGTCATTTCTATATTCTTCAGTTTGCAAATTGCTTTTGCTGGAACCCCCAAGACAGTAACCCAAGGAGACCCAGTTACCATTAACTGGAGTGTAGTGGGAGGATCTGGAAGCTGTCACTCAGATACTGACTACCCCGCGACTACGCCGACAGATGATGGTATACGAGCCTTCTGGTGGAACTCTACTAAAAGTGCTTCTAGCTCTAAATCATTTACGCGTGTTCTGGCGTCCCCTGCTGTGTATACATTTACATGCACAGACCTAACCCCCCCAAATGCATCTGACACCGTAAAGCTTACTGTCAAAGCCTGTTCTGGTGGAACTCCTGTATGGGATCCAAGCGCACTAAAATGTGTGGCGGATCTTACCCCAACCGTCAGCGCTGGATCAGATCGTGCAATTACCCTGCCAATCAGTTCTGTTACTGGCCACGCCGGAACTGCTAGTGGTGGTAATGCGCCACTTACAACTACGTGGAGTCTTGTTTCAAAACCGTCCGGAGCCACAGACCCAACCATATCAGCTCCAAGCAATCTTACCACCAACTTCACTAACATGAACACTGCTGGAACGTATGTATTTAGACTTACGGTAAAGGACCTTGATGGTGATACTGTTAGTGACAATATGAGTATAATTGTAAGCCCTGCCGCCGTCCCAGCAGCGAATTTTACCACCAACACTTTTGTCCCTGCCACAATTAATGAAGGGTCTTCTTCTAAACTTACCTGGGTAGCAACCAATGCGACATCTGTCGGCATAGACTGTGGCTCTGGCCCAGCAGCTGCCCAGACCGCATGGGAAGCATCAGGTCTTTCTGTAAATTCTAATAAAACTGTTGTCTCAACTCATGCCATGATAGGAACAACCAACTGTACAGCCACCGCATACGGAGCAGGCGGGAATGACACCTATTCTTTCACCTGGAGAGTTTATGAACTCCCTGAACTTACGGTTATAGGA
>CAYYCT010000022.1:5991-11657 GCA_964470485.1 uncultured Candidatus Saccharibacteria bacterium
CACCTATTCTTTCACCTGGAGAGTTTATGAACTCCCTGAACTTACGGTTATAGGAACAATTACCCCAGCAACGACAAAGACAGGGTCATCAACTAACTTCTCTGGAACAGTGCAAAACATTTCAGGAACATCAACAGGTACTGGATTTGATAACTTTTTGCAAGTTTACCCAGGACCAAATGGTTCCGGCTCCCCTACAGATCTTCCATTTTACGCTCTCGGGACTCGTGGTGCTGGCACAACGGGAAAAGTAACTAAAGCCTATACTTTTGCGGCAGCAGGAACATACTCTATTCGCTTATGTGCGGACAAGAGAGATCGTAGCGATAGTGGTGATATAACAGAAAGCAACGAAGGAAATAACTGCGGTCTTCCTACAAACATAACAGTAACTGACGCGGCTCCAACTGATTGTAGTGCCATCATCATTGATCATTGTGAGCTATCTACCACTCCGAGTGGAGGAAAGGATGGTACTTGTGAGTCTGGGTATACTGGCTCATGTGAATACTCGTGTAATTCTACAGCGTGGAGTAAAAATTCGAATTCTTGTGCCCTTCCTTCTTCATCAGACGTAGACCTTGTTGTCTCAGTTGACCCTACTGACCCTGGTGCAAAAGTTGGTACACTAACAACATTTTCTGCTACCATAAAAAACAATGGAAGTGACTCTACCGGATCTGGTTTCAATAACTTTATACAAATAGCGGATGATCCAAATGGCGGAGGAACGATTACTGACCTTCCTTTTACAGCAATGGGTGCGCTTAATGCTGGACAAACGGGGGCGACTTCACAGACACACACCTTCTCTTTTCCTGGCGTTTGGTCAGTAAGAGCCTGCGCAGATAAGAAAGATCGTAATGATGTTGGTGGTGATATAGACGAAGGCAGTAATGAAGACAATAACTGTGGGAATTGGGTAAATTTCGAAGTGACTGATTCAAATTATATCAAAGTATTCGATGCAACAGATATTACTTCAAATAGTGTAAAATTAAGCGGTGAAGCAACCGCGGCTGTAGGAGCGAACCAATCGATACTTTTCCGCTGGGGAACGACTAATCCGGGTTCATCCTGTGGTGCTTTAACTTTTGGTGGTGTCATGGACTACCCGGTTGGAGGCATTGGAAATGATGGCGTAACACGACCTTTTGGCCTTACTATTCTCCCTAATAGCAATGCTACTGATCATTATGATGGACAAACAGCAAGTGCTACTGGTGGTACCCCGCCATACACATATGAGTGGAGTGTCTACAGTAAACCTTACGACGCTCCAGATCCTGTTATATCAAACCCAACAAGTGCTACTACTAATTTTACTAATTTAACCAAAATCGGGGATTATGTGTTTAAGGTTAATGCAACAGATTCTCTTTTGAGAAGCGATTCGAGTTTCGTAACGATAACCGTATCTCCTCATAACGATGCTGCGCTTTGGCCTATAGCTGATGCTGGCCCAAATAGACAAATAAGTCATATTTCCGGGCAATATGAGGTTGTTGGACAAACAGCATCTGTTTTTGGTGGTACCCCACCATACACATATAAATGGAAGATTACTGGTTCCCCGGGTGGTTCTAATCCTCAAATATCAGCTCCAAATAGTGCTACCACTGATTTTACTAATCTAACTGCTGGAGGAATTTACACCTTTAACGTTACAGTATCTGATAGCCTTGGAAGAGGCGGCGTTTCTGTAGGCAAGACTATTAGTGTATATGCGCCTGTCACGGCACCACCGTATCCTATTACTTATGCCGGGGTTGATAAAAAAATAGTTGGGAACCCTCTAAAACCAGACACAACATACTACTTCTGTGCGGAAAGAAATGTGTGGAGTAGGGCGTTTAGTAATATCCTCTCATTCAGAACATTACCGAACGTAAACCCTCTAGTTGAATCGTATATAATTGAGAATGATTACAACACACCAGCATACGCTAAATTCTCATGTCTTGACACAACTAGCTACGAAGTCAGAAGAGCCCCTCTTGGCGCTAATGTTCTTATTGCATCTGGTGCTTATTCTGGAGAAGTAAGGGCTTTGCTCCCAACAATAGAAGATGACTACCAGGTTATCTGTAAAAATGGCGCAGCTTCAGACTCTGAGGTAAGACACTATCACTACCCACCACCTGCTCCTATCCCATACATCGACGCCTATCCTAAGACAATCAATTCTGGGGATATGAGTACCATCAATTGGAGTGTCTCCTTCCCTATTGCAACGTGTACTCTCAATGCCGCCGCGGTATGTACGAATAATGTGTGTACCACAAAACAGACTGATGCTGCCGCAGCCCTTAACACCATAATCAATACACAAAATACTGACTCAAACGACCCAGATGGTAGTCGCCCAATAACTACTGCCGTGAAGACCATTGCTCCTGGCCATGAATCAAGTGATCACAAAGCGCTTGGCAAGAAGACATTTACTATCACCAATAGTACTGATTTTACACTCACTTGTGGCGCAAAATCAGCAACAACGCGTGTCCGTGTAGCAAATAGTAGTGAGCAGTAGGAGGAGAAAGTAAGAGAGGCTATCGCCTACTATCCCCCCCCACTCTGGTATTGTCGGAAAAGAATACATTGAGAAGAAATCCGTCCGCAAGGACGGATTTCTTCTTGCTTTTATCTGTCGTCTGTTGTCATCAACCATACTACAAGCTACTAGCTAAATGCTACAAGCTACCCTTATGGTATACTTTTCCTATGCTTAATATCTGGCCATATTTACTACGACTAGCAGTCTCCTTTTACTTTATTTATCCACATGCACAAGCTCTTTCTCTTGGGGTAAAAAAAGCTAAGATGGCGCTTTTTGAATGTCTTAACCAATCAATACAAGTCTCAGAAAGTATCACCTTCACTATGTGGCATTCTTTCTTTATCTTCCTTGGACTCCTTGTTCTTGTCTGGCCTCGCCCAGTACTCCCTCTTATTGCTGTTCTCCTGATCTTATCATCTCAACTCTACATCAATTTCTCTATGCAAAGCTATACGAGTGCTAATATGCTTCTCTTTATCCTTATTCTTGTGACGCTTGCGCTTATTATTTTCCACTCACGACCACAGTTTAAATAGCAGCTTGTAGCTGTTAGCCTTTAGCTCTTAGCTTATGCGAGATTACAAAAAACTAGAAGTTTGGCAAAAGTCATATATAAAAATCTTGTCATGATAAACGAATCAAAAATGCTAAAAGCTAATAGCCAAAAGCTAACAGCTACAATAGCTTCTCTTTCTCGTCTCTCACCTCTTCATGCCGAAGGGTTAAAAAGACTTCACTTAGAAACACTTGGAGATCTGTTGCGTCATTTCCCTACTCGTTACGCAGATATTCGAGAGGAAACACATATCTCTCAAGCAATCAAAGATTCACAGGTGACCATCTATGGTGTTATGGAGAAAGTTTCTGTTAAAAGAAGTTTTAGGGGGCACGTCCCAATGACTGAGGCTCGCGTTGTTGATGACACAGGAATTATGCGATGTATCTGGTTTAACCAAGCATACATTGGCAAAATGTACCCAGATGGTACAAAAGTAAAAGTTGCTGGTCGTGTCCATGAAGATTCGCGTGGGGTATTTCTTTCTAACCCAAGCATTGAAAGACTCCTTGCCCTCCCGGAACATGGTGACTCGCTCTTTTCGACCTCAGCTCAGCCAGAATTTCTTACGCCGATATATGGGGAAACAAAAGGTGTATCATCGCTCTACCTTAATACACTTATAAAAAAAGCGATTGCAGGTGGTGTACTCAATACTGTTGTTGACCCAATACCGAGCTCAATCCTAAAAAAGCTCCACCTGCCAGAATTACGTGACGCCTTCCTCTATATTCATTTTCCAAAACGTGAAGATCTGACTGTTGCTGCCCGTAAGCGATTTGCTTTTGAAGAAATTTTTTACATGCAACTACAACAATATGCTGAACGAACTGAGGCAAAACATTCACAAGGCTTTCCAATTAATATTACAAAAAAAGAATTAGATACATTCATCTCGTCATTCCCTTTTACCCCAACCCGCGCGCAAAAAGATGCTATCTCTTCAATCCTAAGAGATGTAGCGCACAGTGAACCGATGGGGAGACTACTTGAGGGAGATGTTGGAAGTGGAAAAACATTTGTCGCCGCCACCATTGCGTACGCAACGTTGCACACTCGTGTCAGTAACCATGGTAAACGACTCCAAGTAGCATACATGGCACCAACAGAAATCTTGGCAAAACAGCACTTCGAAAGTTTCATCCAGTATTTTAAAGGAACTGATATCGAGATTGGCCTTCTCACAGGGAGTGGCTGTAAAAAATTTCCAAGTAAATTAGGCGCTGAGTCGACGTCCGTCTCTCGTACGCAGCTTCTTAGATGGTTAGCAAATGGTACTACCTCTATTGTTATTGGTACCCATGCACTTATACAAAAATCAGTCATGTTTGAAAACCTTGCACTCATTATCATCGATGAACAGCATCGCTTTGGCGTACGCCAGCGTAAAGCATTGGCTCGAGGAAAGTCACAGTCAGAATCTGCTAGCAAGATCCCCCACCTATTGTCGATGACAGCTACCCCAATACCAAGAACGTTAGCTCTCACTCTTTTTGGTGACCTTGATCTTACTATTATTGATGAAGTACCAAGTGAACGTAAAAAAATAATCACAGAGATTATACAAGCAAATAAACGAGAAGAGATGTATGAACGCATAAGACATGAGCTACAATCTGGTCGCCAGGTATATGTTATTTGCCCTCGTATTGATGAACAAGATGAAGAAGAGGCGCAGAAAAGAATGTTAAAGAGTGTAAAAGAGGAAGCCAAAAGACTTGCCGAGGTAATCTTTCCGGAATTTATTGTAGATATTCTCCACAGTAAAATGAAAAAAGAAGAGAAGGAGGAGGTGATGCAAGATTTTTTACATAAAAAATCAGATATCCTTGTAGCAACATCTGTTGTTGAAGTTGGAGTAAACGTTCCTAACGCAACTGTTATTATTATTGAACATGCTGACAGATTTGGCCTAGCCCAACTCCATCAACTACGAGGTCGCGTAGGTCGTGCCGAACACCAATCATACTGTTATCTATTTACCGAAAGTACAGGAGAAAATACCTATGCTCGACTCAAGGCGCTTGTTAAAGCAAAGAATGGTTTTGAACTTGCAGAACAAGATATGCTCTCGCGTGGCATTGGTACACTTCATGATGGTAAACAGTGGGGAATTAGTGATCTGGCTATGGAAGCCATCAAGAACCCTAAGTTAGTTGAGATAGCTCGCGAAGAAGCACGTGCACTCATTGAGGGTGATGAAAAATTAATAAACCACCCACTTCTTGCAGATATTCTGAAAGAACGCTCCCAGGTTCACATGGAATAGATTGATGGGTAAATGGGGTAGATTTAGTTTTTAGAGATTGCTATAGCTCTTACTGAGTAAAAATGTAACCCCTGCAAAAAGGTAGAATAATTGATTTATTTTTGCTATAGTTTACAAACTACTAATTGCATTCATTGCATAGTTGGTAGAGCTGTCGTCTTATTTTAATGAACGAGGAGATTGTCAGCAAAGTGCATCCATAGCTCAGTTGGTAGAGCCGTCGTCTTATACACGACTGGTCCCTGGTTCGAGTCCAGGTGGATGCACTTTGTTTATAATAC
>CAYYCT010000023.1:0-11013 GCA_964470485.1 uncultured Candidatus Saccharibacteria bacterium
TGATGTTCTGTACGCTGGTTGGTAAAATCCCAGCTTGTAAGCCCTGCAGAGATCCTTAGAAACAAGACGAATGTCTGGCATGTGAGGCCTCCTTCATTCTTGGGATGACAAACACAATTCGACCCACCCTCTAACGTATTCTATACTACTCCTAGTTTAGCGTAGAGTCAAAATTTTTTTGAAGTGTGCAATTTCTGTCTATCTTTAAAAACATCCTTATCAACTATTTTGGTACTACTGTGATAGTTTTAGTGTAAACAAAAATAGAAAGTAACAACTAGTAGCATTTGAATGATAACTATAGATAGAAGTCTCTTATGATTAGTAGGTAATGGAAGAACTAGATTAAATTTTGGTATTGAAGAGCTGAACTTGTAAATAGTTAATGATAAAAAATATAGAATCATTGCTAGAACTACTACAATTAAAAGATTTGGCCCCTCAGGGTCATCAATAAACAAAAACATAGCCCTCGAGTATACAAGAGAAGTACTACCTAAGATTAGTATTGAAATATTTTTTGATTTGATAGGCATTTTGTAAGTATATAGTAAAAGGTTGCTAGATCAACAAGATTGTATTGAGTTTACTTCAGATTAGAAAAGTATATATATGTTGATTAGTGTCTATGTTGATGGGTTGTTTCAGGGGATTCTTTTATTTTTCCATGAAGCATATATGAAGCGATAAGTGTTGTTATTGGTACGGCAAGAATAAGACCAATACTTCCTATCAAAATACGAACTATTTCTGTCGCAAAAATTTCACTATTTAGTATAAATAAAATACCAACATCTGAGCCCTGGATAAGTAGTAAGAGGGGCAACGATGCTCCAACATAAGCAATCGCGAGTGTATTAACAAGTGCCCCAATATGTTCTCGCCCAATACGTATCCCTCGCCCATATACTTGCGTACGTGTTAAGTGTTTCCCAGCACGAAACAGTTCTTCAATAGCTATTGCTTGTCCTATTGCTATGTCGTAGAGTACACCAAGCAGCCCAATCATGACTCCGCCAAAAAGAAGACCAACCATATTAATTGCTCCATGAGTATTGAGATTGAGGAAGGTACTTTCCTCAGAGCTATACCCGCTTAAATGAGCGGTAGTAACAACATAGTAAGCACCGAGCCCAGTAATAATGACCGTAATAATCATACCAAGCACGGCGGAAGTGGTTGTTCTATTACAACCGTGGGTTATATATGAGCCTACAACAATGATAAGTGAAGCAACACCAATACTTACAAGTACTGCATTGTACCCTCCATAGATTCCAGGTATAAGTAAATAAAAAATTAAGACAAAACTACCAATAAGGCTAGCTAACCCTCGTACCCCTTGAATACCTCCAAAGATAAATATGAGAATAACAAAAATAACGGTAAGCAAAAAGAGTACATTTAATCTATAAGGGTCTGATACGGACCAGTATTCTCTACCATCTAGATGGTTAGTTTGATGGCGAGCATATAATATGTCTCCCACAGAGAGTTGTGTATAGTCATTTTTAAATATGATACTTTTCCCCTTATCTGCTCCGTTGAGGATTTCTATTTTAAGTGTTTGTGTCTGGGTTGGGATATCAGTTCCCGGGATTGTATTTGTTTCCTGGTCTATCACTTCAAGCACTTTAGCTTTTTCAAATATTTCAATATCTTGGGCAAGTGTTGCCTGAGCATAGCTTAATGTTGGGAGAAGCAATAAACCAAAGATTAAAAAGGGGGGTATTCTTTTTATAGTCATACTTATAGTAGTATATAGCTATTTATTTGCATATCTTACATACACCAAAAAATTCAAGAGAATGGGAGTTAATTGTACTAAAACTCTTTGAATGTTTTATGATTTCTTTTTGTAGGTTGTTTTGGTCACAGTTTTCAATATCCTCAATCTTCCCACACACCTCACATATAATATGATGATGATGGTGGTCTTTGTAAAGAAATTCGTAATACGTAGCTTTACCTTGCAGATTGATCTTTGTAACGATTTTTGAAGTAACAAAGTCCTCTAAGGCTCGATAGAGAGTGACTTTATCCATTTTGAAGTCTAGCTGTTTTTGGATATCTCCCACCGAGAGAGGGGTTTTCATGCGACTTAAGAATACAAGTAGGGCTATTCTTCCCGGGGTAACCCTATATTGATGTTCCCGCAGTAGCTTATCAAAGAGTAAGGGATCTTTGTATTTCATAGTTGCATTAGTATATTACTAACGCAAATCTATTGCAATAGTAAAGAATCGCATGTTAGTATGAGGGTAATCATGTTTACATTATGGAAGATATACGATTATATACTAGAATAGTTGACCTTAAATCTCTTAAACCATCAAAAGAAACCAACGAGGCTTTTTCTTGTTTGGTAAAGTATTGTGAAGAAAATAAAACCGTTAATCTAAAGAAAATGGAGATAAAGAAACTCCAGAAGTTATCCTCTATTGCTGAATATGAGATGGAACTTTACTGGGCCAAAAAGATAATCGGTGCCATAAACCCTCAGAAAGAATTACAGGAATTTTGGTATTATAGAAACTATGAACGACTCGTAGATTTGGAGTATTCTAATATTACATATGTCTTTGAGAAAAGTATTAACAATGTATTATTTGTTGGTGGTGGGCCACTCCCTTTAACCGCAATTTTGCTTTACAAAAAATATGGCATCAAGTGTACTATTTTAGAGCGGGATGAGGTCAGCTATGAACTTTCTCTTTTGCTTATACAAAAGTTAAAATTAGATACTTACATCAAAATAATTAAAACAGAAGCTCAAGATTACGGTAAGTATGAAAAGTTTAACCTCATCTATCTTGCCGCCCTTGTGGAAGGGGATGATATCGTTAAAATTAAGTTAATTAAGCAAATATATAGGCAAATAAGAAGTAATAATCTTATACTATGCAGATCATCTCACGGAACACGCAAATTATTATATGCATCAATCAGTAAAGTATTCCTCAACAAGGTAAAGCCAATTTTAGAAGTACGTCCTTATAATTCAGTTATTAATTCTTTTTTTATCTTACAAAAGAATTAACCTTCTGTAAGATAAAAAATATGTTTAAAAACAACCAGGAGCCAATTATGCAAACACCAACCCATGAATCGTTTTTGCGATTTAGTCATGAAGAGGTTAGTTCTTTACTTAGATCTTATGCAAGATACAATGAATTATCTCTACAGATACAATCAGGAGGTTCGTCGAAGCCAGAGGCAAAGTTTAGTCTTATGGGTAATTTTGGTAAGATGCAAAATTTGGATCCCCTTGCCGAAGCTAAAAGAGAACTTCAATCTGTCGCTGATAGTATGAAGTTTCAGAATCCATTCATTTGGATTGAGTATAAACGATTAGCATACAAGGATGAGCCAGAAAAGGCATTAAAGGTGCTTACTGATCTTGTTGGGCATTGTAAGGTTGATGGAATTTGTAGTAAAAGATTTTCTTTTATAAATAAGTATTTTCGTGAAAAGAATAATGGTCTCGATCTAACATCTTTTGGTTTTCTTAATCAAATGACAGACTTAGAGCAAGTTGGACAAGACCCCAGGTATATATCAATGTGCCTTGATCAGGATTTTGAGAGAGCTTGGTCAAAAAATGAAAATGATCCAGAAGGTAAGTGGAAAAATTACTCACCAGATTAGTATACTTTTAATCAAGATTCAACTTTGTGGAGGCCGTCAAAATGACGGCCTTTGTTTTTTTATTGCTGGGGTACAAGGGCTCGAACCTCGATTAACAGTTCCAGAAACTGCTGTCCTACCATTAGACGATACCCCAAATTAAATAGCTATCAGCTGTTAGCTTTTAAGCCTTAGCTATACTAATACGAATTACATAAAAATAAAAAGATGTTTCATTTCTTATTTTGTAATTACTATACCTATTAGTTTGCTGGTCAAATACTAGCATATTTGTGAGAGTTTTTCCATTCTTTTTACATACTGTAAATCACTCTAATCATGTGGATTGACTAGAAATTTTAGAGTATTTCATTGGTATACTAAAGAACGTAGTATGGCTAAATTTTCCTTTAAAAGGCCACGTATCATCTCTAAAAAGTTTCAAGAGGTGGATTCAACAATTGATGGTGTTACCAAGTCATTGCATGACCTTGTATTTTCGTACACAGAACGGATAGATAAATCGCTTCAAAAGAAGCACGTCATGATGGCGATATCATCGCTCGTACTGCTTATTGTTCTTGGGAGTTTCATTTCACCAAACGGAAAAGCGGAGAGTAGTGTTTTTTATCCAGATACATGTCTTGGTGGGTGGGTTAACCCGCAGTATGCACAAGGGGAACAACAAACTACTTCAAACGGAGATGAATCACAGTTTACTAAAGATAATTCTGCGGTTCTTCCAAAAAATACCCCCGCGGAGATGTACTGTGGAAATTTTAGGGGTAAATTTGATAGCGCGACATTGCCAACAAAAATTATTGTTTCACTCGCTCTTACTAAAGGGGCAGATCTCTCATTGGAGGATACACTAGAAAGTGGAATTATAGCGACCTCCTCACCGGAAGAAATAGAGACAGTTTCGACAACAACCCTAGATCTTTTGGAAGCATCGACAACGCCTGAATATTCTTCGTCGACAGAAAATAGCGATACCACATCTTCCACTACTACAGAAAATAATGCTTCGACAACACAAGAAGAAGCAACGAGTACACCTGTAATTTCCCCCCAGGAACCACCGTCGATTGTTGATGGAATTATTGAATCAGTAAAAGATACTCTTGATGTTTTATTAGATATTCAGATTCCCGATAAACCAGTAGTAACTGATACCATTATTATTCCTCAACCCTCACCAGTAGAGGTTCAGCCTTTACCTGAGGCTCCGACCCCAGAGGTACAATCAGAACCAACCTCAAGAGCACCTTCTCTTTACGAAAAGATGTTTTCATTACTATTTGTCAAAGTATTTGCACAAGAAGATGGAGAGACAACATCATCAACACCATTGTTACCACCAGAAGAAAGTGTGGGTAATTTATCAGCACCGACTTCCACTGAGGTAGCAGAAGAGTTACCAGTAGTTCAGGAAGAAATTGTTTCACCGCAAGCTCAACCAGTTGAACCAGCCACACTTCTTGAGGCGCTTATTAGTGGTATAGGTGAGGTGTCCTCTTCAACCGAGGAAATAACCCCAGAAACATACGCAACCACGACAGAAGAAATTGCAACAACAACTCCAGAAACATACGCAACCACGACAGAAGAAATTGCAACAACAACTCCAGAAACATATGCAACCACGACAGAAGAAACACAGTTTCAAGATAATTTTCTAGAGATTTTCTATACGTTTGACGGCGTTACCTGGGTATCTCTTGGAGCTCTTAATGAGATTTCCATGAAGTATCGTACATTTGAAATTCCTGTGACAGCAAGCACCTCGTGGAGCGACATGAGTAGACTTCAGATAAAAGTAGTAGCCAAGAAACATACCGAAGATACTCCAACGGTATATCTTGACGCTATTAAGGTGGAGGTTTTGTATAGTAGTACACTCTTACACGCTCATCCTGATTTTGCACGAGACACCATCTTACAAGATGAGACGATAGATGATATGCGTATTGTGACCATTATTAACAACGAAACAAATCAGGAAGAAATCTGGTACATGTATCTTGATGAAGCTACAACAACAATAGAGATTGCTACATCAACAGACGTTGTTGCATCAAGTACCATAACTAGCTCGACAACAGTATCAGAAATAGTTTTACCACAGGGGACAAGTACTCTTAATGAAGCCACAACAACTGCCACCACTACGTTACCAACAATCAAGCCAGTACGTCAAAAAAACGTGTGGATTAAGTTTGAAGGGGTAAAAGAAGATGCCCCAACAGGACAACGGTTGAGAGAATTGATATTGCTGGAGGAGAAAAAGAAGGAGAAATATGAAGAAGAGGAGAAACAAAAACAACCTGATTTTTCTCTAGATACTATTAAAAAAATCAAGGGAGCACTACGTCATATTGTTATTGTACAGTTAGAGAAAGATGGTCACGAAGAACTCTGGTTGTATGATCTAGAAAAAGAAACACAAGAAAAGATATCTAATGGTTCCTCGACATCACTATCAACAGATTCACCGCTTGGAGTAAAAGAAGACTATCTTTTTTGGGTATCTGAAGACAAAACTAAGATATTTGCTTACAATATGATAACAAAAGAAATCAAGGAGCAAGTGACACCAACATATGATGTTTCAAAAGGGGAGCGAGGTGAAGTTACCTTTGAAAATATTCCATGGAAGGTAATTGTTGGTACAGAAGAATTCTTTTTTTGGAGCGAGCAGACGGGAGAAGTTTTTTCTGATGATAATGGAAGTATTGCAGGGGAATTTCGTACTACACTAAAGTTAGACACTGTTCTCAATAAAGAGAATCTTAGTAATCTAAATTTTCAAGTAGAAGAAACAAAAACTGATGAATAGAAATCTACTAAAATTCACATATAACACTATTACAATATGAAACATAGTATTTCAAAAAAGCAAGAAGACACAATAAAAACACCTTACAAAAAAGATATTTTTTGTAAGGCAGGGATTGTTTTTATACTAGTTTTATTTGGCGCTTATTTCGGATATGTATTATTACATAGGCAGGGTAACCATGTGTTTAATGAGGGTTCTTTCCTTAACCCAGCATTGGCCGTGCTTGATAAAAAAAATCTTATTGTCGACTTTCAGGGGCTCCGAGATATTCTCACTACAAAGTATGAGAAAAGATCTGACTATACGGTATCTATCTATTTTGAATATTTCCCGACAGGAGCGAATATTGCAATACATAAGGATGAAAAAATTTGGCCAGCGAGTCTTATTAAGATTCCCGTAGCGATGGCCATTATGAAAAAAGTTAATGATAAAAAATGGAAACTTTCCAATGAGCTTGTTATTCTGGATCAAGATAAAGATAGAGATTATGGAGTTCTTTACCAGAAACCATCGGGGACAACACTCACCGTACAGCAGTTTCTTGAAGAGTCTCTTGTTAATTCTGATAATACCGCACACTTTGTTCTCCTTCGGAATCTCGACGCGAGTGAGCTCGAAGATGTCTACATCCACTTAGGAATGGATGATATTATCGACGCTCTTAAGAAATCTCCAACAAAAAAACAAGAAGAAGACAATAGAATGACAGCAAAAAGGTATTCAATTTTTTTTAGGTCTCTTTACAATGCAACATTTCTTGACCAAAAACATTCGCAATTATTTTTAAACATTTTATCAAATGCACCAAGAGATTTATTGGGAAGTGGTCTTCCTTCGTCTATCCCTTTTATTCATAAAACAGGAATACGAGTAGATGAATCTGTGCGGGCTGATTCGGGTATCGTCTATGTTCCTGGACGGCCATATATCCTTACTGTTATGATTCAAAAGAAAGAAAAAGAACAACCTAATGAAGAAGAAATAAAAAAAATTTTCAAAGAGATAAGTGAGGAAGTTTATACGTATGTTACACAAGCTCATTAAAAAGTGTTTAATTATTTTTCTTATAGTATCGGTACTTTTTTCTGGATTTGATCCAGCAGGTTTTATCTATGGTGTAAAAAATATAATGTCAGGCTCAACCTCGGGGGTTGTAGATCGTATTTATCTTGCAAGTAAAAATAAAAATGTTGTTGATAATTTTTTTTCTAAACAGCAGAGAGTTTTTGCATCCGTTAACGTTGCTGAGAAAGAATACGTTATTGATATTGGGCCAATCAATGGCTCAACAACAGCAAATTATGTGTATGCGAGTTTTTTTAACCCATCAGGGTCTGGAAGAACAGCATCAATAAAACGTATTGCCATCAGATCAAATACCGCATCAACAACAGCATCTAATTACGTTAACTTAACATTGCGACGTATTACGGCTGCTTCAGCAGGAACACAAATCACCGCGGCAAACTTTCCACAAAAAAACGCCAGCTCATCAAACTCTATTATGGAGGTGAGGTATGGAGGAGCAACGACAACATTTGCCGGGACAGCAGATTCAAGAATTCTTGGGGTACCTTTATCTGGTGCTGCAGGGGCATACTATAGTCAGCGTGATATAACTTTTAGCACAAATGATGAAAAGTTAATTCTCCAACCAGGTGAAGGTGTCGCAGTATACCAAGAAGCAGCAGGGACAATTGTAACGAAGGCGAGAATACTTATTGAATGGGATGAAACAGCGAATGCTCCGTCAGCGGGAGATGAATTTCTTTTTGCGTTTCCTCGTGTTGAAGTTGCTGCGACATCAAGCTCTGTATATAATTCTTTTTTTAACCCAGCATCATCTGGGAAGACTGCTGTGGTTCGGCGCATTTGGTTTGGTACAGAGACATGCGATGCGGCCGCTGTTTACACAAATAATATAATTTTGAAAAGAACTTCAGCAGCATCAGGTGGTACCGCAATTACTGCTTCTAATATCCCCAAAAAAAATACCAGTAGCGCAGACAGCGTTATGGAATTTCGTCGTACCAATGTTACTGTTGCAACAGTAGGTGGAAGTGATGCCCGTATAGGGCATGTGACGCCGTGCGGGACCACAGCCCAAGCTCATGGGTGGCAACAGATTGATTTTTATGAAGGGGATGAGGAGTTGATTCTTCAACAAGGTGAAGGTATAGCGCTTATTTCTGAAGGAACAGGAGATCTTGACCAGATTGTACGTATGATTATTGAGTGGGATGAGGTTCCTTCAGCATCTACACCTTCCTCTTCTGGAGAATATATATGGGCCTCTGGTAAAGTCGCTTCAACAACAATCGTAAATGCCACAGAATTCTCTTTTTTTAATCCAGTCGGCTCTGGAAAGACTGCTGTTATTAAGCGTCTTGCAATACGAGCTAATGCAACAACTACCGCCACGTACGCATCGTATCAATTTAGAAGAACCACCTCTGCATCGGCTGGTACTTTAATTGCAGCAGCAGACTTGCCGAAGAAACATACCGGAACATCCAATAGTGTTATGGAGGTGAGGTGGTGTCTTCAGAACTGTAGCTCAACAACGACAGTAACGTATAGTGGTACTTCTGATTCGCGACTTCTTTCTGTAACATCGGCAGGTGCGGTTGGTCAAACAATCGGTCAAGGTGAAATTATTTTTGGGGCAAATGAAAAAATTATTCTTCAGCCAGGCGAGGGAGTAGCATTATATAATGATGTGCTTGCAGGGAGTGCCGCTGAATCAGTAAAAATTTCTATTGAATGGGGGGAACAAGTATCCACTCCATCCTCTCAAGGGGAATATCTCATGAATATTGGTCCAATTAATGGAAACACCGCTACTACGTATAACTACATATCATTTTTTAATCCGACAGGCTCAGGGAAAAATGCTGTCTTTAGGCGTCTTGGAGTTCGTGTTGATGCTGTTAACACAGCCCTATATGTGCCTATATCTATACGGCGCATTACAGCACGATCTGGGGGAACTGTTGTTGCTTCATCGAGCTATCCAAAAAAGAATACAAGTACTGGGACAAGTGTTATGGAAGTTCGTACTACTGGGGCTACTGTTACTTACGCAGGGGCAACAACCTCATCAATGCTTGTAGTCCAAACTCCAGGTGCGGTTGCTTCAGTCAGTGCCGCAAATACTGGATATAAAGAAATTATTTTTACCGACAGTGAACCACTTGTTCTCCAGCCAGGAGAGGGAATAGTCTTATATCAGACCCCAAGCGCTGGAGACGCTGACTTTCGTGTGCGATTACTTGCAGAGTGGGCAGAACAGGCATCAGCCCCCACATCGCTTGGTGAGTATCTTATGACCATAGGCCCAGTTAATCAGTCGCTTTCTGCAAACTATGTGTATGCTACACTCTTTAATCCACTTACTTCAGCAAAAAATTATATTTTACGAAAAGTTGGGATGCAAGTAGATAGAAGCGGGGCTGCGGTTGTCCCCGCGTATACACCTGTGGCTATTAGACGTATTACTGCGGCCTCTGGGGGGACGCTTCTTGCTACAACAAGTGTCTCAAAAAATACAAACACCGGAGCTTCAACAGCTGAAGTTCGGTCTACAGGAGTTACGGCAACACTTTATGGGGTAACAGACTCAAGGATTATTGTTGGGACAACCCCAGGAGCGGTTAATCAGCCTTTTGGTGATAACAAAAGTGACATCGCCCCCGGGGATGATCTTGTTCTTGCTCCAGGGCAAGGGGTTGCTCTCTATCAGGAGCAAGCAACGGGGGATGCAGCGGTGAGATATCATTTTTTTCTTGAATGGGCAGAACAAAGTACGTCGACACCAGTACAAGTGCTTTCGTTTTCTATATCCACATCAACTATTTATTTTGGGGTAGTTTCCCCCGTTCTTACTCGCTATGCCTCAAGTACAAATTCTCTTGGTGACAGTACACAAGTAGAAGCGCACACTTTTACCGTTAACACCAATGCTTCCAGTGGGTACACAGTAACGACACAAGGAGCAACACTTTCTTCTGGCGCAAATTACATTACAGCAATTGGTGGAACAAACACCGCTCCCGCTATTGGGACTGAGCAATTTGGTATTCGTATTACAGCTAGCGGTGGGTCAGGGACAACAACCTCTCCGTATGCGGCGAGTGGTTTTGCTTGGGCCGCAACAGCAACTACCTCATCCCAAGTCGCAAGTGCTTCAGTTGGAGATAATGCAACCACCACCTTCTCAGTTCGTTATGTTGCGAATATTTCCCCAACAACACCGCCAAATACATATACTACAAGTATTGTCTATGTGGCAACGGCTAATTTTTGACCCCCCTAGGCGACCTTATACACAAGAATATCTTGTCTAAATGTTTTGTTTTCATGCCATGTAGTATACTTAGGGTGTTATACTTTTGTAGATATACACTAAAGGTTTTTCTTAAATAGGCTCACATTATTATTTTTATGATACCAAAAAAAGTTTTTATTTCAGTATTTTGTTTTTCTGTCCTCTCTCTCCTCCTCTCCTCCTTCTCTCAAATTCAATCAGTCTTCGCTGCGGC
>CAYYCT010000024.1:0-10081 GCA_964470485.1 uncultured Candidatus Saccharibacteria bacterium
CCAAGGTTAATAACTATGACGCTTTTTTCCATTGCCAATTTGCAATATATGCTGGGTCTTCACCGTGTTCTTTGATGTACACAAGGTGCTCTTCGAGAAGTTTCTTGTACTTTGTAACGAGTTGTGAGGCTTTGTTTGGTGAAATCACGCCATTTCGTTCAACAAGCATAACGGCTTCCATGGCCAAGTGAAGACGGCTCGTCTGATTACGTACCTGCATATCAAATGGTGTTGTCGTCGAACCATGCTCCTTATACCCGTGCACGAAGAATCGATTGCGTGCACTTTTCTGGTCAAAAAGCTTTTGCTTGATTGTCTCTGGATACCCGTGGAAGTTCACAATGACTGGCTTATCGTGTGTGAAATAATCATCAAATGAAGAGAATGGAATGTTTTTGTTATTAGAGCCAATACCTGAAGCGGTTAGTTCTAGGATGTTTACAAAACGAATTTTAATTTCTGGAGCATCTTCTTTTAGGATGGTAATTGTAGCTAAACATTCTTTTGTAAGATAATCCCCAACTGAAGTAAGAACAATATCAGGATTGGTGTCGCTTGCAAAATCCCAAACCATAACACCACGATCAAGGGCTTCTTTTGCTTCAGCAAGCGTCAACCATTCTGGAAAATCCGCCTTACCCGAAACGATGGCATTAATTTCTTCTTTTGAACTAAGACTCTTTTTGAGTGCAACGAGTGTTGTATTCCTGTCAGCGGGGAAATAAACGTGTACGAAGTCCCCGTGCTTTTGCAAAATAGTATCGATAAATCCTGGATTCTGATGAGAAAATCCATTATGTTCCTGCGCCCATCCAGGAGACGTCAGAATATAGTTAAGCGATGAAACGTGCCCTCGCCAAGGAATATCACGAGCGACCCGAATGAACTTCGTATATTGGTCAGTCATACTTCCAACAATTTGTACGAATGCCTCATATGAAGGGAAAATAGCGTGGCGCCCTGTAAGAACGTACCCTTGCATGAGTCCCTGAAGTGAATGTTCAGAAAGCATTTCTATTACACGTCCACTTCGTGCTAAATCTTCATCGTGGCTTTCATGTGGCCAGACAAAGGCACGCTGTGTCGCTTGGAAAATAGCATCTAACTTATTTGAATACGTCTCATCTGGAGAAAATATTCTAAAGTTTTTTGAAAGATCATTCATCTCGATGACACGCTTGAGATAACTCCCTGCTGCTTTCATATTACTTGTTAGTGAGACACCTCGTTCGTGTACCTCTCCTGCATCTTCATCAACATCTGGCAAGAAAAGATCGTGGCACACCGCCTCGCCACCAAAACATTGTCGATTGTTACCAATCCTTCTTTCCTCACGAGGAACAAGAGCTTTGATGTCATCGATGAAGCCGTGCTCACGACTAAACAACTCATTAAAACGATATGAACGTAGCCATTCTTCAACGAGTCGCAATTCTCCTTCGTCTGTCTTAGCTGCCATTGCTACAACTTGGTGCGATGCGAAGTTGCCTTCAATTTTTCTTCCGTGTAATTCTTTAATTCCACCTTCACCTTTTAAGGTGGTCAAAATAATCATCGGCATACGAGGTGATAC
This sequence comes from uncultured Candidatus Saccharibacteria bacterium, assembly GCA_964470485.1. Taxonomy (GTDB): domain Bacteria; phylum Patescibacteriota; class Minisyncoccia; order Phycocordibacterales; family UBA5272; genus UBA11704. The sequence continues at coordinate 1,574 of CAYYCT010000024.1, forward strand.
TGGGGAAGTTTTCTTTATTTCTTGTATCTCCTGATAACACGTTTCAAGTGTTTGTGAGAGTCTTTCGTGAACTCCTTCGCCGCCATCAACAAAGTACGGATGATACCCATACCCGGTAAATAATGAATTAAGCTCGTCGTTAGACATGCGGCCAAAAATGGTTGGACCAGAGATTTTGTATCCATTACGATGAAGCACCGGAAGTACCGTCCCATTCGTTGCGGGGTCTATGAATTTATTTAAGTGCCAAGCTGTTGCCATTGGACCAGTTTCTGCTTCTCCGTCTCCTACCATGGCAACGGCGATAAGATTAGGATTATCAAGTACCGCTCCGTATGCAGTAGAGAGTGAATATCCTAGCTCACCCCCCTCAAGAATTGCTCCGGGGGTACCAGGATTAGTGTGACTTGGAAATCCATACGGCCAGCTAAAAGCCTTTAACATTTTGCTCATTCCTATTTCATTTTGTTGTATATCTGGATAATACTTAGAAAGCGTCCCTTCAAGAAAGAGATTTGCCTGAAGTGCTGCAAACCCGTGTCCTGGCCCAAGCACAAAGAGCATATCGATATCGTGTTTTTGAACAAGAACATTTAAGTGAGCGTAGAGAAGATTGATCCCAGGACATGTCCCCCAATGACCAAGGAGTCGCGGTTTAATATCAGCAAAGGTAAGCGGACGTTCCAATAAAAAATTATCTTGTAAAAAAATTTGTGCGGCGGAGAGATAGTTCGATGCACGAATGTATGCATCAAAATTTTTATCATTATTCATATATTATACTAGTGTAGCATCGTTTTTTGTATTATGAAGTGAACAAAGCGTATGAAACTAAAAATTTATTTTAATTTTATTATCAATTAATATGTAGCGAACAAAAAATTATGGGTTCGCAATATCAACTTGTTTTTTGTTGAAGATAAATGTCTCCACTCCGATTTTCACCGTTGCTTTCGATCCATCAAAAACAACACTAGCGGTAATCGGTTTACAATTTTCAGAAATAACCGTAACTGCGGCGACACTTGTTGATTTAGTATTAGTACTAAGACGCGCATGCATTTGAGCTGGTTCTGGATTCTCTGGAGGAATTTCAAAAGTATTTGTAATGGCTGTTGTTGTCGTTGGAGCATAGAAGGTCATACATGCCGAGATGCCACCATTACTTACCGCTAGACCATTAGAGGTGCTGGTAAATGTCCCTGGCGTATGATAGTTCCATTCCCAGGTGCGTGACTTTATACTATCGGCATAATCATACCAAAGGGCAACTCGTTCCCCTCTTAAATACACCACCGTTCGATATGCTGAAGTAAGTAGCGGAACCCATTTGTTTGTCGTCTTATCAATGGCTCTATACGCAAGTGTGGCATCCCCTGTTGATAGTCCTATACGATCATTGCTAAAATAATTTACAAGATCTCCTCGTGGCTCCATAGAAAAGACTGGGGCACCGGGTGTTGTGGCGGTAACATCTGGTTCTGCTTGCCCTATCCCCCCGTCAAAAGTAAGTGCATTTTTATACCTTGTAGCTCTTCCGATATTGAGATGATGAGGTGAACCATACCATGGATAGTATCCACCGTTCACAAGTAAATTTTTCCCTTGTGATGTAAATACGATACTGTTTTGATCTGCGTGAGCATGATTAGCCGAACCAAAACGACTGCTTCTAAAAAAAAGACTACTCCTAAGTGAGTCAGCAACATTGCTGTGGAATATTGCTTGCCCAATATCTGCAAAAAGCCAATTATTTTTTGTTGGAGTAAGTGGGGGGAGTTGTGTGGTGGCTCCATTGCGCGCAAGAAAGAGATACTGTAGTGGCTGATGTTGCCAATACGCAGAACTGCTTATTGGATTAACCCGCCAATACCAGCTCTGGTTTTGGTTATTGGTAATCGCCGCAAGGAATTTATACTCATCGAGAGAGTACGCAGAGTAGAGGGTGGTTGTTTCGATACCATCGCCAAATGTGCCATATTGGGAAGTGTTTGGAGCAGTAGTCATGGCAAGAAAATCTCCGATATTTTGATAAATAGAACGCTCAGAAACGTTGTTCCCCGTGACGAGCGTATCAATGGATAGAATATAGGGTAAGAAAATAGTGTCGTACCACGCATAACTCGAGCTTCCTCCTAGTCCACCATCATCTTCACCGAGCTGGCTATCGATGGTCATGTGAAGTTCCCAGACTGAAGAAAGCCATGATTCCCCTTCTGGAAAATTTGGATCTCCTACCGTCAAAAGAAGTGATGGAAGTACATATTTAATTGAATTTGTGTCGTGAGAGTTGTATGGGTTTGTGTCGAGATTTGGATATTTAGCAATAATTTTTGAAAGTCTTGCTCTCATTACAGTAATTACTGTCTTTTTCTGTTCATTGGAAAGATCATCGAATAACATATCGTATGTTGCGGCAATAGTAAAATATATATTTCGATTAGCTTGATCCTGATTTGCCTCGCTCGTTGCACCGTCAGGATCCCAGCTGGCGATATTCATAAGACGTGCAATTGCGGCATCTTTATAATCAATGGTTCCCGTTGTTTTATAAAGAAAAGAAAGAAGAGCAATATACAATCTTTCTGTGTTTGTAATTGTTGTCAAATCCGCCATATATTTTGCATAATCTGGATCAGAAGATTTCTTCAATATTGGACTAGGTGGAAGTGGGGTGGATAACAATGTTGCTCCGTGACCCACAAGTGAATCATACGATGATGCATAATCTTTACTTGCTTTTATAGCTGTAATAACATCGGCAAACGTTTTGCCTGTTGGCAATACTCGAATATGATTTCTTGTTTTTGCCATAGCAACAATAGTTGAACCAGTCGGGAGAATAACTGTCTTAGCTTGTGATGTTACGGCAAAACGACGCCATTCACTTGTTTTAGAAACTTTTCCTGCTGTTGTGTATGTAACTCGCCATTGATAATTTCCAACAGGAAGAGCTGTTTGCAAATGAAGCCGTGGTGCCGAGGATGTTGTAGAGAGAGCTTTCGCTCCAGCGCTTGTTTGTAGTTCAAAATTCCACGGAACAAGTGTATCTCTGTCGGTTGGTTGTGTCCAACTAAAAACCGGCGGGTTATCCTTAGGGAGAGCACAATCTCTTGGAAGTACTCTTCTGTTCACCCAGGCAACTTGATCAATAAAATCAGCTCGAATAGATGGATCACACGAAGACATGGTTACCTCAGGAATTGTTGTCCCCGATAAGCTTTTAAAAGAAGATGATGACGGAAGAACGTCAACAACAACACTCCCTGAGACACTACTTCCTGTTCGATTGGCGCAAGAGATGGCAAATGTTGTAGAAGAAGTAAGAACCTTTGATGTGAATGTCCCCTCTGTGCCAGTTCCTCCCCCATACAAAGAGTTGCAAGATGCCGATCCGGTAGATGTCCAAGAAATAACAGCAACTCCCCCATAACTTACCAAGGAAGGAGTAGCGGAAACTTTCACAGTGGGAAGTGTTGATGTGTAGGTTTGTCTAAACTTTGGATAATACTCAAGAAGAGAGCCTATTTGAATCTGATATATAAGATCGACGGCGGTAAATGTAGTTGATGCTTCGCCAAGAAGGTTTCTGTCAACAACAAATTGCACAATACCACTAGCGTATATATTTGTGCTTGCGACACCAATACGTGTCCACCCCCAGGCATTACCACCTGCTCCCGAATACTTATAAATTGATCCATTCTCAACCATATAATCGCTACCAATAGATCCAGCTGAACCAGATCCTGGTTTTGCTATTGAATAACCAGTTTTTGGATTTAAATCACTATCAACCCATACTCGCGCGAATTGTGCTGTACCTCCTGTATATGTAAAAGTATAGGTAGCATTTTTTTCATCATTTGTTGCTTGCACATTTGAAATAGAAAGGGTTGTTGTCGCAGATGGAGGGGGTAGACCACACTTCCCCCCATCCCACCCCGTCCCTGCTACACAACTAGCTGTGACAGTCTTAGAGTCTAGCGTAGTGGAGCCATCAAGAAGCGTGAAGGTAGTGGTTCCGTAGGAGAGAGAGCGAGGGATAGAAGAACCTGTAGGAGAAGTGGAGAATTGAGTAGTTCCTTGGCGTATAGAGGGAGTACTTGGATTAGTGATACTCCAGGATACGGGAATAGTACAGACTGAGGAGCCGGTTGCAATGATACAGGTGGTGGAAGCTAGAGAGAGGGAGCCGGAGGGAGAGGGGGTGATTGTCTTTGTGGCAGAACAAGAGGCTGTCGTTCCTCCATTTGATCCTGTACAACTCCAGGTATAGGTAGAGGAGTTAGTGGTGACAGAGGATGGGGTTCCAGAGGAACAGAGATTGGTGGTAGGTGGAGTAGTGAAGGATTGGGAGTTGGAAGAGCTACAGGAACCAGAGATTGGTGACGGTGTTGGTACTGGCGTAGGAGTTGGTATGGAAACGCTATCTGGAAGTCTAATTCTAAAATACATTACTTTTTGACTTCCCATTCCATCAGCAAGATGGCAAGGAGTCCCATCTAGATAACTAACCCCAGAAATAAAATCAGTAGTACATGCAAAGAAGACACCGTCGATACTATCTTTAGATACGGTGCCAGCTCTTTGTACGGCCACGTATGAATTCCCTTTAATGGCATACGGAGCAAAGGCTGGTTCAAGGTTTGTATATTTATTAACATCAAAAACATTTAAGGATATTTCTTTCATTTCATAGAGGCGAATATTTGTAGCATACGACCCTAAGTTTGTCCACAATAACCAATACCGGCCACTTCTATCTTCAATCATTCTTATTCCACCATACGTTGGGATATTAGTTAATCGAATATGCGAGAGAATATTTGCGTTTGTATCAGTAACGATTAAGTAGCTCCCAGCAATAGTTGGATCTACCCCCGTAGCGTGTATATTATAAAAAGAAAAGACTCTATGTTTACTGTCAACAAAGCTTTCATAAAGCACTTTGGTTGGAGCAACTGTTGCAGTAGAAGAACTCATATAAGCCGGAACAATACTTGAGGAAATCCAATTGTTTACTGAAGAAAGATTTGTTGAATACTGTGCAAGTCCATCAAAAACAAATGGGAAACCGGCTAAGTTCGGATACCCTGCCACGTCTTTACCTACATCATGAGTTGCCACAAAAACAACATTCGTTGGGTCTCCACTTGCCCCAGGTAAGACATAATCATAGGCATATCGTTCACCAATATTTTTCACAAGAAAAGGTGACCAAGTCCAATCGTTGGTTGTAATAGAGTATTTTCCACACGTATATTGAGTTTCAGTATCTGCGGTAGTAGTAAGCTGATGTACCGCCTTCAAACAAAGTGTTCCATCGGCACCAATACCAACACCATCATAGTGACGTGAAGCGGAGGTCAATATTTGCCATGACCCGGGGATTGAGAACGGAGTATAGTTCGGTGATACGTATACCGTCGGAATAGAGTTGAGCCAAGTAACTACGATGGCTTGATCTGTTACTGGGTTTCTAACTAAATGCACATTATCAGTTGTCTTACCCGTCGCCTCCTGTGCCCAAACTTTTGTTGTTGGATCACGCTTCATGACACGCCAAATCATTTGAGCTGGTGTTGCACCTCTCACGAGATACACCATACGGATGGTGCCATCATCATGCCTCGTGATTTTTGTCTGATTACCTCCCCATGTATTGGAAATAGTATTATCAGCGGGAATAGATTGTAGCCCATCTATGGCAATCTTTTCAAAATATTGAACAAATGGAATAGTTACAGGATTTGGATTCGGTGTTGGTATTGGCGCTGGCGAAGGATTCGGTGCCGGTACCGGCGTAGGGTCTGGCGTAGGAGTAGGTTGTGGAGGAGGAGTTGGTGTTGGTGGGGGTACAGGGGTAGGTTGTTCTCTACAGTAGAGAGACAAGAGTTTCTTCTTGGTACTAGGGCCGAGAGCTCCAGTACCTCGTGATAGGTTGTTGGGAGTTAAGATGTCTTCTTTGTATTTCTCTTGGAAGCGTTTGACTGCTCTATAGGTTCCTACTCCATACTTCATTGTTTCTTTACCTGGAGATCCTGCTCCTTGTGGAGATACTTGGGTAGAAGGATCTTGATTAAGGAGACGTTGTAGATCTTGTACCTTAGGAGAGATTACTCCTATACGGAGTGTGGTGGGTTCGGTGAGGATGGTGCAGGAAGAGGGAGGGAGAGCGAGGGTAGAGGAAGAGAGGGAGAGGAGGAGAAACAAAGAGAGGGGGAGGGATAGTCTTTTGGGTGCCATAAAGCAGAGAGCCTGTCACCAGGGTATCTTATATACTAGTATATACGATGTCGGGGGGTGGGTGGGGATAAGGAGAGTGAGGTGGGGATAAGGTCTGAGGTGGTATACTGTAATTACAATGGAAATAACAAGTGCAAATCTCTCACCAACCCCGTCTGAAATCTGCCTAGTATGTCATCAGCCAATTCGCCAAGAGTACTACTTCTGCCCAAATTGTGGAACAAAACTTCATGCGCCTCCCCTCTCAACATCAGTCACGTCACAGGCATGGTTATATTTTTTGAGCATCATTCTCCCCTCTCTTGCTTTTCTTTTTATAACAAAGTGGAAAGGACTAGAGTATCTACGAGCAAAGGATGAAAAAACAAGGATAGTTGGAATTATTGCTTGTGTATTGTTACTAGTTTCAACCATACTCACATTCTGGTATGCGTATGCCATCACGCAAGCGATGCTTCAAAAAACTCTTAATGGCGCAATCAACCTCGATGCAGTTGAATAGTGTAGTGGTTTTCAAGCTCTTTATAAAACATTATTGCTAGATTTGACTTTTTCACCTTTAGGCGTAGTATTATAGCGAACGTTCCTAATCCAACCAAAAAAGAGGAGTGACGATGTCGACGAAATCTGAAGAGGAAAACTTGCGGTATCGGGTTGTAGTCTTCCTCAATACCGACCCGCGGATAGAGACGCTCGACTATGTGAACCTTAGCCCTGAGATTATGGGGGCTGACATTGTTGCCTACGTTGCCCCATATCCACTTCTTAAGAACAACATACAAGACAAGTATTTTAGAAGAATCCCTCTTATAAGTTGGGAGGAACCCAATACTGACAAACTGCGTGCTGAATATTACCTTTTTCTTTATAAAGAATTTCGAATTGAAGTAGCAATCAATCTTGACTGGCCTTATCGTGTTCCTGGGGCAAGTGAAGCTGGAATTGTTCCGGTTGACCCGTGGCTTGCAAGAAGCCTTAAAGGAGATCAGCTCTCCCGACTTCTACATCTGCGCATGTATGGCAGAGTTTCAAAACAATCAAAAAAATACAAGAAAGGACTAGTGGAGGACGATTGACCCACTTCTACCATCTAGCTCACGAGGAAGCCCCTCGTGAGTTTTGCTTTTTGGTGCCTTACATTCTTTTTTGTTTTGATATACTAGAACTATCATGAAAAAAACTTTTTTGGTAACATTTCTTCTTGTATTTATTTTTGTGTCTTGGTTTATTTTCTTTTCTCCAAAAAAAGTAGTAGCCCCAGTAAAAGAAGTGCTTTCTTTTGAAAATTGTGTGCAAGCCGGGTATCCTGTTATGGAAAGCTACCCTCGACAATGTAAAACTCCTGATGGACGAACATACGCCGAAGAAATAGTAGAGAAAATCACATACAACAATGCCTCGGCAGATATGATAACCATAGAACTCCCGACTCCAGGAGCAGTAACGGGTAAAATCTTTTCAGTAATCGGAAAAGCTCGTGGTATGTGGTTCTTCGAAGCATCATTCCCAATAGAGGTACTCGATACAAATGGAAAGGTGCTCGTACAGACGGTGGCACAAGCACAGAGTGACTGGATGACAAAAGAATTTGTGCCATATAAAGCTGACATAAAAATTCCCTCGTCATACATCGGCAAAGCAACACTTCTCTTAAAAAAAGATAACCCTTCTGGTCTCCCAGAAAAAGAAGCATCACTATCTGTCCCTTTTACCATCGAATACTAAAAGCGCGACCAGAAGGGTCGCGCTACACCATGAGTTCTCCTGGGGAGATTCATAGCAAATATTGAGCATATTTCTCTTTAATTTTTTGTATATCAGTCGTAGCGTCCCCTGTTGGGAAGAATACCTCTCGTATCCCACATGTTTTACGATGATAATTTATCGTTGCAAGAACAATGGGCACGCCAGCACCATCAGCGATGTGATAAAACCCCGTTTTCCATGTGCCCCCTCTTGTTCTTGTGCCTTCAGGAGCAATGGCAAGACGAAACTCACTGTCAGTAGAGCGGAATATTTCTATAGTCGTTACGACGGTATCGTGACGAACTCTTCTATCAACGGGGATCCCTCCAAGCCATTTCATTACCCCGCCAAACGGTGGTCTAAACAATGTGTGCTTCCCCATCCAAAACACATTAACGTTAAGCACAAAAGCTGTCATCAGCATAATTGGAAAATCCCAATTGGTGGTATGTGGAGCGGCAATCACAACACATTTTTTGATAGATGAAGGTATCTTCCCTTCAGTCCTCCACC
>CAYYCT010000025.1:0-9613 GCA_964470485.1 uncultured Candidatus Saccharibacteria bacterium
GAAATCATGAGGAAATTTAATGCGTAGAGGTTCTTTAGAGGTAGAGAAGGCTGACGCTTTACTAGTGACTAATTTTTGGCTACACTTATCCAATGAGACAAGTCCCTATCTTCGTTTTGATGGCCACCGCATTGGTTGTCTTAGTATATGGACTTATAAAACGATATAGATGGATCCGTCTGGGAAGGCAGAAAGGGGAACCGAACGGGGCAGTCTTTATCGTTACTGGCTTTACGGTGCTCCTTGTTATATTTTTGACAATGATTTTAGTAAGAAGTTTTATTGTGTAGTTAGCTATAGATGTGGATAAGTATGGGCAGTTAAAAAATGCAAGGGTTTATTTCTATGATATGAATGTATGGGGTGTGCATGAGCAAAAAAGAGAGGGGGGGGGGAGATACAAAGATGATATACTTTAGAGTAACGGATTATTTTGAAAAAATTGCATGAACATTGACCTTATCATCTTCCTCATCGCCTTCATCCTTTTTCTTCCGCTCGCTGGCGCGCTTCTTTATGTCTGGTGGAAGTATGGGAAGGGGGATAGTGGCGTAGCGATTGCACGTGGTATCTTTTTGATTGGAGCAGTAATTCTCTTTGGGTATATGCTTGTTATTTAAAAACATGGAACAAGAATCATTATTTGAAAAAGACGAGATAGTTCTTGAAAGGGTGCGGAAGCACTTCATTGTATATCTTGGTGATTTTTTGGCACACGCCATTGGTTGCTATTTTTTTATTGCGATTGCCCATGCACTATCACACGCGGCGTTCTTCCCGTTTTTGACGGAGATTATTGCCACTCGCACAGCCCTTGTTCTTGTTGCTTTCGTTATTCTTTTTTGGACGTCATTTTTTTATGTATGGACAAAAAGCTATTTAGATATTTGGTATATAACGAATCAGCACATTATTGCCATTAACCAGAAAGAACTTTTTCACCGAGAAGAGTCTTTTATGGAGCTTAATCGCATACAAGATGTTTCTTTTGAAAAGAATAGCTTTCTCGCCACATTTCTTGGTTATGGAAGGCTAAAAATACAAAGCGCTGGTTCAGAGCAAGAGTTTGTTATTGACTGGGTTAAGGATGTTGAACTTGCCGCACACAGAATCATGGATTTGCGAGATGAAGCCCAGAAGAAGAGTGTTACACTATAGGGGTACTGTGCGGATAGGGGGAATCGATCACAAGGTCTAGTTTCTCGTGAACTCGAAACAGAAGACCTCGCAATCCCTATCCGATTCCCCTCGTAGACCAAGCAGTTGGTCTACTTCAGTAAGCCTTACTAACTTCTAAAATAACCTTGTTGTTCACAAGACCGTTTTAGAAGTTAGTGCGGATAGGGGGAATCGGACCCCCGTCTACTGCTTGGGAAGCAGTCATTCTACCACTGAACCATACCCGCAATTTTTAACCATATATCGTAGAATTCCTCTCTCTTGCAGAGTATGCAAACGTGTGCGCTTGACCGACCCTAGTCGGTGTAAGGCCACTGAACCATACCCGCGATGAGAATATGGTAGCAAATTTTATTCAATTTTGCCAAAATTGACGTTGAGACCCCGACCATTGACTCTACTATCGTATAGTACTATACTATAGTACATGACAACAATTACCGTACCAATTTCAAAGGAACTTGAAAGTTTTATCGAAGAGGAAATTTCTTCTGGCACAAGTGAAACAAAGGCAGGGCTTGTAAGACACGCTCTTATCCGACTTCAAGAAGAGAGAGCCCTTTCACGCTTAGAAGAAGCCGAAAGAGATATAAAGTCAGGGAAAGTGTATAAAGGAGACCTAAAAGCACTTCTCAAGAAAATGAAATAAAATTATGGAGTTTCTCTATACGGCAAAGTTTCTTAGGGCGCTCAAAAGGCTTCCTCCCGATATTCAGAATGATATTATCTATTCAATCAATGAATTTAAGGATAAGAATAATCATAAAAAACTTGCTCTCCATAAGTTGCAAGGAAATATGAGAGCATACCACGCTTTTTCAGCAAATTTTTATTATAGAATTGTTATTAAAAAAGATAAAAAGAAAATCTATTTTATGGACGTCGGAACACACGATGTGTACAGGTAAAGAGCCCTCGTATCTCAGCATTCTTCATAGTATAGAAGCTCTTTTGTGAGCTTGCTTGCAATAGAATATATATATATATACTTCTTGGTATATGTCACAAGAAAATATAATCAACGACCAAGAGGGGGGTAGTAGTGCGCCAAAAGCGTTTGATCCAGCAGACAAAGCAAGGATAGATGAGCTCAATAGAAAGTTTGAGGGGAGCCCTCAAAAAGTAACTATTCCAGAGGGGGTTATGAAATTACGAGGATTTGAAGGAGCAATCGCCATTAAGGGTGAAGGTAATAAGTACATAACCATTGGTATTGTTGGGGGTGATGTGTGGGCTCAGGAGCACTCCGTAGCACTTAGTGACACAATATATGATGGGCGTGGAGGCTCTGTGGAAAACCCCAACCCAACGTATGAAGTTATGGCTTCAAATCAAATAAGTGAAACTTTAAAAGAAGAGCTCATTTCTCGTTTTGGGGGAATAGAGGGGATAAAGAGTATTATTTCCTCTCTGGAAGAGATGCCAGCCGTTAGTGTTGATACGATGGAGAGAAAAAACATTGAAAAACAAGAGTCGCACGATAGAGCCGATAAATTACTTATGCAGCTTTATAGAAATTCTGATCTTGCGGGCGAGGATTTTGATCCATTCTGGGGAAGGTATAACGGAGAATCAAGTAAGGCTATCGCTGAAACCAGAAAGATTCTGGAAAGTTTTAGTACTTCAGAGCAAGAAGCCTTAGCCACAAAATTCTTTGAGGAAACAATTGGTAGAAATATTTCAAACAATCATAAAGCGTATATGGTCTACGGGGCGTTAAAAGGTACTAGGTTTTCTTCAAAATTTAAAGAGCTCGAAAGTGCGAGATTGCGAGCCGGTGGTTATGGTGATTTTAACCTGTAGATTTGTATACTTACCCTAATTGCTAATTGCTAATTGCTAATTGCTTTTCCCTGCGCGTTCGACGTATTCACCGGTCTCCGTGTTCACAATAATCTTCTCGCCAGCTTCGATAAAGAAGGGGGTGGTTACTTGTGCGCCAGTTTCGAGCGTGACGAGCTTACCACCACCACTTGCAGTATTGCCTTTGATTGCAGGAGGGGCTTCTTTTACTTCAAATGTCATTTTAACTGGAAGGGTGACACCGATAAACTTTTCTTCATCGTCTAGGGTGAAGATTTTTACATCGACAAGGGTGTTGTCTTTTAAGAACTTTGCTTGATCGCCAATAATGTCTTCGCTTATCTGGAAGCGCTTTGCCCTATCATTTGGCTCACAAAACCAAAACTCACCTTTGTTGGCATAAAGAAAGAGTCCCTCGCGACGGGAAATGTCAGCTTCCTCCGCAGTATCTGAGGCATGGAATGTCCCAGGGACAACTTTGCCATTTAAGACATTGCGCATACGCACCTGGTTCTGGGGTTTGCGCTTCTGTGTACGGGCTACATGAGACTCGAGAATTTCATACGGTACATCATCTACAAGAATGTATTTGCGAGGTTTAATTTCATCGTAATCAAGGGTTGCCATAAGGAAATAGATGTTAATTATTAGATATTAGACGTTAAAAAATGCAATAGTATGATTGCATAAAACATCAAGTAAGGGAAATTGTACCAAAAAATTAGCATTATTTCAAGATCGTGTTGATACCCCTAATGGGGTAAGACATTAATCTGGCTCAACAAGAGTGGTAACGGATGAGGGCGTTTCTGTCATTGCGTTGTCTTGTTCTGTCGAAGATAGTGCAACCTCTTTTTCTTTACTTGCTAGGTACGCTTGATAGTCTATTTCAGAAATTCCAAAAGTTACCATATCTTGTTTTATTTGTATAAGTGAAAGGGCTAAGTTTTCTCTTTCTTCTTGAGGGAGGGAATTTTGATGAGACGTGTCTTCAATTAATTTCCGCTTATCACAAAGTTTTGCAGCAATAGCATCATATTTAGCTGGGTCGGTATCCTTTTGTATTAAGGAAGACTGTTCGGATGATTGATCTATGTTTAGAAAATTAAGCCCCATAGTTCTTAAAAAGTTTTATTTTTTACTCAGCAGGACTTTCATTTTCTTCTCCATCTGAAGATCCAGCATAGGAAAGGGCACCAGACTCGAGTTCTTTTCTAATTGTTTTTTCAAGCGCATTACCAATTTTTGTGTTTTCACGTAAATACGTTCTCGCTGCATCATATCCCCGCCCAAGCTTTTCTTCACCAAAAGAATAACTTGTGCCGGACTTTGTAACAAGGTTAAACTTTTCTCCAAGTGCAAGGAGTTCACCTTCTCTAGATATACCTTCGTTGTACATGATATCAAACTCAGTTGTTTTAAAAGGGGCCGCCACTTTGTTTTTTACAATTTTTATTTTGGTTCGCGAACCAACGACTTCCTCACCTTTTTTTATTTGAGCAATTTTACGAATATCAATACGAACCGAAGCATAAAATTTAAGAGCCAAACCACCAGTCGTTGTTTCCGGGTTACCAAACATGATACCAATTTTCATGCGAAGCTGGTTGATAAAAATAATTACTGTTTTTGAATTATGTGCAATGGCAGTAAGTTTGCGAAGTGCTTGACTCATTAACTTAGCCTGCTTCCCAACATGATGAGCCCCCATATCACCCTCTATTTCATCTTTTGGGGTAAGTGCTGCAACCGAATCAATAACGACAACATCAACTTTACCACTTCGTACAATAGATTCCGTAATTTCAAGGGCTTGTTCACCATTGTCTGGCTGAGAGATGAGAAGCTCATTAATATTTACTCCAAGTTTTTTTGCATATTCTGGATCCATGGCATGTTCTGCATCGATAAAAGCACACACACCACCAAGTTTCTGAGCTTCTGCGATTACATGAAGCGTAAGCGTTGTTTTACCAGATGATTCTGGGCCGTAAATTTCTACGATACGTCCACGAGGAAGTCCACCAACACCAAGTGCTGCATCAAGCCCAAGAGACCCGGTTGGAATAACACTTACGTTTACTTTTGGGGTGTCTCCTAGCTTCATAATTGCCCCTTCGCCAAACTTATTTTGGATTTCACGCAGAAGCGCATCTGAGCTACCTTTCGAGCCATCTTTTCCTGACACATCTTTTGTTCCAATGGTTTTTGGAGGCTTAACAACTTTTTTCTTCATCATGATGGTTATATTGTTTTTATGTATGTAATTAGTATAGTGTACACCATTTTTGGTGCTGGCTCTATAGAACAAAACATGAAGATTTGTAGGGTGGACAACAAAAGACGCCCAAAATCCCGCATGGATTTCCAAAGGAATGTATGTGTTATTTTTCTGGAGTAACCCTGAGTATTTTGCTTATAGTTTTTCCATAGAAATCTGTTGCCGTGATAACGATGATTGTGTATGGATCTTGCACGAGTACTATTTCCGTGAAATGTCCATCAGTTCCTATTGGTATAGGTCGCCCTTGCACTGTAATTTCCTTGACCTTAGAAACCTTCCCAGAAAGTTCGAAGATTGGACGGGAGACTGTGTCTCCACTATGAGGATTATAAATGGTAATTCTCGGTCCAATTATAAGAGGGAAGAGCTTAAAACCACCATATAACATAGACAGAAAAACAAGAAAAACAAAAAGAGAAATCTCTATTTTTTTTCGTAAGTCACGGTGTTCTATAATCGGCATGGTATGGCAGAAAGGCTATTTTTTGAACTAGTATATGAAATTATGTAAATAAATCTTTAGTCGTAGTATCTTTTTGATCATTTTCCTGTAAAGAAGTTTCATCTGATGGAGACGATAACCCTCCCACAAGGATTTCCCGATAGCGCTCTCCTTGTCTTGCTGGACCAATAACTTCAAAATGTTCGAGATCATTTATGATACGTGCCGCCTTATTGTACCCCCAACGGAAGGCTGTCTGTAGAGATGATGTTGATGCTTTGCCGGTTGATATAACAAAATCTTTAGCACTCATGTAGTCATCATCATTTTCAGGCTCCTCACCACGAGACTCACCGTCCTCTCCCTGCGAAGAAGCAGATTGAACTTTCACTTTTGAGATATTGATAATATCAGGAACAAAATCAACATTGTCTTGTTTAATATGAGATACAACAGCTTTTATTTCTTCAACTGATATAAATGGCGCCTGAATACGAACGAGACGAGGATTATCTGATGCCATATAGAGCATATCCCCATTACCAAGGAGATCTTCTGCCCCAACCGCATCAAGAATAGTTCTTGAGTCAATTTGAGATGTTGTTTTTAGAGCAATACGAGCAGGGATATTTGCCTTTATTGTTCCTGTAATTACTTTCACATCAGGGCGTTGTGTTGCGAGAATAAGATGAATACCCGCGGCGCGACCTTTTTGGGTGAGGGCAGTAATTAGTGGACTGATTTCTTTTGGATAGGAAAGCATAAAGTCATTGTATTCATCGAAAATGATTACAATATATGGCATCTTAGGAGGAAGTCCGGTTACAGCATCACCAACACTACCCTTTTTTCGAGCTTTTTCAAGCGCCGGAGCAAGTATTTTTTTGTTGTAATCGCTCACGTTAACTTGCCCATTTTCTGCAAGGACCTCGTATCTTCGTTCCATTTCTTGGATGGCCCAATTAAGAGCTTTGATGGCACTTTTTGGCTCTTTGATAACAGGTGTATAAAGATGAGGGAGATTATAATACGCTGTAAATTCTACACGCTTAGGATCAAGGATGATGAGCTTGAGGTCATATGGAGAGTTTTTATAAAGAAGTGATACAAGGAGGTTGTGAAGTGTCACTGATTTACCAGTACGAGTAGCTCCAGCGACGAGAAGGTGTGGCATTTTTTCAAGATCACCAAAAAGTGGCTTTCCTATAATGCTCTTTCCAATGGCAACAGTTAACGGCTTACCATTTTTGAATTCATCAAGCTCAAGCATTGACCGAAGACCAAGCGTTGCTTTACGTTCATTCGGTATTTCTATACCAACAAGCGTTTTTCCAGGGATGGGGGCTTCTATTCTTAAGAATTCAGACCCAAGTTCCATTGCTAAGTTATCGTGAAGGGCAACTATTCTTGTAAGACTTACTCCTTGAGCTGGTTTAAGTGTGAATTGTGTTACCGTTGGCCCAACGGTAACTTCCCCCATTTCTACACTAATGCGAAAATGCTGAAGTGTTTTTTGAATGGTAACCATCTTTGACTTACTATCACCAGCACCACTTTTCCCAGTATCAATATTAAGAAGATCTAGTGGTGGTGGAATAAATTCCGGGGTAAGAATAATCGGCTTCTGAGGAGTCTCCTTTTTTACTTTTTGAAGCTCTCTTTCTTCAGATGGAGAGAGTTTTCCAAAAAGCTCACTATGAAGATTATCCTCAGGAATCGTTTCCTCGGCAATAGCAATAATATCATCCTCAATCGGTTCACTGTAGGATTCTTCAATTTTTTCTAAAGTATCTTCATCATCAAATGTTTTAGCTTTCCGATTTATAATAAAGGCAAAAATTTTTTCAAATGGATAAGAAGCAAGAACTTTAAGCGGGTGCAAGGATGGTTTTCTTTCAAGAAAAATAATCGCACCTATTATTGAAATTCCTCCAAGAAAAAACATACTTGGATAGAATGCAAAATACGTCACAAGAGGTTTTGCTAGTGATGACCCCAAGTAACCGCCAAATTTTTCTCCAAACAAAAGCGTCCCAAGCCCAGCAACACCAAGAATGAGAAAGAATCCGCCAAGAATAGTAAGAGCGCGTAGCTCAGGAACCTCTTCTTTCCAGAGATAGTATGCAATATAAAGACACAAGAGAGGGGAGAAGTAAGCATACACTCCGATGAGTGAAAAAATACCATTAAAAAGTATTTCCCCTCCAGCGCCACCTGCATGCACCATTGAAAAGAGAAGAAGAACCGCAATCATGACAAAGATTACAGCAAGAACTCCAAGGAGTGTTTCAGTAAGAACAGGATCCTTAACACGTCTTCTTCGCAAACGAGGGATGGTTTCTATTTTTGGGTCTTCTTTAGCCATAACTATCACAAAAGTATAACAAAAATGTAGTTGCAAAATAAGGGATAACTGCAAAATTGTTCAGGCAGAAAGAGCAGGTAATACTGAAGCATATTCACCATCCAAAAGTGGATATTGCTAAAAATATTTCTAGGCACTTTTATAGGGTTCTACGATTTTAATACCTGTGATCCTCTACGTTGTTCATAAAGACATATAATTTCAAAGAGACAAGTCTTTACAAGAATTATAAAAGGCATAGAATAGACATTATAAAAAGTAGACAAGGGCTAGTAAGGGGGGCAGGGTGGTATATAAGACAGCTTAGATAGGACAAGTGCTAAGGAGAGACACAATTAAAAAGACAAGTATAAGGCATTTTATAAAAGACAAAAAGATATTATGAACGAAGAGATAAAAAAAGATTACGGAGTTCTTATAGCTAAAAAATCAGAAAAGTTAGTATCAGCTCT
The DNA here is from genome assembly GCA_964470485.1 of uncultured Candidatus Saccharibacteria bacterium. Classification (GTDB taxonomy): domain Bacteria; phylum Patescibacteriota; class Minisyncoccia; order Phycocordibacterales; family UBA5272; genus UBA11704. The sequence goes on from CAYYCT010000025.1 coordinate 8,526, forward strand.
GTATCTTGTGACTGATTTAATGTCAGACAATGAGCATATTAAACATGGATTAAGAAAAAATGCTATTGCCCTTTTGTCGTCCATGAACTCACTCGCCCAACTTGATGTAAAAGACAGAGTTCTCGAACTGAAGATATCGCTTCGTATGGTAACAGAAATAAATTCCCTACTACATGTTGCAACCACCACAGGAATTGTCTCTCAAATGAATGGGGAACTTCTCATGGAAGGATTTCGATCGCTACAGCTCGTTCTAGAGAAAAAGCAACCTATTTTTACCAAAGAGATGCTTCATATTGAAAATGAAGAAGAACTGGCAAATCAAGCCACCTTTTCTAGTGCGGTAACATCAACATCATACGACGCACTCACCCCACTATCAATTGCCCGTCTTCATGAAAATACATACGAACTTAGACGCAATCAAGAAGCTCTTCGACAAGAACATCTCCTCGCCAAAATATCCAATAAAGGACAAAAAAGTGAGGTACTTATAAAGGACAAAATAGACGTGAAACAAGAAGAAGTAAAAGACAAAAATTCAACCCATGCTGTTCTTATGGAACACGTTGCACGTCCAAGCAATACCCTGGCATCTTCTTTCCAAATGAAAAAACTCTCAAGAAGAGAGCAAATCTTAGCTCTTTTCGTCAGAGGGGTTGATGTGAGTATAAAGGACATCGCTACCCGTATTAAGGGTTGTAGTGAAAAAACAATACAACGAGAATTAAACGCACTCCTTTATGACAACATTATTGAACGTATAGGTGAGAAGCGTTGGAGTAGATATGTGTTGAGATAGGGTCGTAAAATAACGAATTAAATAAAAACCACACCACAAGTAGAACTTATTGCGTGGGTTTTTTTACCCTCTTTATTAATCTGGAGTCTTTGAGCTATTTATCACGTAAATATCCACCCAGGCTTTTGACTTTTGTTGTCAAAAATGAGATACTTGTTCTACAGTACAGTAATGTACTTCAAGGAGTATTATCCACACAAGCATGCAATATAATAATTGCATTCTTGTGTAGAACACATATACTGCTTGTAGACGTCTCTGTTTGAGAGCGTCCTCTGGTATTTGA
>CAYYCT010000026.1:0-8081 GCA_964470485.1 uncultured Candidatus Saccharibacteria bacterium
TCATACCTGTACGAATCTTCTGTGACATCATTTCACCAACATAACGAACACGACGTGACCCGAGGTGATCGATATCATCTTCAACCGCATTTGGGTTACTGTTGAGCTCAATAATGTGTGTAATAATTTCAACAAGATCTTCTTTTGAAAGTGTGCGTCGTTGTGCTTCCTTATCTTTTGGATCAATTGATTTACCAAAGCGCTTATTGAAACGGAACCGTCCTACTGGAGAAAGGTCATAACGCTCAGGAGAAATAATTGAATCTATATATTCTTTCGCATTCTCAGGTGTCGCCAAATCACCATCGCGAAGACGTTTATAGATTTCAATATATGCATCATGAAGTGTTTTGATTTCATCACGATCCACAAGTGTAGCCATAAGAGGGCCGGCAACTTCATGATGAGCAAAAGCAGCTTTTATTGCTTCATCTGAAGCAAAACCAAAAATACGAAGTAGTGCCACGATTGAGAATTTACGCTTCTTGTCTACACGAACATAAACACCACCGTCTGGCTCTGTCCCGAGTTCAATCCATACACCACGAGAAGGAATAATTTTCGCGCCAAAATAACGTTTACCTTTTGTTTCTTCAGAATCAAAGAAAACTCCGAATGATCGAGCAAGTTGTGGCACAACCACACGCTCAACACCGTTGATGATAAATGTCCCATGAACAGTCATAAGTGGGAAATCTGCCATGAAGATCTCCTGCTCTTTCACAGTATTAAGAATTTTATTGGTAAGCTTAACTCTCGCACGAAGAGGTGCCTCGTATGTTAGCTTGTTCTCTTTTGCATAGACTTCATCGTACTTTGCTGGAGAGAGTTCAAATGAAATGAATTCGAGGTCAAATTTCTTTTCAGAATAATCACGGAGTGGTGAAAATTCACGAAAAATTTCGACAATACCTTTTTCGGTAAGATCTTTGTATGAAAGTATCTGATTTTCGACGAGGTTAGGAAGTTTAGTAAGGGGTTTGCGGTATTTTGCAAACGTTTTTTGTGGACGCACATTTGTTCTTGAATTTGTTTTTGGCATAACGACAAATGTCGCCAAAGCAGACTCTGTAGGTGCTTTGGCTTATCTTATTAAATGTAAAACCCTAATAATATAAAACGTATTTCTTCTCTAAACACTATTTATATTGTCCGTGTCAGTACTCAATCAGTGGTCAATAGTGGATGGATTATATCACAAAGACCCACAATAGTCTATAGCCAAATATCAAATGGTGTTGGTAACCAAAAAACGGTACTATTTTTAGAAATTTCTTACGTGCGCTCTCCCAAAAATGATGCGAGAATTGCCTGAAATGCTACCCACGCCGATACAGAACTAACCAGTAAAAGATGTCGACAGGAAAGCATGTGGAGAATCGTTTTTGAGCTAATGATATATGGATATTCTTTTGCGAGCGCTGCGACTGAAGTAAGAATAGGTGCAGGAATTTTTGAAGACTCACTATGTTTCTCCCCTATTCGAGAAAGAAGACCAAGACGTACCATTTCAACTATATCATCATAGGCTTGTAGCGGTGAATTATTCGACTCTTGAAGTTTTTTAAACGATGATACAAGAAGAGCCCCATCACATAAACAGACACTAGTGAGTAGGGAAAGCAATGTCTCCTTGTCGGTGACTCCAAGAAAAGCAACAACATCTTCATGAGAAATGTTCTTACTGTTTGTGGTAAGTATCTGCTCGAGCACACCGAGCGCATCTCGATATGACCCCTTGCCGTGAGCAGCTATAAGTTCTGCTGTTTCTTCTTGTATATCTTTTCCTTCTCGTTTTGCAACATCCGTAAGTGCTTTAGCAAGAACTTGTATATCCGGTGATTTAAAAATAATTTTTTGGCAACGAGAAACAATCGTCGATGGAAGTTTTTCTGGATCAGTCGTTGCTAAAATAAAAATAACATGTGAAGGTGGTTCTTCAAGTGTTTTGAGGAGTGCATTTGCCGCCTCTTTGGTGAGCATGTGAGCTTCGTCGACAATATATACTTTATACGGACTAGAAAATGGCGCCGTTCTTACCGCCTCGCGAAGCTCGCGTATTTCATCAATGCCACGATTCGACGCAGCATCTATCTCGATAATATCTTCTCCATTACAACCAATATCGTGCGCAAAGATTCTCGCCACCGTAGTCTTTCCAGTCCCTCGTCCGCCACAAAAAAGATATGCGTGAGAAATTTTTTTCTGTTTAATACTTGCCTGTAGTAGGTCGACAAGTTGCTCCTGTCCAACCACTTCAGTAAATGATTGAGGGCGATATTTGCGATAGAGAGCCAAGTGTTTATCTTGCATACATAGTTGAATTATACCACAGACCTTACTTAAACTCTTTTCATTAATTCCCCCTCTTCCCATCTCTTCACGACCTTTTCTACTTCTTGTGCACTATTACATTCCATGAGTTCAACTCTAAGCTCTTTAGCGCCATCAAAACCATGCACGTAGGCTTTGAAATGTTTTTTCATGATGGCAAAACTTTTTATATCACCAAGTTTCTCTTCATATAACGTAGTATGCTCAACAAGTATCTTTAGTTTTTTTGCAATTACTTGTGAGTCAGCCTGATTGGTCTGCATATGCTCCGCGAGTTCCGCGTTAAAAAAGTAAGGACTCCCAAATATCCCCCTGCCTACCATTACTCCATCGCAACCACTCTCACCCGCAAGTCTTTTGCCTTCTGTTACAGATTTCACGTCACCATTACCTAGAATAATTGTTCCACCTTCACTTAGCTCTCCGGTCATCTCACGAACAAGCGTCACAATTTCAGGCATGAGTTCCCAATGAGCATCTACGAGTGACATTTCTTTTCGTGTTCTTAGGTGAACTGTAAGAGCTGGAATATTACATTCGAGAATCTTTGGCAGCCATTCCATAAACTCTACTTTGTTATACCCGATGCGAGTCTTTACTGATACCGGAATATCTACAGCTCCCTCTTGAGCTGCTCGTATAACTGCCTGTGCGCGACGCCAGTCCTTGATATGAGCCGCCCCAGCTCCTTGCTTTTCAATACTTTTATCTGGACACCCCATGTTGATATCAATACCATCAAATCCAAGTTCGCGGCATAGGGCTGCTGCCTTCTTCATGTTCTCTGGAGTTGAGGTAAACAACTGTGCAACAATCGGTCTCTCACTATTACTAAAAGCAAGATCACGCTTCAATATCTCTCTCCCCCCACTACTTAAACCATCGGCCGAGACAAACTCTGTCCACATCACGTCTGGCCCATTAGGCTTGGAATATTTAGCAATCATTGTACGAAAGACAACGTCGGTCACGTCAGCCATTGGCGCCACAACAGAAATGGTTTCTCCGCGAGAAAGCTTGGTATCGATAATGTTTTGCCAAAAACCACGCACAGGGTGCATGGTAACTTTTTTATGGGGCGTCTTATTGTTGTGTCGAAGTAGAACTTGAATTCGCTTCAGTAGTTGTCGCATGGCTATCTATTATAGCAGTACCTTTTCTATTTTGAAACGACATATCATTGAATCTATAAAATACTTTATTACCGTAACGTACATCAAGATATTGTAGTCCATTTCTATTTGAAGACAGTTTACTTTTAAGTGGATCAGTATCAATAGCACTCACGAGTGTCGCCCATATTTTCTTCTGGTCTCCTTTTCTTGAGAAAAAAATACTGCTAGCATTATCGGCATTAGAGAGTGTGACGTCCCCGTTAGTTTCCACAAAAATAGTAGTGACAGGAAAAATGAGACTGCTAACCTTCGTGCTCATAGAAAGAAGATCATTCAAAAATGCTGTATCGACCCTCTCCCCATCAAGAGATACTTGTGTAAACAAAAGACCATCAATCATAACAACTTCTTCTGTTGAGGAAGCTAGTAGTATTAATGGATAAAAAGTAACATCACTTACAGGAGTAAAAATGATCCCATCTTCAGTAAGTGCCTTTGTGGCGCCTATTCTAAACGCCGGAGTAAGACGTGTAATTTCTATTTCAACCGTATGTAAGCCAGAGGAATGAATCTCAATTGTTGCGAGATCTGGAATATTTTTTCTCATTGTCGAAATAATAGCGCTCTTGCTATACGTAAAAATTTTATCCCGAGGAATAATCAAAAAGCTTTTTTTCTTAGCTTCCTCTTGTAACTCTATATCGATGTGCTTCTCTGCTTCTTTCCCATCCACTCGCACAGAGTATGAGGTTATCGTAAAAAATTCTGTCTGTGTGTAAAAATAGATACCTCCAAAAAAAATAATCCCAATTGAACTTATTGCAATCCATTTTCTAATGAGGTAAAAGGTTCTCCTTTTTATCTTCATAGAATAGATTAGGAACGAAAAGGTCTCCCAATACTTGTCTTTCCCCCCATATATGGAACAAGAACATTTGGTATGTTAACTGTTCCATCTGCACATTGATAATTTTCGATGATTGCAATAAGGAGGCGTGGGGTTGCTGCTGCGGTATTATTAAGTGAGTGAACATATTCAAGCTTACCAGATGATTCCTTATAACGAATATTGAGTCTGCGAGTTTGAAAATCATGAAAGTAACTTGCAGAATGTGTCTCGCGATATTTCTCTTGTGATGGAAGCCACGCTTCGATATCATACTTCTTCACTTGCCCCTGCCCAAGATCTCCTCCACAATTTACAACGGTATGATATGGAATACCAAGTTCTTCCATCATCTCTTCAGCATTACGAGCAATCTCCTCATGATGGGCAACTGATGTTGCGTGAGATGCCTCACAGAGTACCACTTGTTCACATTTATAAAATTCATGCACACGCACAAGCCCTTTCACGTCTTTACCATGACTCCCTGCTTCTTTACGAAAACATGGACTCCAGACAATATACTTCTTCGGTAACTCTTCGTGGGAAAGAACTTCATCACTGTGATAAAACATTGTGGCTACTTCTCCTGTTCCAGCCAAATAATCATTACCATCGTTATAGAGATCTTCTTCACCCTGTGGAAGATACCCAGTCCCGAGAAGTGTCTCGCGCTTCACTAGTGACGGTACAAGCATTGGCGTAAAGCCTTTCTTTTGCCAGCGCGCCATCACATACTGCCAAATTGCCATCTCAAGCATCGCTCCATCATTCTTCAAAAAATACCCACGAAAGCCTGATGTCTTCGTCCCACGCTCAAAGTCAACCATGTCATTTTTTTCCATGAGCTCTATGTGATCAAGTGGGGTAAAAGAAAACACTGGAAGCTCTCCCCACTTACGTACTTCAACGTTATCCGCATCACTTGCCCCGTCTGGAACTGAAACATCTGGAATATTAGGGGTGGCAAGCATAAGTGTTCGCCATGACTTCATAACCTCTTCAAGTTCCTCTTCACTTTTCTTGAGTTCTTCTTTAACAGCTTTCATCGACTCAATAAGATCTACTCGCTCAAGCGCACTTACCTTAGCAATAGCATCGCTTGCAGCGTTTTGCTTAGCGCGAAGCTCTTCAACTGTGCGCAAAAGGGTAAGGCGTCGCGTGTCTACTCCAAGGAGTTCATCTACGTTAAATGATATATGTTTTTTTATGGCCGCTGCGCGGATAAGGTCGCTATTTTCGCGAATAAATTTGATGTCTAGCATATCTCTTGATTTTATCATGTTTACAAGAGATATTGAAAGTACAAAGAAGAGGGGTATACTTACTAATATTATGCTACAAGAACACAGTGAAGAAATGTTTAACAATTTGGAGAATGTCACCCCACACGTACATCTTAAGCGAGAGCACTTTCGTCAAACACCAAAGGGTATGAGGGACAAGATCGCCAAGAAAATTGTTCACCTTTCTGCAGGAGCAGCAACCCTTGTATTCCAGCAACGATATAATCATCGGGCGGTTGTGCTTGAAACTATCGCATCAGTTCCAGGAATGATTGGGGGTCTTTTTCAGCACCTAAAATCACTTCGTTTTATTCGTGATGATAACGGTTGGATAAAAACACTCTTGGATGAAGCAGAAAATGAACGAGTACACCTTCTTGTCTATAGCGAAATTGCACGACCTACCATACTTGAACGTATCCTTATTATTATCGTTCAATTTTTCTTCTGTATTGTCTATGGTTTTTTGTATCTTGTGTCACCGCGCACAGCACACCGTGTTGTTGGATATTTTGAAGAAGAAGCGATTCACAGCTACGAACATTATCTTGAACTTATTCACCAAGGGGTTCATGAAAATATTCCAGCAACAAAACTTGCAAAATCTTACTGGAACCTTAAAGAAGACGCCCGTCTTACCGACATGATAGAAGCAACAATCGTTGATGAAATGGCACATCGAGACGTCAATCATAGGTTCGCCGATGATACAGTTGGAACCAGAATGTGGCACTAATCGAGCGCAGACTACAGCAGACACAGGCAGACCTCGTAGACTAAAACACCCTAGGTGCGATGCATTCGGCGTCGCACCTAGGGTTCCTTTTCTAGAATTACTTCAAAATTAGACAAGCCGACAGGCGCCTTTGCTGGTTTATAGCCATCTACAAAGACCCAAGTGGCGCCTTTACTTGTTACAAGAGAAATCGGAAAATAGATATTCCCGATTGAATTTGTGTTGCCGGAAAAAATATACCCAGAGCAGTGTGGTGGTTTGCAATTTTGATTATTAGTAATCCACATTGAAACATTAGCAAGTGATTTCTTAGATTGCGAATCAATGAGTTTAAAACGTCTTTCTCTGTTGTCAGTTTTACTGTCTGGGTCTAATTCTAGAATCCGATCAGTATAACTTATTTTTTCTCCATCTGAACCCAAATTTCTACCAGATCTGTACCCAGCTGCAGTAATGTGTGTATTCACGTTAATCATTCCGGAAGGGAACGAAACCACTCCTTGGTCGTCAGACTTTCCTGTCCACTCCTGCTCTTCTGTTGGACATGGTGCCATAATACATCTAATACCATTATCACTATAAATTGTTACTGCAGTATTGGAAATTTGTTGCCCAGAATAAGCGTCAAGTAATGTAACTTTCGTTGTAGTGTTTGAGAACAGTCCTAGATATTTTTTAGAAAACACAAAATACCCAATCATTACAAGAATACCTACCACAAAAACAATTACTATCTTTTTTATTAAATATCTTTGATTCATATCTCAATTATAATATGCTGAAATAATTATAAACCACAAACAAGATACCTACTCCCCTTCCACAATCGTGGACGGAACAATATCTAGGACTTCGGTACTTAACTCTGTTTCCTGTGTGTCTACTATTACTTCTGCCATTAAACCATCTGTAATGGTATCTTCTATTTCATTTTCGTTTTGCATAAAAATTTATGTTAATATCCTTGTTATAATTTATGAGCATGTTTAGTCCTCGCCTTATGCTCCAGAGCCTCTAATTCTGTTTTCATGGAGACGATTGCATGAAGAACTTTTTCGATGTCAACTTTTTCTGAGTCAACGTCCTCAATTGTCTTTTCAATAATTTTCTTATCATGCTTAATACCAGACATAATGATTGAATCTCCAATAAAAACAGATACAAATAATCCTGTCGATAAAAGAATAACAACTCCAAATACCACAGACCCAAGAGGAGAAAAAACATATGCCCCTAGTGTTGTATTTTTTTCAAATACATCTGCCATGTGCCATATCCCCCTCCAAAAAAGCACCACCCCCGCTCCACCAATAAACGTATAAATAAAAGGGTGTCTGGCAAGACGTGCACGGATGTGATCTTCCATTTTATCAAACAAATAATAGATACTGTCGATTATTTTCATATCTTATAAGTATAGACAACATTTCTTGAGAGATAAAGGAACAGTACAACTTCCAAAAGAAGTCGACATCCTAAGACTTTTCCTTTTACTCTTACATAAAATATGGTAGTATAGTAAACATTCCACAAATATATCGTGGTTACAAATAAGGGCCCTTAGCTGATATGGCATGAGGTGGTACACCAAGAAAGTATACTGCCGATGGTTTTTGCAAAACCGGCACATGTCATATAAGTTAAGAGTTCTGTGTAGTTAGCAAAATATAATACGGGCCCTTAGCTCATATGGTAGAGCGCCGGTTTTGCACTCCGGAGGTGAG
>CAYYCT010000027.1:0-7558 GCA_964470485.1 uncultured Candidatus Saccharibacteria bacterium
TTCAAAAAGACGCTATTCATAATCCTTCAATTGCAATTATCTTTGGAGGGTCTGGGCAAGGTGAAGCTATTGTTGCAAATCGTTTTCGCCACGTGAGGGCAATTGTCTATGCAGGAGGGAATCTTGAGCTTGTCAGGCTTGGCCGTGAACATAATGATGCAAACATATTGTCGATTGGCGCACGGTTTGTTAATCTTACTGAATCGATGCAGGCGATTAGATTATTTCTTGATACGCCGTTTTCGCATGATGAGCGTCATGCGGATAGAATTATCCAAATAGACGAATTAACAAAATAATATATTTTTATGATTGATCTAAAATTTTCCCTTATTTTATTTGCCATCATTGCAATTATATTTCTTTTTGTTCCAATTGTAAGCAATGATAATCCTGTTGATTGTGATAATCTACCAGATGGAGCAGGGGGGTATTATCTGAAATGTAAAGATACCCATATGTCTCTTTTTACTAAATTTACTCAGTAGTATATTTGGTATACATGTGTTTTACTGTATATCAAGACTATGATTATTGTTCCAGCAATTTTCCCAGAAACCTTTGAGGAGATCGTCGATAAAATCTATGTTATTGGAGATTTTTCTAATCTTATACAAATAGGTATCTGTGACGGATCGTATGGGCTACAAAGTACATGGCTTCCTGTTGGCAAAGAAATACTACCGGAGGCATATGTCTATGAATTTGATCTTCTTGTTACAGAATGGAAAGAATACATAACAAGGGTCTATAAAATGGGGGCTAGGCGTATTGTTGTGCACGTAGATAGATTTACCTATGATGATTATGAGGAGTTATTTGCTCTTGCTCATGATTATAATTTGAAACTAGGCCTAACTGTTTCTAATGATGTTTCTGTAGATCTTCTGATGTATGCTGCACGAAAACTTGAAGAGTCAAGATTTTTTACCGATACCAGTAAAGTATTTATTCAAGTAACAGGAGTAAGAAATTCGGGTGATGGCACACACCCATTTGATGAACGCGTTATTTCGAGAATACGAATTTTAAAGAAACTTTTCCCCCTCCTTACCATTCAAGTTAGTGGTAGAATAAATCCAGCAACAGCAAAACTGGTTAAGTATGCTGGTGCTGATAGAATGGTTGTCGGGTCCTATCTTTTTGGTCACGAGGATATAGAAGAAGCTATTGAGAATTTAAAAAAAGCGCTCAGAGAAGAGATGACTTTACCGGAAAAGGATGTGCAAAAAGAAGCACCACTCCTAGAAGAAAAAGGTATAGTACCTACTCTTGATAGTAAGAGCGACACAGATGATGTTGATTCTAACTATAACCCAAGTGACGATGAAATTATTTATGACTTTGACGAAGATGAGTTAAGGGGTGGGCATACTAAAACATAAACATTACATACTATGAATACAAAAACATCATGGGTACTTCTCGGGCTTGTGGTACTTGCTGTACTTTTTGTGCCACTTATACCAAATGACACACCTATCGAGTGTAACACTCTTCTCACAGAGGAATCGTATCAGTCTTGCGATGAAGGTGCTGGGTATGTATCTATCTATACTAAATACATTTTTAAGTAATGTAGACTATCAGAGGTACATTGTATGAATATTACACCAACAATACTCACCAGTAGCTATGAAGATGTTATTAATAAACTTTTTATTTTTGAAGGACTAAGTGATCGTGTGCAGATAGATCTTTGCGACGGGGTATTCGGTCTCGAAAAGACATGGCTTCCTTTTGAGGAGGAGTCTCTTCCATCTGGGTTTAGTTATGAGTTTGATCTTATGGTGAATGATTGGGAAAAGTATATGCTTCGTGCAATAGCGCTAGGCTCAACACGCCTGGTAATGCATATTGACACAATGAGTGATGCTGATATCGATGAAGTTATTGCCATAGCAAAGAAAAACGATTCATATATTGGACTTTCTGTTTCTAATGATTATCCAGTAGAGACTTTTGCTTTACGAATTAATAATGTGGCAGCGAGGTATTCAAAAGTTTTTATTCAAACGATGGGGATTAAACATATTGGTGCACAAGGACAGCCTTTTGATGAAGAAGTACTTACACGGATTAACTATTTAGTTAATGCATGCAAACATATTGAAATACAGGTTGATGGGAGTATGAACCCAGAAACAATCCTTAAAGTAAAAAATGCTGGAGCAACATGTGCCGTTGTTGGTTCATATCTTTTTAAACAAGGAGATCCAAAGAAAACATACGAAGATCTTGTAAAAAACTACAGATAAAAGTTATCACCAGGCGACGTATTGCTAGTACTTACTGTAGTATTTTAATTGCTATACTTACTGTATAACCTTAACCAAGGCTCATATTTTTATGTACACATTTATTATTTTCGAGATGATAGCTTGGGTTGCTGGCTTAGTTGCATGTATTGTCTTCTTAGAACATGTTATACGAAGAAAACCACTATCTACTTTTTTACGACGTACATGGGTTTGGGTTCCTCTAACTATTATAGTTCTTTCGATTGTGTTTGGAATGGTATCTAATCGAACCTATCCACCTGGATTTGCCATGCCACCATTTATGCACTCTATGGCTCCTGGAGGAATGCCACCAACACTACCATTTATAAATGTCATTAATTTTTTTAAGAATGAATCACGTTTTGAACGAGTTGCTGATATTGGTAGAGATCCAAATGATGTTCCGCCACCTATTGTTCGCACTTCACCAACGGAGGTAAAGATTAATGTAGTAGTAAAAGAAGTTATAAGTCAGATCGCTCCGGGAATTTATTTTAATTACTGGACGTTTGATGGAACCGTTCCCGGTCCAATGTATCGTGTTCGAGAGGGGGATACTGTTATTCTTTCGATAACCAACGATAAAAGCAGTCTTCATCACCACAACATAGACCTTCATGCGGTAACGGGGCCTGGAGGAGGAGCGGCACTTACTGACGTTATGCCTGGAGAAACTAAGACAATTAAATGGAAAGCCATGAACCCAGGACTCTTTATTTATCACTGCGCAATGCCAAATGTCAGCACCCATAACTCGCACGGTCAGTATGGACTTATCTTAGTGGAGCCAAAAGAAGGACTATCTAAGGTAGACAAAGAGTTCTATGTTGTTCAAGGGGAGTTGTATACACTTGGGCAGACCGGTAAAAAAGGACTAACTGTTTTTGATTCAAATGCGCTTGTGAATGAACGTCCAAATTACGTTACGTTCAATGGCAGAATTGAAACTACGCCGCGTATGCACGCAAAGGTTGGGGATAAAATTCGCATGTATGTCGGAAATGGTGGGGTTAGTTTAATTTCCTCATTCCATGTTATTGGTGAAATTTTTGACACCGTATATCCAGAGGGGTCAATGGGGGAAGGTGGAGCAAAGCATAAGAATGTTCAAACAACAGCAGTATTGCCAGGGGGTTCATCAATTGTAGAATTTACTGTTGATGTTCCAGGGAAGTTCCTTCTTGTTGATCATGCATTAGCCAGAATGAATAAAGGAGCATGGGCAGTCCTTGAAGTCACAGGGGATAAACAGCCAGATATTTATTCTCAAGTGCCGAATGATTACACAATAAATTCAGGAGTAACAACTACGCCACAGAAAGAAACTACAAAGATGGATTCAATGTCAGGAATGAAGGGACATTAATATACAAAAAGATAGTTATATTAAAAATTTTTGTGCGCGTTAAATGTGTCTCATTATCTGTGTACTACTCCCTACCACCTACTCCCCACCACCTGTATACTGTGATATATGCATTCCCTTACTGATGTAGAAGTAGAAGCACTCACGCTACGTGCTGAGGATATTCGAGAAAGTATTATTAAGATGCTTATGGAAGCTGGTAGTGGCCATACCGCAGGATCGCTCGGTATGGCAGATGTCTTCACAGCTCTCTACTTTCGTGTAATGAAACATAATCCGCGTCACCCACAGTGGGTGGAGCGTGACAGGCTCATTCTTTCTAATGGGCATATTACTCCAGGACTGTACGCAACAATGGCTCATGCTGGGTACTTTTCGGTTACGGAATTAAAGACACTCAGACGATTTGGGTCACGACTTCAAGGGCACCCACACCGCGAGACACTTCCAGGACTTGAAACATCATCTGGCCCACTTGGGTCTGGGTTATCGCAAGCAATTGGCATGGCGCTCATGGATAAACTTGAAGAACATAAACCAGACAGATATTTTTATTGTTGTATGGGAGATGGTGAAATCAATGAAGGACAAGTCTGGGAATCATTCCTCTTATTAAATAAATTTAAACTTACAAAAGTTATTTCAATCATTGATCGCAACTCTATTCAGATCGATGGGTATACAGAAGACATCCTTCCTCTTGAAAACTTAAAAGCCAAGATGGAAAGCTTCAACTTTCATGTGATCGATGTCGACGGGCATGATTTTAGAGATATTGTGCGCGCTATTGGTACTGCCAAAAGTAGTATGGATAAGCCAACAGTTATCATTGCACACACGATCCCAGGGAAAGGTGTAACGGCGTTTGAAGGCGACTATAGGTGGCATGGTAAGGCGCCAAATCTTGAAGAAGGGCGTGCCGCACTTAAAGAGCTAAGAACCATGAGGGGTAAAATTAAATTTGGAGAATTATAGATATGCTTAGAAAAACACTATTTACTCCAAAGGAAGAAGAAAAAGCAACCAGAGAAGGTTTTGGTGAAGGGCTTGTTACTTCTGGTGAGCGTGATGATAGAATCGTAGCACTCTGTGCTGATCTTACCGAGAGTGTGAAGATGGATGGTTTTAGAGCGAAATTCCCGAAACGATTCTTTGAGGTTGGGATTACTGAACAAGCAATGTCTGGGCTTGCCTCTGGAATGGCTGCTATGGGGTATATTCCTTTTTTTTCAAGTTATGCAATGTTCTCTCCTGGAAGAAATTGGGAACAGATACGAACAACGATTGCCTATAATAATGTACCAGTAAAAGTGGTTGGGGCTCATTCTGGAATTTCTGTTGGACCAGATGGCGCAACTCATCAAGCGGTAGAAGATATTGCGCTTATGCGTATGATTCCTAACATGCACGTTTTTGTGCCATGTGATGCAGTAGAGGCGCGCGCAATTACTGAATATATTGCAACCACCAAGGAACCAGCATATCTCCGCCTCACTCGTGAAAAGACACCAGTACTTCTTCCAGATAATTATGTTTGGAATTATGGTAAGGGGTATGTTATATACATGTCACAACATAAACACGGGGGAGTATTTGCTCATTCGGTTGGAGTGGTAGCGTGTGGCCCAATTATCTATGAGGCCATAAAGGCTGCGATAGAACTTGAGAAAGAAGGAATAGGGGTAACAGTAGTGAATATGCCACAAGTAAAACCACTTGATGTTGGTTTTCTACTTCGCCTCGCAAAAGATGTGAGAGCAATCGTAACTGTAGAAGAGCATCAAATAGCTGGAGGATTGGGAAGCGCGGTTACAGAATACTTGAGTGAGCACCATCCAATTCGTATTGGTCGTATTGGTGTACAAGATAGATTTGGCCAGAGCGGAAAGGTGAATGAGCTTTATGAAGAATATAGCCTCTCAGCGAAGCATATTGCACAAAAGATACGAGAGACATTACATTAACAGCCATTAGGCGCTAGCTTTTAGCTAATAAGTTCGTATATAGGATGATCTCTATAGTATAGAAGTGAGTGTCTTATTGACTACCTAAAGGCTATTAGCTAAAGGCTGTTCAATCTATTCTAATATCGTAAGTGTATAATTTTCTGGGGCACTTTTTAGAAGTTTCTCAAGCTCTTCTTCATGTAAAAGTCCTTCTTGGGCTCCAACGTGTTGTACAACATTCATACTATTAATAGGAGCACGCTTCATGGCATATGCAGCATCGTATCCCTTGGCCAAGTATGCTACGAAGGTTGAGAAGAAAGCATCACCAGCTCCAGTACGTTCAAGTGGTGGAGCAATATCTGGGTAAAGTGGCATACTAAAGTATGTGTTGTCATATTTCATATAAGCACCAAGTGGTCCATCAGTTATGATAACTATTTTTGGGCCGAGTAATTCGAGTCCATCAAGAAGTGATTTCATTTCACTTCCTTCAGATTTAAGAAGCCCCTCAGCTTCTTCTTTATTCATACAAACCACTTCAGTATGTTTGTACAGTTCAGCAATCTCAGCACCAAATCCAAGTTGGAATGTTCCTGGCTGAAATGCAAGTTTAATTCCAGGATGATTTTTTATATAATCAACAAGCTCATGATGGAATGGGAGGGTGTGTGCTCCAAGAGATGATAAGTATATCCATTTTGGTGTACCGAGATCTGGAATTACTGGAGTAAAGAGTTCATGTTTGATAAGTATTGTTCGATCGTCATCTTTCCACAGCACATAGTGGTAGTTGGTTTTCTTTCCTTCTTCTTGGCGAACAAAATTAGCAGCAACACCTTCTTTTGCAAGTTGTGTAATACATTGTTCTCCATATGCATCTTTACCGAGTGAAGTCAGAAGTGCTGATTTGAGTCCTAGTCGAGCTGCCGAGACTGAAGCATTCGCACTATTTCCAACAGCTGGGAGAATATAAACTTCATCAAAAGGAACTTTCATTCCATATGGAAGGCATATTTCACGGCCGTGAGCAGTTTCTTGAATATGTCCAGCTGAAACTCTAATAAAAGCATCAATGACCGTATCTCCAATAGCAATAAAATCAAACGATTGTGTGTTTTCCATAATGTCTTCTAGTATATCAGTAGCTATGTTGTATACTATGTTGATATGAAGTCATTAGTACCACAAAGTGAACATTACTTAGAACTTATCAATAACTATAAACGAGAAGGTAAAGCAATTGCTCACTTTAATATTTCTAACCTCGATCAAGCGCGAGCTATTGTAGAGGTTGCGGAAGAACTTAATCAGCCAGTCATTATTGGAGCATCTGAAGGAGAGCGAGAGTATATGGGGGTTGATATGGTTCGTACAATTATAGATGAGCTTAACCAAGAATATAGTATTCCTATTTTCCTTAATGCTGATCACACGTATACATTAGAAAAAGTGGAAGAGGTTGTAGAAGCGGGGTACGATAGCGTGATTGTTGACGGAGCCAAACTTCCCTATGAAGAAAATGTGACACTTGTAAAGTCTTGTGTTGATTTTGTTAGAAACTATGAAGCAAAAAACGGTAAAAGAGTACTCGTGGAAGCAGAGCTTGGATATATTGGTCAGTCATCATCACTTAATTCAGCTCTTCCTGAGGGGGTGACCGAAGCGAATCTCACAACCCCAGAGCAGGCGAAAGATTTTGTCCTTCGTACAGGTATCGATATGTTTGCACCAGCTATTGGTAACGTGCACGGTATGCTCATCGACGCAACAGAGCCAGCACTTCATATCGATAGACTAAAAGAGATTACTGCGGCTGTAGATGTTCCACTTGTACTTCACGGGGCAAGTGGTAACACTAACGAAGATCTCAAGGGTTCCATAGACAATGGTGTGGCAATTATTCACATCAATACAGAAATAAGAAAGGCGTTTCGCGATGGAGAGATGCATTATCTAGAGGA
>CAYYCT010000028.1:0-1172 GCA_964470485.1 uncultured Candidatus Saccharibacteria bacterium
AAGCTAGATTAGCTAGATGTAAGCAAAACCGCCCCGCAAGGGGCGGTTTTGTGTTTTTGGGCAAGAGGCTCTTGCTTCCTTTGTGCTTTTTGTGGTAGTATTCTCCTTGTAAGCCAAAGAAGTCGGCGAACTGTAAGATGTTCATAAGTCCTACGGAGGTTATTTCTAAAGATATATCTTTTGATTATCTTACGTGAATACCACTTTTGTTTATCGGATAGATTAGGTATCTGTATTTATTGGTATGAAGACACTAGAGTCTAAGGTCTATTGTCTACCATTTAGTTCTATGGCATTACTACGCGCGAAAAAAGCAGAACTTATTGCTTCGTATACAGAAGCATTAAAGGGAGCAAAAAGTGCTGTGTATGTTAAATTCAAAGGACTCTCAGTTGCGGATACAAGCACACTTCGTTCACAACTCTTTAGTGAGAACACTCACTATACTGTTGTAAAGAAGACACTTTGGAAGCGAGCAACTGACGCGGCAAAAATAGAAGGGGAAGCTCCGGTAACAGGCGAAGAACTCGCAGTTGTATATGGAGAAGATCTTCTTACACCAGCACGTCTTTCATATGAATTTAGCAAGGCTCACAAGGATACGTTTGCAATCTTAGGTGGTATCTTCGAGGGACAGTTCAAGTCTCAAAAAGAAATGCTTTCGATCGCAACCATTCCTCCACGTGAAGTTCTTCTTTCACAGCTTGCATACCTTCTTAAGTCACCAATGACACAACTTGCTGTTGGGCTTAGTGAAGTTGCAAAGAAAAAGTAATTTAACAAATTTAACACTTAATATAGTATGGAAAAACACGCAGATCTTTTGACAAAGATTGAAAACATGTCAGTAATTGAACTTAATGATCTCGTTCGTGCGATTGAAGAGAAGTTCGGAGTATCAGCAGCAGCAGTTGCAGCAGCTCCAGCAGCCGGAGCAGGAGCAGAAGCAGCAGACGAAAAGTCAGCATATACTGTTCACCTTACATCAGCAGGGGAAGGAAAGATTGCTGTTATGAAGGTAGTTAAGGAAGTCCTCGCTCTTGGTCTCAAGGAAGCGAAGGATCTCGTAGACGGGGCACCAGTTGACCTTAAGAAAGATATGAAGAAAGCTGAAGCTGATGAATTCAAGAAGAAACTTGAAGAAGCTGGAGCTAGTGTTGAGCTTAAGTAAT
>CAYYCT010000028.1:1272-6987 GCA_964470485.1 uncultured Candidatus Saccharibacteria bacterium
GATGAATTCAAGAAGAAACTTGAAGAAGCTGGAGCTAGTGTTGAGCTTAAGTAATCTTTAATTACAAAAAATAAAGATTGCTTTTCTAAAGATATAACAAAATCCCCGCAAGGGGATTTTGTTATATAAAATCCTCTATTATATAAAGTATACGTATAAAGTTTGTTGACATTTTCTAATATCAGCGTACTATTTACAGTAAAGGGAGAACATTCTATAGTTCTTGAGAATTTTAGTTTTACTAAAAACTCCCCAGGATTATAACAATAAAAATTATTGTTATTAAAAAGTAGTTATCGCTAGCTAATACACACTATTATGAATAAATATATTATTAGGGGACTGCTTTCTTTGTTTGTGTTTAGTTTTGTACAGACAGCACTTGCACAAGTTGCTTGCACCATGGAATACCGTGCTTGTCCTGACGGTTCTGCTATGCCACGAGATGCAGATTGTACATGGAGAGAAGATAAATGTACCGGAGGCTCGATTCCTCCAACCGTTTGTCCAATGTCATACCCAGCATGTGCAAATGATGATGTAAATTGTATCGCTAATAGAGAGAGATGCTTTGGGGGGAGATAAATAAGTAAAGTTTACTTACATAAAACCATAGTACAATAACCAAAAAATCAGATAGTTGACATTCTATATAAATAGTGTATAATATATGGTAGAACTGAGGAAATGGCTAGACTGTGTCTTTCTTCAGAAGATTGTAACAAGGTGATGTTTCTCTAGTAAACTCTACACACAGCTTCTTGTCTGTGTACAAGTTTTATTATCAATTATTATTACTATGATAGACTCTAGGTATATGAAAAAATATTTTATTAAAAGTTTAGTTTCTTTGATTGTGCTTGGTTCTGCTCAGGTGGCATTAGCACAAGCCGTGCCAACACTTTATGTTGACAGCACCGAAGGTTCTTCTGTGACTTCAAGTAAATGTCTTATGCTTAAAGCCGGTACGCTTAAGTATGGAGCTAGTGATACCGCAACCAATGGAGAGGTTTCTTCTCTTCAAGGATTTCTTATTAGTAAAGGTTTTCTAACTGGTTCTCCAACAGGATTTTATGGGAAGATGACCGAGGATGCCGTCAAAGCATATCAGCGATCATCAGGTATTGATTCAACAGGGAATGTTGGACCCCTTACAAGAGGGACTATCAGTAATGAGACATGTACGTTCTCATATAATACAAGTGAAGTTTCAAATGAAGTAACAGTTTGTACAGCTGAGTACAGAGTCTGTGCAGACGGCTCTCCTATGCCACAAGGACCTGGTTGTGGATGGCATCCAGAACAATGCCCAGGGCGAACACCAAGTGGGGCTATCACCTATGGTGGGAGTAATCTTTCCATTGCAGACGAAGTAGCCATGAACACAGGGGTTGCTCCTTCAATGGCATATGCTTCTAACCAAGCTCCTCAAGTCCTCGGCGCCTCAACTATGTGTGTTAACCTCTCCTCAAATCTTCATCGTGGTGCGGAGTCATCATCAGTTACCAAGCTTCAGAAGTTTCTTTCAAGTAAAGGATTTCTTACAGCAGAACCAACTGGATTTTATGGTGATATGACTGTAGAAGCAGTTAAACTCTACCAAAGCAGTGTAGGAATTACCTCAACAGGTATGGTGTACGATCTTACTCGTCAGGCGATTAGACAAGAGACATGTAACTAGGGAACAATACTAAAGTCTTTTAGAAAAATACATAAGAGCCGCCCCTTCCGGGGCGGCTCTTATGTATTTCCATGTAGAAGTTTTACTCTTTCGGAAATAGTTCTATGAGTTCGTCAGAGTAGTAGAAATCATTTGCAAAAGCACCGAAGCTGTATGTTTTGCCATTTATTTCGATTGATGAGCCTCCAGACTGTGGATTCTTGTTGGGAATAGATTTATGAAAACCAAGATTCCACAGTGTCGCGATAATACCAGGTTGGTCTACAAGAGTATATCCAGCTTTTGCCCATTGCGCTTGTATTTGTAAAATATACAGAGCGGTATATCGATAGCTGTAGGTATGATCATGTTCATCTATAATTCTCGCGAAGCGTTCTTGATCAATATCGTCCGTTGTAAAATCAAGAAGATGCTCATACTTTTTTCCTGGGTAAAATGGAGATTTTTGGTTAACTAGATTAGCCTCAACCCCACGAGCTGTTTCATCTTTAATACCAAAAATTCCCCACGAAAATTGGCTCTGACTTCCAAGAATCTTCAATGGCCCAAACACTGTTTTGAAAACATCCCTATTGCTGTAGAAGAGTCGCATTTGTTCTGGTACAAGAATAGCTATAAGCAAGCGCGGCGAGATACCAGTTTCTTTGGCAATTTTTTCTATAGTCGGTTTGTCTTTTACAACAGCTTGCTTAAACGCTAGCCATTCTTTGGTGTGAGCTATTGGGAAGACAGTGTATCCAGCATCATTTTTTTCTGGCACAAGAAAATTCTCGGTCTGTTTATCGATAACACCTTTTGTGGCAGTAAGGTTAAAATAGATTGCTACATATCCCACACTAAGAACAAAGCCAATAACGGCAAAGACAATAACAAAACCACGAATTGTTGTGATAAACACTTTTTTCATATTAGGGAGTATTATGGTAACTATACCACACATTCAGAAACCAAAGATTTGTTTCTTCTAAAATATTTTGTATTTTTGGTTATCAATTCTAGTATTGCGTCACATATTTCTTCATTGCACAAGTTCCACACTATTAATTTTCCTGCTAAAATACAAAGACTATGGAACTATTGGCACGATTGCTTGGCGGCGCAGAGAGAGTAAAAATAATGCGTTTCTTCTTACATCATGACGATCAGACAATTTCACCACATGAAGTTTCTGAGAAAACAAAATCAAAAAGTGTGTTTGTAAGAAAGGAGCTTGCGGCACTTTCTGCCATCGGCTTCATCGAAAAGAAACGCCAGAAAACTGTTGTCACAACAGGAACAGGAAAAAAGTCATCGTCAAAAGTAAAAGAAGTAAATGGTTACAAACTTAATCCACTTTTTCCTCACAATCAAGCACTCAAGGATCTACTGTTTGATTTCCAATTGCTTGATAAACGTGACCTCGCTTCGCGATTCAAATTAGTTGGCCGTATTAAACTTTTTTTGGTTTCAGGAGTTTTTCTTGGAGAGACAAAAACACGGGTAGATATCCTTATTGTGGGGGACGCTATTAAGCGTCAAAAAGCTGAAAAAGTTCTTGAACTACTTTCTGCCGAGATTGGGCGCGATGTGGTGTATTCTATTATGGATGTTGAAGAATATGAATATCGTTTGAAAATGTATGATAAATTTGTGCGAGATATTATAGAGATGCCTCACGAGATGGTGGTGGATAAACTTAAAGAATCTAAAAAATAAAAAGAGAAAGAGGAGTGTTGGGATAGTAAATGCATTCTTAATGTTCTAAATCTCTTTTGTGTCTTCCTTTTGTAGTGTTTGTATATATGACTTATAGACAGTAATATAATTCATAAAACGAATGTAGTCTTCACTTGAAGTTATAACCGGTGAATCAATACTCAAAAATCTAGTATTAGTAAGGCCAAGAGCCTCCGCCCTTTTATTCATTGCGGACAAGAAAGATTTTTCTCCAATACTTTCGGCGTAGAGTTTAGAAACAGAAGTATCTCCGTCACGCACGAGACGATGAAGAATCGCTCTTCTGGTTGTTTTTGTGAATCCATCTGTGTCGGTAATTATTTGATCATCTTGAGATAGGAGTTCAAGGGAAATTGATGCCACCATAAGATTAGTCATTTGCGTGCTTGCAAAAGCACTTGATGTTGCCTGTGTTGGGGTAAATTCTCTACCATCTTCTTTGGTGATAATAATTGGCATTCCTGCTTGGACAAAATCATAAACTATCGATGCGTTTTCGTCAGTAAGTCTAATACATCCACCACTATACGTGTTCGATAATCGATTGCCGTTTGGATAATAGGGGACCCCGTGAATAAAATAATTACCAAAAAGGTGCACGCTATGAGGCATATACACATGACCTAGAGAGCTTAGATGAAGAGGGACTTTGTAATCATTGATATAGACACCACCTATAGTTTCATAGTAGCTAGAAGGTTTACCAATAGAGAGAATCGGTAACGTTTTTAGTATGGTACCCCCATCACGGAGTTCAAGTTCCATTTTTTGTAGATAGACAATAATGTACTTGCCTTCTCGTTCTGGTTGCTGAACTGGTATTGTAGGCATTTCAGCTGTCGCCACTCTTGTTATTCCTAGTGGATGAACCAGCCACACAAAAAGCGCCGAGACAATAAAGGAAAGAAGAAATATGTTAACAATCGATGTATTTTTCTTTTTTTCTTTTCCTTTTTTTGACATGCGACGATATAAGAATAATTGTCTTCGACTATAGCACAAAAGTGGATAATTATGAACACAGTTTCCATCCAAGAGGGTATACTTCATATATAACCTTTATATGTTTACATATGGAGGTGTATATATACACTATTATAAAATAAATGAAGCCATTTCAGGTATCCTCATGAAATACCATGACTTCATTAAAACATTACAACATTATTTATGTTAAATCAGTCCGTTGATATATTGGGTCAAGCACTTATCGACACAGGGATGACACTCGTTTCTTTTCTCCCAAGTGTTATTCTTGCAGTTGTTATATTTGCTCTTGGGTGGGTTTTTGGTTCAGTTCTTGGGAGTGCGGTAAATCATCTTATTTCTGTACTTCGCGTTGATCGTGCGCTTCATCGAGCTGGATTTGATCAGTTGAGCGAACGTGCGGGAGTTCGAATCTCTGTCGCTGGATTTTTTGGTGGAGTAGTACGTTGGGGGGTGGTTGTTGCTTTTACACTCGCATCAGCTGAAATACTTGGTTTATCACAAGTTACACAACTTCTACGTGATATCTTGGTGTATATTCCACAAGTAATTATTGCAGCAGTAATACTTGTGATCTCGATGCTTCTTGGAGATTTTATTTCTCGCCTTGTTTCTCACTCTGTGCAGGCAACAGGAATGAAAGGGGATATGGTTGCACAAATCTCTAAGTGGGCAATCATTATCGTTGGTGGAGTTTTTCCAGCTCTTACACAACTTCGTATTGCTCAAGGTCTTGTAGAAGTGCTTTTTACAGGAGTGGTATTTGCTGTAGCACTAGCTCTTGGTCTTGCATTTGGTCTTGGTGGGCGCGATGCAGCAGCACGAGCAATTGAGAAGATGAAAGGGAATTAACAGCTTTTAACTGATAGCCTTTAGCTTGTAGCTAAAATACATACAAAAAGCGGCACCCATAGTGTCGCTTTTTGTATGTATTTATATTGTTTTTTCGCATTTTAGCTGTCTGCTACAAGCTACCTACTACAAGCCGCCCCAGTTTCTTGACTTCTTTTTCATTTTTTGATAGGATGGAGAGCACTACTTAATGATAAAAAGAAACGAAAAAACAAGCTAAATCGGAGGACTAGTGGCGTTTCGTTACTAGCCGCCGTAAGGGCGGATTTTCTTTTCTCAAATTTACTAAGTAGATCGTAGTTACTTTGACAACAGAATCCCGTGCATCTCACGCGCAACAATACTGTTATCCAGTAGTAGTAATATTCACTGGGGTCTAGCGGAGTTTGTGATACGGACACATGAAAAAAGACAATTAAACATGCAGCAAGCGGAGCGGTCCAATTGCTGTAGTGATAGTTATGTTTCCTAATAGGAAC
>CAYYCT010000029.1:0-6422 GCA_964470485.1 uncultured Candidatus Saccharibacteria bacterium
CTCTCTGGCGGAGAACAACAGCGCGTGGCTATTGCGCGCGCTATCATTAATCGTCCAGAAATTATCATTGCGGATGAACCAACAGGGAATCTTGATCCCCTTAACACCTACGACATTGTTCAGATTTTGAAAAAGATTAATGATCTTGGTACTACTGTTATACTCACAACACACAACAAGGGCATTGTTGATAATCTTGGGCGTAGAGTAATCACCATGGAGAATGGTCGCATTACACGAGATCAGAAGTCGGGTAAATTTACAATGTAGTCTCTATGAAAACAGTACTCTGGAAAAGAACAATACTAGCGGGACTTCGAGGTTTTTATCGTAACCGCACGGTGTCACTTTCCTCTATTTTTATTCTTACCATTACACTTTCTATTATTACTTCGTTTTATCTTTTCCGCGCAGTTTTTGATTACACGCTTGAACAAGTGAAGGAAAAGGTGGATGTGCGAGTATATCTTACGGCAGATGCGACAGAGCAACAGGCTAGTGAAGTGAAAGCCAAAATTCTTGGACTTACTGATGTGAAGTCCGTTGTCTATACCTCACGAGAGCAAGCATTGCTTGATTTTAAGAAAAAACACGAAGGAGATCAACTTACCCTTCAAGCGCTCGATGAACTCGGTACAAATCCTTTTGGTGCTTCGCTTTCTATTGTTGCAAAAGATACATCTCGTTACGATGCAATCGCTAGTCAATTAAACGAAAACTCAGGCCTTCTGGGGGACGAGCGCGGAGTTATTGATAAAATTAATTATTACCAAATAAAAGATAGTATCGATAAATTAAATAGCATTATTGGATGGACAAATACTGTAGGGTTTTGGCTTTCTATTGTTTTTATATTAATGAGTTGCATGATTGTATACAATACTATTCGTCTAGCAATTTTTGTGTATCGCGACGAGATTGCAGTTATGAAGTTAGTGGGAGCATCGAACATGTTTATTCGCGGGCCATTTATTGTTGAGTCACTTTTGTATTCAGTTGTAGCAACCATTATTACAGTTGCCATGTTTTTCCCTGCAACAATTTGGGTTACCAAAAAAACAGTATTCTTTTTTGAAGGGCTTAATATTAATGCGTTTTATACCCAGCACCTTGTGGAGCTTACCGCAATGCTATTACTCTTTAGTGCGCTACTTACCGTTATATCCTCCTTCCTGGCTGTTCGAAAGTATTTAAAAGTTTAAACGCGAAAAACTGTGCCATCTTCGTTGTTGCAACTTCATTTTTGTCAGTCAATGTAGGTTTACTACATCTCCTTCCAAAAATTCGTTGCGCCTAGAATCTGGTACAGTTCTTCGTGTTTAATATTTTACTGAAATAAAAAAGAAATCGCCGCAGACAAGGCTGTGGCGACGATTTTTGAGAGGTGTTTATTCAGCACTCTCCGTCTGAGGGGCGGAAGTTTCAAAACCAGAGCACTCGAGCAATGAAATAGTGTAGCCTTTTTTGCGTGCTCCAGGGGACATCCCCAAGTTACTCAGAAACTCCTGGTAGTGTAGTCCACGGTGAAAACCAGGAGTTCTTTTTTCCACTTCCTCGGCGTGGAACTCACACGGTTGCCCACAATGGGCACAGAATAGTTCACTGTAGCTCATCTTTCCAATTCCTCCAGTAAGTAATTAGATCACAAGGGTTGCGACTGAATATATTTTATAATTTTATAATCACTTGTCAAGTCTTCCTGTTTTTATAGTTTCCACTTACACTCAAGTGTATCTTGTATGTAGCTAATAACTACAAGCTTTCTTTTATGACTCAATCAACCGCACTCTCTATTCTCAAACTAGGCCACACAACATTTCTCACTGGGGCAGCAGGCGCTGGAAAGAGTCACGTGCTTCGTGAGTATATTTCATATCTTAAGAAACACGGCATTAGGTATGCAGTCACAGCTTCTACTGGTATTGCTTCCACACATATTAACGGCACAACCATCCATTCTTGGAGTGGTATCGGAATAAAAGATAAGCTCACCAGGTATGACTTAGACACACTTGAAGAAAAACAAAATCTCCACAAACGATGGAACAATACAAGTGTATTAATCATCGATGAAATATCCATGCTTCACGCAACGTTTATTGATATGTTAGACCGGGTTGGCAAGCATATGCGAAGAAATGACAAGTCTTTCGGCGGTATACAAATTGTCTTTTCGGGGGATTTTTTTCAACTTCCACCAGTTGTAAAAAATGGAAATGGCGATGAGCCAGTTTTTGCATTTCAGTCATATGCATGGAAGAATGCTAAGCCGGTAGTATGTTATTTAAGTGAACAATTTCGACAAGATGATGCTGAACTCTTTTCACTTCTAAATGCTATTCGTAAGGGGGAGATCGATGAAAATCATTATGAGACGCTAGAAAAGATGACTCACACCACTCACAAAGGGGACTATATTAGATTGTATACACACAACGAAAATGTTGACGCAATTAACAGAGAAGAGTTTTCAAAAATAAACGGCGATGTTCATGTCTATCATATGGTAACTAAAGGCAAGGCAGCACTTGTAGCAAGTCTTAAAAATAATTGTTTGGCTGATGAGGTGCTTGA
Organism: uncultured Candidatus Saccharibacteria bacterium; assembly: GCA_964470485.1. Classification (GTDB taxonomy): domain Bacteria; phylum Patescibacteriota; class Minisyncoccia; order Phycocordibacterales; family UBA5272; genus UBA11704. The sequence goes on from CAYYCT010000029.1 coordinate 2,575, forward strand.
ATTAAAAATTGGGGCAAAAGTTATATGTATTAAGAATGATCAAGATAGAAGTTATGTGAATGGGTCAATGGGTAAAGTAGTGGCTTTTGATAATGAAGGTGCTCCTGTCGTCGAACTGGTGAGCGGTAAAAAAGTAACCATTAAGGCAGATAGTTGGAAAATAGAAGAGGATGGTAAAGTAAAAGCAGAAATCTCTCAACTTCCAATTAAACTTGCGTGGGCAATTACCGTACACAAGTCTCAAGGCATGACGCTTGATCGTGCCGAAATTGATCTATCAAGAGCTTTTGTTTTCGGTCAGGGATATGTAGCACTCTCTAGACTTACTTCACTCAAAGGGCTGTATCTTAAAGGTTTCAATCCACAATCACTCATAATGAGTGATGAAGTAAAAGAGATGGATGAGGTTTTTCGTGCTAAGAGTGTTCAGGCGGAAGAGGCAATACAAAAATATACAACAAATGAAGTAGTGGCTCTTCAAGAAAAATTTTTGTTAGGTAATGGGGGGACAGTAGAAGAGCAGATAACGGAAAATGAAGAAGAGATAGAGGAAAAAACTCCATCACACATTATTACCAAAAGTATGCTTGATGATGGGATGGGGTTACATGAAATCGCCAAGGAGCGTAATCTTTCGGTTGAAACGTTATTAGGGCATATCGAGAAGCTGTTTGAATACAAAGAAGAGGTACAACTAGAACACATTCTTCCAAAAGAAAAAGAGTTCAAAAAAATTGTTAATGCATTTAAACAACTAAAAACCCGCAAACTTGCCCCAGTATATGACGCTCTTGATGGGAAGGTTTCATATCAAGATATACGAATTGTCAGAGCATTTTTGCAGTTATAAAAGTATGAATTAAAATAGAAGTAAAAATTATTTTGCAGGGGTTCCATTTTTTCTCCCCCAATGGATATTTGCCCAAACACGTTCGTGTAGGTAGTAGAGTATAGTACTATACCCATTGATGAGTACGACTATCCCAGCCGAAAGCAATGCGTCTCGGGTAAAAAAGTAAGCAACAATAGAGTCTGCGGTAATACTAATAATTCGATAACTAATGGCTTTTACTATTGATCGTGAATGTTTTTCGGCGGCTTTGTGCTTCATATCCTCCTAGCATAGCATTACTTCACTTTTCCTAAAAAGGATATGGGTAGAGAAAAAATACTACTTTCTGTGGGAGAGGTTTTAGTATGGTACTTATACCGAATTAGGATGTTATAGTGTGAGATATGAAGATGATTACAAGAGGTAGAAAATAAAATAAACAACCTGTGTATAACCATCCTTTTTTGTATATTTTAGGCAGTACACTATGTAAATATAGGATTCATGAAACATAACACTTTTCTGCTTGGGGTATTGTTGTCTTTTTTATCAGTTCTTGTAACGAGTTCTGCTTTTGCGACGGTTGATATAAGTACTGGAGGCTCAGTCAAGCGTGGGTCGTCAACATCAATAGGGTGGGATGTATCTTGGGCTGGGGGATGTACTGGATATTTTTCTCCAACGTACCCATCACAGGCAGACGGAGTAAAGTCTTTTTGGGAAGGAATACATTATGGGAGTAGTACTCAATCTATAACTCCTTGGGGGAGTACTACCGCTGCTTTTCCTCAGACATATTTTTTTGGGTGTGATTCTAATCCAGTTGGAATTGAACCAGTTGAGATGGGTGGAGCGAATCTTACTATTACCGATTGTGCTGCTAGTGAGGTGTGGGACGGCTCTAAATGTACTGGCAGTGTAGTGGTAACCCCACATACAACTTATGGAGGAACATCGGGAGAGGCTTATTATAATGAAGCGACGGCATATATTTCTTGGGATGTTGGTAGTGGCACAGGCGCGTGTGATGTCTATAGAAACGGAGTCTTTGTTATATCTTTTTTAAACCAAAGAGACTACACTATTCCAAATGTTACCGGAACAGTTAATTACACAGTTCAATGTGAAAAAGACCCTATCCCGCTTCCACCTGCATCACCAACAAAAACTGGAAATACTGTTACATTTTATGTTCCTTCTGCCCCAAATAGCTTAAGCGCATCATGCTCTGCCCCGGGTACAAGTATTACTTTTAATTGGGGAATGCCGGCAGCCTATTCTAGGGCCTACATTCGAGCATATAAGACCCCACCATCTTCCATTGACTACCCATCAGCTTGTACCCCGCAAAAATTTGCACCAGATGGAGTCTGTACAGAACCCTATACAGGTTCGACATATTCAACATCAAGTACACCTGGTGCAGAATATTTTTGGTATGCTCATACAGCTGGAAACTACGTCGGCAATTATAGTAATTCTGTAAGTGGCGGGACAACCACATGTGCATTGCCTACTTGTGCAGCGGGGACGTATTTTGATGGTGCTTCATGTGTTGCTTGTACTGCTGGGAATTATTGTGCTGGTGGAAATAATCCTCCAGTTACCTGTCCAGCCAATTATTATTGTACAGGAGGAAATACCCCTCCAGCTATTGCTCCTACACCTCCAGTAGCCTGCCCTGCTGGGTATGGATCACCTGCTGGCTCTACTAATGCTGGGCAATGCGTACTTCCGTCTGGGTATATAACTTCTACTCCAGCATCGTGTACTATTGCGACAGGGGATAGTACGTGTGACACATTACTTGAATGGGGGACGACTAATCCAGTTGGCACATCTTCTGTTACTACAGATACACCACTTCCGAACACAGTAGTTTTTACTGCTAATAGTGATACCAGATTAAATCATGTTCCTTACAATGCTGGAGGAAATGTTATGTACTATCTTTATAATAATGCACGAGAGCTTGCTTCAACATCTGTTGCTGTTTCTTGTGCTGCTGGTGCGAATAAATGGGATACCATAGGTGGAGTGTGTGCAAATCCGCAGGTGGATACTGCACTTGTTTCTGGTAACTTCTATAGTAATCCAGCGGCCATTGATATAATTTGCACCGGCTCAGATGGGTATATGGTTTATAATGCTGATAGCTATACTGCAACCTCTACAGGAACATCAGGAGTAACGACATTTTCAGCTAGTGTACCTATCTATACTCCAGGTAATTATAAAGTAATTTGTAAACATGGTAGTGTAGAAGACTCACAAACTCTCTACTATACATACCCTCCTGGATTACCATCTCTTTCAATTAACGCTTATCCTAAAACAATTGGCGCTGGAGAAAAAAGTGTTATTAATTGGAGTATAAAAAATCCGCCACTCGATACATGTACACTCACAGCTTCTGCTGTATGTACTAATAACGTTTGTAGTTCATCGCAAGAACAGGCTGCAGCAGATATCAATACTATATTATCCTCCTCAAGTACAGACAGTAATGATCCAGGGACTTCTCGTCCTATCGTAGACGCAGTAAAAGACCTTGCTCCTGGGTATGAGGCTGACTACATTGCAAGAGGGAAGAAAACTTTTACGATAAGTAAAAACATGAATTTTACACTTGACTGTGGGGGTAGTTATAGGGCTTCTTCTCGAGTGCGTGTAGTGAAGGGATCTGATCAGTAGTCATACGTATAAAAATATAACAACAATAAAAAAGAACTACCGTATCTTGATAGTCCTGGAAGTTTCGTGCAAGTAAAGTTTTAGCTTCTTGTGAGCTCGCTATAATTTCTTTTTTGGAAGTTCCCCTTTTTCATTAAGGATGTTATTACCAATGTGATCGAATACCATTGGCACAGAACCTTTCACTTGAGCAGCGGCATCTTGTGCCACCCCATGCGCCCTTTCACGAGTATCTTTGGCATATCCTACAAAGTATATCTCCTTAGCTGATGTTCTGTACGCTGGTTGGTAAAATCCCAGCTTGTAAGCCCTGCAGAGATCC
>CAYYCT010000030.1:0-6273 GCA_964470485.1 uncultured Candidatus Saccharibacteria bacterium
CATCAAGTAAAAATGGAAGCGAGGATAGGAAAACTGTAAAAGCATTTATAACAACAAGTAGAGGTGGTTTAGAAATAGAGTTATCAAATAATGCCCCTAATACAGTTAAAAACTTTATACAACTAGCTAACTCAAAATTTTATGATGGTGTCCGATTTCATCGTGTTATCAAAAACTTCATGATCCAAACAGGTGACCCATTATCAAAAGATGCAAGCAAACAAGCAATGTGGGGCACAGGAGGACCAGGATATAAATTTCAAGATGAATTAACGGGCACCGAACAGTATCCGCTCGGAACTATCGCTATGGCAAACTCAGGGCCGAATACGAACGGTAGTCAGTTTTTTATTATCACCGCTAACTCAGGCTATCCACTTCCGCCTAACTACACAGTTTTTGGTAAAGTAACTAAAGGTATTGAAACAGCACTTGCTATCCAAAACGTACAAACAGATAGACATGATCGCCCCATTGAAGATGTTTTTGTCCAAAAAATTGAGATACAGGGAAACTAAAATAAAAGACTTAGTGTAGTTCTAGTGCTAAATGAAACTCACTAAACAACCTTATTTCCTCCATAACAGATTTCCAATTCTTTAGCCCTTGGGTCACACTAACATCACTCGTGATGATACTTTTCACCTTTGATAATGGTGAGTGCTCGATAGAGTTGTTCCAGCACGATCACTCGCACAAGCATATGAGGAAATACAAGTGAGGAGAGTTTCCAAACGTAGTTAGCGCGTTCTTCTACTTTTTTGGAGGCGCCGTAGGCGCCTCCAATGATAAACACCATTCGCCTTACAGAATCCACCATTCTATTCTCCACAAGTTCGGCAAGTGCTTCGCTCTTAATATCTCTCCCCTTTTCATCGAGAAGTACAACATAATCTTCTTTTTTTATGTACTCTAAAATCTTTTCTCCCTCTTTTTCTTTTGTCGCAGCATGGTCTGCATATATCCATTCAACTGGAAGATACCTAAGAAGTCGAAGCTCGAAGTGACGAATAAGATCATCGCTTACATCATCCTTTTCTTTACCAATACTAATAATTACTAGTTTCATCTGTTGGTGATGCTATATAACGAGAGTCTTGTGCAACTTTTCTTGTGCAATAAGATTTGCTCGAACCAGCGAATCAAAAGTACCTGCATCAATCCACTCTCCACCAAATGTCCTAACATCAAGTTCTCCTAACTTCATATATTTTTTGAAAAGGTCTGTTATTTCTAATTCACCACGTTTGCTTACTTTTAATTTTTTTGCAAAAGATACTACCCGTGAATCAAAAATATAAAGACCAGAAATTGCAAAATTACTTTTTGGAATCTTTGGTTTTTCTTCAATAGAAACAATCTTTCCTAATTTATTAAATTGGACAACCCCAAAACGTTCTGGATCAGTAACTTCTTTTGCTAAAATACGCGCCCCTTTTTTGAAAGAATGGATGTGTTTTGTCATGTCTTCCTCAAAAATGTTGTCCCCAAGAATCATCGCAACATCATCTCCGTCGTCTAAAAATTTTTCTGCAATAATAAATGCTTCTGGAAGACCTTTTGGTTTATCTTGTATTTCGTAGGTAAACTTAACCCCAAACTCTTTACCTGAACCAAGTAAATTAAGATATTCCCCTGCTTTTTCTGGAGCAATGATAATAAGGATTTCTTTTACTCCCGCCTTAATAAGAGTATTGAGAGGGTAGTAAATCATCGGCCGATTATAAATCGGAAGCAGTTGTTTTGATGTAACTCTTGTAAGTGGAGCTAAGCGTGTCCCTTTTCCCCCTGATAAAATTATGCCTTTCATACGCTAAAGTAGTCTTATTATACCACAAAATGTACTGGTTAATACCCTCCTTAGCTGACTAAAATACTGTTGTTATTTAATATCACTTTTCTTTTTTGGCCTCCACCACGTCTCATTGTTTTTATACCATTCAATTGTTTTTTCTAAACCCTCCGAGAAACTGGTTTTTGGTTTCCAACCTAGCTCTTTTTCAATTTTTCTGGAAGAAACTGCATAGCGTTTATCATGTCCAGCTCTATCCTGCACATAAACAATAGAAGAATTATCCTTTCCCATCCCAGAAAGAATTGTGGTAACAACATCAATATTCTTTTTTTCACTATTACCCCCAACACAGTACACCTCACCCATCCTTCCCTTGTGAATAATAACATCAATGGCAGTACAATGATCTTCTACATACAACCAATCACGAATCTGGTTGCCATCCCCATAAACTGGCACCTGTTTCCCTTCGATGAGATTTGTAATTGCAAGTGAAATAAGTTTTTCTGGAAATTGGTACGGACCGTAATTATTTGAACAATTTGAAATCGTTACTGGCAAACCATGTGTATGGAAGTACGCCATCACAAGATGATCTGAGGCAGCCTTCGATGCGCTGTACGGACTACGTGGGGCATATGCCGTTGTTTCATTGAAGGGCTTTTCATTATCATGAAGCTCTCCAAAAACTTCATCTGTTGATACGTGATGAAATCTTTTGTTGTTAGCCTTTGCCGATTCCAAGAGTGTATGTGTGCCAATAATGTTTGTACGAATGAACGCACTTGCATCTTTGATTGATCTATCAACGTGGGACTCAGCTGCAAAATGCACAATACTATCACAATCTTTTACTAAACTATCGACAAGACTCCTATCACAGATATCTCCCTGCACAAAACTATAGCGCCTATCTCCTTCCCATTCAGCGAGTGACTTTTTATCCCCAGCATACGTTAACAGGTCAAGATTAGTAATATGATATGTTGGATATTTCTTAAGAATGTAGTGAATAAAATTTACCCCAATAAATCCTGCTCCACCTGTAACAAGTAATTTCATACACTCTACTCTACGACATAATGTAAATAACTGCAATATGACACGCTAGAAACTACTTGGTTATCTCTGCTATACTGTACCCACTATGATTCTGTTATCAATCGAAACAAGTTGTGATGAAACAGCAATTTCTATCGTTAAACGTGTGCGCGGCAAGCAGGTACGCTTTGAAGTGTTATCGCACAAGGTACTCTCTCAGGTTGATTTACATGCACAATATGGTGGTGTTTTCCCCGCTTTAGCCAAACGTGAACACGCAAAGGCCATCACACAACTCATTGCTGAGGCTCTTGGTGAAGCCGATATTCTTGTAGAAAGAACAAACACATACCATATACCAAATGCCGATCGTAAGAAACTTGATGCATTGCTCGAGAGGGAACATGAAATGCTTACCGCCATGAAAGTTCTCTTCGAAGGAATACAGAAGCCTGCAATCGATGCAATCGCAGTAACAGAAGGGCCAGGACTTGAACCAGCGTTGTGGGTAGGTATTAATGCTGCACTCGCACTTCATCTCCTGTGGGATATTCCTGTGTACCCAGTTAATCATATGGAGGGACATATTATTGCTGGACTTATTTCTGTTTCTGACGACATCTACGAAGTTGTAGAACCAATTTTTCCAGCATGTGCACTTCTTATTTCTGGAGGACATACCGAACTTGTGCATATACCAAAATTAAGAACCTATAGAGTAATAGGGAAAACTCGTGATGATGCAGTTGGAGAGGCTTTTGACAAGGCTGCCAGAATGCTCGGTCTCCCCTACCCTGGTGGACCAGAAATTTCTCGTTTAGCAGAGCATGCAAGAAAAGAAGGTCTTGTTGTAGATGAAGATTTGAGATTACCAAGACCAATGCTTCATAGTGGCGAACTTACTTTTTCTTTTAGTGGACTTAAAACAGCAGTACTTACACGAACAAAAAAACGTGAACCGCTTGATGAGAGAACAAAAAAGATGATTGCTCTCGAATTTGAAAATGCTGTTACTGATGTGCTCATTGCAAAAGTTCGTCAGGCAATGTATGAAACAAGAGCAAATACGCTTATCGTTGGTGGTGGGGTAAGCGCCAATTCCCATATTCGTTTTGCACTTAAAAATCTTGCAGAAGTTGAAGGTTTTGGTCTTTTTATTCCCAATAGAAATCTTTCAACCGACAATGGACTCATGATAGCAGCAACCGGACTACTTCATATAGCTCATGAAGAATCACCAAAAGTTAAGATGAGAGCAAATGGCTCGTGGTCTGTACAAGATTGTTAAAAAAGAATATAGAAAGAAAAATTTGAGATATAAAAAGAGAAAAGAGATACCTTCCGGTATCTCTTTTCTTTGCCTCGTACTCAATTGTGGTGAGCGTGGCATGCTCCAAAGATAAATGCCTTATGTGAGCGCAGTCGCCCACCGCAATTACTTGCGAAGTGGATTACTACGATAATCAGTATACACTACAACATCTTCATATTTCAATAGCCACATTAAAACCATTTGTTATTTATATCTACACTAGTTTTAAAAATCCATAAAACATAAGGAGCCATCTTGCGATGACTCTTTATGCAGGCATTTATTTATCTTGTAGAGCACACCAATGTGCACTCACAGTGTAAAGTATACTACACTATCTTTTTTGAGTATAGAGTGTTTTTATATACTCATCTATTTGTGGGGCGATACTTGGATCTTTCTTCTTTAATGCTTGAAGAAGTTCAATTGCAAGAGGAATTTGACCAGAAGATACAACACCTAAAATAGCATCTGGATCAAGCTCTGGGTCTTGTCCTTTTGAAAGAGCATACGTCCTTGCTTCTTTGTACTGACCAGCATATCCAGCGCTTATCATGTACCACTTAAGCGCTCCATTACAAGTAATAGAGAGATCGTATGTCTCTTTACTAAGAGCGTACGCTTCCGAAAACTTCTTTTGTAAAAGATATGAACGTATAAGATCAAATGCTATAAGTTGTTTATTTGGTGCTAGTGCACGTGCTGCCTTAAGGGATTCTTCAGCTGATAAAGCATCACCAACTCCGTTAAAGAACAACCCGTAGATAGAAAGCATGCGGACGTCTTCTTTATTTTTTGAATAAGAATCCAAGACATCTTTACGAGCAGCTTGAAGGAGGTTGTTAAGTGCTTGCACGGCAGATTGTCTATCCCCTTGTGGAAGACTTTCTGGAATTTGAATCTGTGCCATACGTACCGCCATTTGTAAGAATTGTTCACGTGCCTCAATACTTCCAAGAGTATTCATTGCGATGGCATTAGTGAAAGCATCTTGTTGAATTTTTACCGCATCAGCAAAAGGCATTGTTTTAGCGTACTGACTAAAACTCATTGCTTTAATAACAAGCTGATTGACGAGTAATGGTCGATAGTTAAGATAATACTGTGAAACAAGAAGTGTAATACCGATAATAGGAATAATAAGAAGATTCATCTGATCTTTATCAAACAGAGGGTGACCGTGTGATGGTAGCTCCTCTCTTGTCCTTACAGTAATATAAGCAAGAATAGCAAAGAATAAGATATAGCTTGTGAGGTTATCAAACACAAATATGTTGTGAACGAAGTACCCAGACAAAAGCCCTGTAAGAATTGCTTTTTCTGAAAGAGGCATCCCATGATCTTTCTTTTTCCACATAAACCAAAGTGTTACCCCATACAATGATAGGTAGGTAAGAAGACCAAGTGCTCCTGCGGCAATAAGCCAGTCGAAGAATACATCATGGGATCTGTCATACCACGGCTCAAGGTTACACATTTTCTCTGGTAAGAACTTACGAGCAAAGATGTAACTAAAGTTATCCTGCCCATATCCAAGAATTGGTTTCTCTTTCCATGCTTCGTAACTAATTTTCCAAATAGAAAAACGGCTTGCTCCTGTAATATCATTTGGAGAAATAGTAGCGATACGAGAAAGAATAGGAGATGCTTTTATAAACGAAGTATTCTTGAATAAAAAGATTGATGAAATAAGCATTGCAAATACAACTGTACCTGCAATAAAAAGTTTTTTTGACTTTCCATGTTCTCTCCATGCCATAATTCCAAAGGCAACAAAAACCCCAACAATAAGCCCAATCATGGTTCCTCGGGTCCAAGAGTAGAATATTCCCATTACATTGAGCGCAATGAGCACCGGATAAAACCATTGCTTTTTCGGCTCCTTTGATTGTGACCACAAAAGAGCGAGAATAAAGACATACATAAAACAAAAGATGGCAAAATAGGAAGAGTTCCCTATTGTGGCATCAAGTCGTGTGCTACTCATGTGGATCGGAAAACGAGAAGAAAACCAAGAAACAATACTAGGAAAATGTTGCGTCAAGAAAAAATTTGGGGAACCGAGAAGCTGTCCATAAGCATAAACAAGTACCAAGATATCTGCAGCAATAAAAACCTTCCACAT
>CAYYCT010000031.1:0-6162 GCA_964470485.1 uncultured Candidatus Saccharibacteria bacterium
AACTGAGGGTTCCACAAACCCTAGTGCTAACCATTACACTATAGCCACCATCTACAATATTTCATGTTGTGGAACATGGAATAAGGCTTTTACTCTAACACATTTTTGTGGATTTAGGAAGAATGGAGAAGGAGAGGACTTGGTCACGAATCTGCCTCGCGTTGCTCGAAGCAGATTCGCGACCCCTATTCAAGTCCTCGCGTAAGCCAAGCAGTTGGCTTACTTCCTGGGCACCAATGTAAAAATCAGCACTTCACGTGCTGATTTTTACATTGGTGCCCAGGAGAGGACTTGAACCTCCATGCCGTTGCCAGCGCTACCACCTCAAGGTAGTGCGTCTACCAGTTTCGCCACCTGGGCATGTATTATATTTTACCAATATAACTACTTGGTTTATTTACATTTTATATATCTCACTTCTTCGCTGAGGTATTTGAAATACTACCACATATTAATACTAAAACAAAACTCGTCTTCCGACGAGTTTTGTTTTTATGCTACTGCTTCTTCTTCGTTTTCATCGACAACAGCTTCTCTTGTTGTTGTGCTCCCTTTCTTTACAATCTGAACATCTTTCTTTAGCTTACGACGTACATCGCGAATAGCCTTATCACGAACGTAATAAAGCTTGCTGCGTCGTGTACGTGAGTGACGCACAATTTCTATTTTATCAATCATAACCGAGAAAAGCGGGAAGACTCTTTCGACACCAACCCCTGAGGCGACGCGGCGAACGGTAAATGTTGCTCCTATTTCTGTGCCATGCTTACGAGCAAGTACCATTCCTTCAAAAGCTTGGAGGCGGGTCTTGCCATTACTTTCTGTAATTTTATTCCAAACACGTACAACATCCCCAGAAGAAAAATCTAGAGCTTTTCGAGCCTCAATGTCTACAGGTGTATACGTAATCGTTGTTTTCATAAAATATAGCGCTTAGTAGGGAAATACTATCACAAAAAACACATAACCGCAAGAGGTCTTTTGGGGGGATTTTACTTGTAAAGATTGTCGGGGAAACCAAGTGCTTGCAAGGTTTCTTTCATATCTTTCGGTATTTCTGTGACAATAGTTTGCTCCTTGCTCCCCTCTTTTTCCTCTGGGATATCAATTGTTATAGAAAATGCATGAAGCATCGACCGTGGCGCATCATTCTTTCCTTGAGATGAGCCGTAGAGCTCATCTCCAATAATCGGGTGTCGAATACCTCTGAAATGTGCCCTAATTTGATGTGTGCGACCAGTAATTGGATAACATTCTACATACGAATAATGTTTCCCATTAGACCCCGTAGAGCGGGCAAGCACCTTGTATCGAGTAATTGCCTCTCTCTCTTCTCCGCGAGTATCTTGTGAATACATGTCGACTACTACCCTCTTTCTAAAATCACTCTTAGCCCGGGCAATAGGAAGTGAAATCATTCCAGTCTCGTGGCGAACATGGCCCTCTACTATTGCTCTATATACTTTACGAGCAGTATGCTCGCGGAATTGTCGTTTAAGAAGTGTAAAAGCTATGTTATCTTTTGCAAGAACAAGCACCCCTGTAGTGTTGCGGTCAAGTCGATGTACAACTCCTTCCCTTCCTCCATCTCCGACCCCCACAATACCGTATGTTTCCTTCATCCAATCAGATATTGTATATTCATCCTCTCGTTCATCGGGATGCACAATAATACCGACAGGCTTGTCGATAACAACAACATGACTATTTTCAAAAAGAATTGGGAACTTCATATACTGCATACTAACAGAAAGAAAGAAAAAGCGCGAGAATATGCTGAATAATCAACCATGCCCAAGAAAAATAATACTGTTGTAAAAAAGACCAATGATATGTTAGTATACTACAGTACTAGGGGCGATTAGCTCAGTTGGTAGAGCAGCGCATTTACACTGCGAAGGTCAGAGGTTCGAATCCTCTATTGCCCACAAAAATATAAAGGTGATGTCTTCGGACATCACTTTTGTATTTTGTGAGAGATACAATAATATCGCCTGTTTTAAAAATTTCTGATAGTATACTGTATACATTCTACGCCCTTGTAGTTAAATGGATATAACTGCGGACTTCTAAGCCGTTATTCTAGGTTCGATTCCTAGCGAGGGCACATAATAAAAGGAACATGCACGAATGCATGTTCCCAAAAAATCTCCCGAGACAAGAAAACTGTCTACCAGAAGCTTGCCCTTAACCCAAGTGCTACCCCGTAGAACTTTGGACCGTAATATGGTATTTCAACCACTCCTTCTAGATTATTTGTGATACGAAATGTTGCTCCAACGTTGGGAGCAACAGCCCATCCATTAGTCCATTGGTCGCTTGTTACTCGCGCACCAACGAGACATTCCCCTTTCTTCCCTTTATAGCTACACGGAAAAGAGAGATCTCCTTGGCCGTGCGCACGGGCTTTAACAAGCATTACTCTGGTAAACAAACGAAATCCATCAGATTGTTCACCATAGAAATACCACAACAGAGAAGCGCTTACTGCACTACCTTCAGCATAGCGAGTTACTTTGGCGGTGGGGATACGATCAGTAACCTTTTCAGCTAGCCCCTCCCAACCATCTGGAAGAAAGCTTGTATCAGGCCTTGCAAGTGTTGTTGAGCTAAAGCTCACAGTTGGAATATACCCTAGTTCAACCCCTAAGGAATTTGTAATTTGGCACCCAAGCTGAATCTGATGTGATGTGTCTACCAATTGTTTTTTCACTTCACCTTTCAGGTACGGCTTCTCGAGTAGACGATAATCCGTCTTTGTGTTGATGTCGTATAGGTGATAGGTTATGATAGACAACCCCAGATAACAACCTTCTGCAGCATTGGCCTTCCCCGCCAAAACCAGAAGAATGGATGCGGTGAATACCTTCAATGAACGTTTGATCATGTCTTGTCTCCTTGTGTTTTGGACAATTGTGTCCACCTGCCAGAAACACTAACACGAGGAAGGTTTTAATTCAAACAACTTCTTTTGTTATACGTATATAACCTCCTTTTTTAATCTATCTTCTAGCTTTCTCCCAAGCATACGCCTAGCATCTCCTACTCCACATACAATTACTTCATTGTCATGTATTTTGTGGACTACCATATCGAGTATTTCATTGATTACTTTTGTAACTTCTGTTTCAATGCTTTCTTTGCCAAAGGGAATAAGTTCGCCATCGAACGTGCAATAATCATCATGGATACAAATATGATGTGTCATATACTTTAAAGTATACCCTTACTTTTAAGAACAATATAGAGGACTACTCCTGCCAAAAAAATATATGTAACTATTGCTGCTCGTTGTTGGTTTTTTACAATTGCATTCTTCGCCCGTAACCCATAACGATTGGAAACATAAGAAACAGCAAAGAACCTAATCCCTCTTCCAATAATCGATGCGATAATAAACGCAAACAAGTCTACAGAAAACAGTCCGGCTGATAACGTAAATACTTTATATGGTATGGGCGAGAGCGACGCAAGGAATATAGTAAGGAAAACATGTTCTTTAAAAACATTTCCCATTTGCTCAACTTGAGTTGTGAGTCCGTACCATGCAATAAGTGGCTCTCCCACATATCCATAAAAAAACTTTCCAATGAAATATCCAAACACTCCCCCAAGCACTGATGAAAACGTACCTATAAGAGCAAGTTTAATCCAAGAAGCCCTCTTCTCCTGGGCAAGCATGGCCACAATAAGTACGAAAGGTGGTATAGGAAAAAACGATGATTCTATAAAAGAAACAAAAGCTAGTGCTTTTTTTGCATTACGGTGTTCTGCATACTTTTCTACCCATGCAACAAGTTTTACAAGCATACCTCTAGCATACCACGCATGTCTATTATCGAAGTCGCGTTCCGTTGATGAGGGGTTTTGATGGAGCAAAAAGCGCAAGACCACTATCATCGCTTCCAGCAAGAATCATGCCCTGAGATTCATATCCTCGAAGCATTCTTGGTGCGAGATTGGTAATAAAAGGAAACTGCTTGCCAAGAAGATCCTCCTCTTTAGCATACTCTCGTATCCCAGAAAGAATCTGTCGTGGTTTTTCTTCTCCTAAATCTACTTGTAATATATAAAGTTTGTCAGCACCCTCCACAACAGCAACTGAAAGTACTGTACCTACCCGAATTTCTATTTTTTGAAAATCATCGATGGTTGCAAAAACTTTCTCGTTATTTTTTTCTTGTGATTCTTCTACCATACATACGACTATACCCTATTTCCCTTAACCTAACAACTCTCGATCTACCAGTTGTCACTGCTGTTATCTTCTCCATCATCATCTTGATCTTCCTTTTCTTCATAGATTCCAGGACCGTTAATTTTATCTAGATAACGTTGCAATACTATAGCTGCCGCCTGGTCATCAACATTGTGGTTTCCTTCATTCCCGGGTTGTTTACGTGCTTCTATAGTAGAGTACCATTCTTTTTCAAAGACGACTTTTACGTCAATTGCTTTTTCTATAGTTGCTCCAAATATTCGCGCCTCTTTTGCGATGGCGTTTGGCTTACCAGCACCATCGACACTCTCGCCAATCACAACAACACTAAACTTCATCTCACGAATGAGCTCAAGAGTGTCACCAATAAGTGACTTATCATTTGGTGCAATCATAAGAGGAAAAGCAATTCGCCCATCATCATCTGACTGAGCAAAACCTATTTTTTTTGAACCAAAATCTATACCAAGATATTTCATAGCGTAAAAATTATTTTTTATTTTCTTCTTCTTGATTCTTGTAAATTTTTTCAGAAATGGTCGATATTATTCTATAGAGAGATTCCAGGTCTTTCCCTTTTGTCATTAAGCAAAAAACGTATGGATTTTTTGCGTGGTATACAATACCGCAATCATGAAGTTGGTATACCGACCGAAGAACTCCATTAACTTCCTCCTCAAAATTATACGTACCATACTTATGTGCGATTTGTACATTACTAGGAACTCCAGCCACCAAACCTTGTTTAAAAGTAGTACTGGTAAGTAATTTTAATAATGTCTCAGAGTGATCTTCATTTAAGTATGATGAACCGTATAAAACACGGAGAAAGAGAGCATATTTACGAGAAGAAATTTTATATATATTAGAATCAACATCAACGAGTGAAACTGTATTAAACAGCTGGTTGAGATATTTTTTATCAAGAACACTAAGTACGAGGTTTTTTGCCCCGTTGTCGGATTCAATAATCATTATTTTTATCAGATCTTCTACTCTATATGCTCTACCTACTACAAGATTACTCTCAGAGTTAGACTTGACGGAATCATTGATCTGATCAATTTCTTTCGTATATATAACCTCTTTCTCTAAAAAATGATTTTCTTCTGTTTCTTCTTGTTTATATGCCGCAATGGCAATAGGGAGTTTAAAGAGACTTGCTGGGAAGAAATCCGCTGATTCATTAGAACCAAACCATAGTCCTGTACTAAAATCTCTAAAATAAAATGAATAGTCATAAAGATTACCGGCTCTTTCCTCTTTTTCTAAGTATGAAAAAACATCTTCTTTAATCTCAGAATAAATACCAACATCCGTTGCTGGTGGAGAAATTCCTCCAACCAATGGATTGATAAAAGAATATTTATCAGATTCTTCACGGATATTTTTAAAACCATTCAAAAAATTACTATATCTTTTTTCCTGAATATTCATTCCAAAAAAATACCCAAGAATACCACACAGAGCCAAAGAAAATACAAATCCCCCATAGATTAGTTTTTTCTTATCTATTTGTATTAGATATTTCTTCATTATCACAAATAGTGTATCAAATATTTAAAAAAAGTCTTATAAAAAAGAGTATATCTTAGATTCAACCATAGAAACTAATCCCTTTACTGCGAATGATTTTCAAAGCTTTGCTGAAATCTAATACTGTCCACATACAAATAACTTACTACCGTACCACCATTTTTTTAGAAAATGGATACTTGGCGGGTATTTTATTTAGGCGGAGGAGGTGAGATTCGCTCACAAATCTGCCTCGCTTTGCTCGAAGCAGATTCGCGAGCCCCATTCGAATCTCCGCAAGTGGCGCAGGCCACTTGCTCTCATTCCTTGCAGTCAACAAAAAACCAGCGAAAGAATCGCTGGTTTTTTGTTGATGCGGAGGAGGTGAGATTCGAACTCACGGTCCGATTACTCAGACTCCTGTTTTC
>CAYYCT010000032.1:0-4209 GCA_964470485.1 uncultured Candidatus Saccharibacteria bacterium
GGTGGAATTATTTTATCTTTAATTTGTAAGAAAAGAAAAACACCTCCCATGAGTAAATAATACCTACCGTCGTCATCGTTTCGCTCAATATGATTTTTAGAAAGAATTGCAAGGATACTTGTTAATCTTGCGGGCGATACTGAGTCTATTCCATAGACAGAGTAGAGGAGCGAATAGATTTCTTGGAATGTTGGGCCAACTCCTGTTTGCCGTGTGATTTCATGAATACACGTCAATGTCAGCACAAAAGGATTATCTATATTTTTTTTCATAGAGCCTCCATAACAGAAGAGTGGAAGAACAACTAAAATGAGACTACTATAAACGGATTATTTTGTAAAATTATGATAGTATGTGGTGGTGATAATGGTGTGATAAATTAACAATACAACAGATATGCCGGAGTGGCGGAATGGTAGACGCGCACGACTCAAAATCGTGTATCGCAAGGTGTGAGAGTTCGAGTCTCTCCTCCGGCACAAAGAGAGAAAAATCTTGATTGAATTGGTACAAGTCCTTTTGTAACCTTGTAATCCATGGTTTTCTCAGAAATAGAAAGTTCTGAAAACATGATTTTAAGTAAATCTTGTTTTTCATGAGAATTAGCAAATTCCCATTGTGGAATAAAGTCTTTTAGGAGTTCTGAAAGTTTATATACGTTCTGTACTGTTTCTTGTATTTCTTTTACTGAAACATGTTCAAGATTAGAAATGTTACTGATAGCTGTTTCTAACTTTCTTTCTTCTGCTACTAAACTTTCAGGAGTGTAAACGGATGTTTTAAGTAGAACCTAATAAGATATGCAGTACCTAGAAATGTGACTGACGTTGGGTATATGGTTTTCTTTTTTCTTGGGTAGTCTATTCTTTGAAGAAAACCCATCACTGTTTCAGTTTCTTCTTTAGTTTTAAATATCCAGTTATAACAAATGTCTAATCTAAATATTTCCCAAGTAGAAAAATGAGGCAGTTGGGTAGCTAGGTGGGCGGTTATGTCTTGGGCTAATTTTTCTATTATTTGTGGGAGCTCACTAGGCAGGAGCATTTCTATGTTGTTTCCTTTTGCATATTTTGGGATTGAGAGCTCTATAAACAGTCCTTGGTTGTAGAGATTGTCTGTTATTTTTACATTAATTGATTTGTTATATGAACCTACTTTTATTTCAGCTACATGGAATACAAACTTAATCTTTTCTGTCTTAAGGTCTTCTCTTTTTATTTGTTCAGATACACTCCTTATCTTGTTAAGGACTTGGACATCAGGAATAGACACAAAGAATTTAATTGTGTCTATCATATGAAGTGTTGTTGCATCATGCAACGTTCTCTGGGTGTTACTATATACCCAGAACGTTGATACGCGTTGCTCGGTACCCGTGGGGTACCGCTTACGCACTTCCCGTGTGCTATGCGTAACCATACCCGCCCTTTAATAGGACGGGCAGGTATGTCTTCACCTAGCACACTACTTTTCCACTTGTAAAACTCACTCCGTTCCTCCGCTAGAGTTTGACAAGGGAAAAGGTACTGTGCAAATACAATGCTTAATTTTTCCTCCGGAAAAAGTGTATTAACAATACCTGTGTTTAGTGACTCTCTTACCTTCTGTGAGCAATCAGAGTGCAGTGACACATCAAGGAATACAGAAAACCACTCAACCTGTGATTTTGAGTTTAGATACAGCCCTCTAGACAGTGAATAAAAGCTATTTCTATCTATTGAATACTTTATTGATTTTTTACCTAGAGAAACATCACACAGAAGAAACTCACCTAAGATAGATGTAGGCATAGAAGTTTTTGGACTTTCTATGACCGCTACTGGAACAGCTATGCTTTTGGGAAAACAGGATAACTAACTCTCAATGTGTTAGTGGACAATCTTTACGGGAATGCACAGAAGTAAACTACCTTACTCTGTATATTCATTGTTACATTTTGTAGGAAAGGTTGTCAAATTTTAGTGGTGCGGCTAAATTTAATGATACACTAAACTAATTAGTAGTGTAATAATTATTTAAATCACACGCATGAAACTTTTTCTTACTTCAAATGGTTTTATCAATACTGTTCTTGAGAAAGATTTTTTAGAATTAGTTGGTAGTAAGACAAATCTAAAGGTAGCAATAATACCTACTGCCGGTGACCCAATTGAATGGGTACCGCTAAAAGAAGGTGATGACAGTTATGATAATTTTGTTCCAAAATTAGTTGGTGACAGTAATAATGGAAAAGATGAATATTATAATTATTTTTGTAACAAAGGATATGATGTAATAATCGTAGATTTAAAAGAAGACGCTGATATAGTAAAAAAGAAACTACAGAGCGTGGAGCTTATATATGTTTCAGGAGGTGACCCAAATTATTTAATAGATTGGGCAAAGAAAGCTAAGTTAGATACTTATTTAAAAAATATTCTTAATGAAGGTATTATCTATCTAGGAATAAGTGCTGGAAGTCTGTTAGTTCTACCAGACTTTGGATTAACATGGTGGGAACCAAGTATGAAAGCTGACCACGCTGGATTAAATATTGTTGATTTTGTCATTGTTCCACACCAAAAGGAAGATGACCCTAAAAAGACCCCAGAAGCTCTTATTGAGCGTAAAAAGTATCTAGATAAAGCAGTTGGGTTTCCTTGGAAAACTTACCTTTTACAAGATGGTCAAGCTATTAAAATTATTGATGATATTATTGAGCATATCGGTGAAGGAGTAAAGAAATCTATATAAATCCCCAATGTATGAAAAACATAAATCCTAGCAATCTAGAGGGAGTTAACCCAGATGAAAAGCTTGTGAAAATGGTAGACAGCGCTATTAAAAGTTCAGATAAAGTTATGCTTGAGAATCAACTCTCTGGTATGACATATAATTTGAAAGAAGTGAGCGGGGAAGATTGGGCAAAGTTCCGTTCTCTTGTAGGCGGTTTAGTCATGAGTGATGAAGAAACTCAAGCTGTTGAAACAACTATTTCAATGGTGCAATCTATGCGTCCAGAATTTTCTGATGAAAGAAGGAACTTAGCACTTCAGAGTTATGCAAGAACATCAAAAATTATTGATGTAGCAACTGCAAATAAAGTTTTTGAAAAACTTTCCAATCATCAAGATGGAAGTAAAAATAAAATAAGTGATATCCGTAGTGCAACTACTTATCTTATGGAAGCATTAGCTCTTATTTCTAATAAGTATGATGTACAGGAAGCGGTAGAGCGTAGAGGTTTGATTATTAGTAAAGAAGAGACCCAAGAAGCAATTGAAAGAGGGAAAGGAATAAACATAGTTTAGTTACTTTGTGGAATATTTTTCTAGAACATCTAGAGAAGATTTAACCGCAAAGCTACACTTTAAAAGTTCTGAAACCCACTCTTCATGGGCACATGTACTAAAAAAGATGCATAACGAAGTGCATCTTTTTTAGTACACCGTGACGCTACAGAAGCAAAGCGCCTGCGCGCTTTGCGTGAGACTCGAATAGGGGTCGCGAATCTGCTTCGAGCAAAGCGAGGCAGATTTGTGACCGAGTCTCTCCTCCGGCACAAAATCTCACAACTACCTTTGTAAATATTAGGTTTATGTATTTTTAGTATGGTACCGTTTCAGAAACTTGACAAAAGTTTTATATTTGCTATAATGTATCTTGTCGCATGGAAACGGGGGCGAAACTACCGCAAGGTACGTCGCCGCCGGAAATCCTCGCAGCGGTGGTTAGTATGACACCCAACCGGCGACATCGGTGAAGTCCTTTCAAAAACCCGCCTAAGTAGCCAACGAAGGCGAACAGGCACAACAGGAGAATGCCCCATGAAGCGCATCAATGCCCCGCCGGCCAACGGCAACGATCTGGAAATCGCCTTCATGCCCAGCGCGCGCTTCGGCGCCGGCCCGCCGGCCACGTCGACGACCTGAACGTCGCCGGCCGACCAGCCTGGGGAGCGCAAGGTTGCGCCCCTCACTCACGGTTACGTCGTATGACGTGAGTGTCCCCAACATACGACAAGCCCCGTACCCATGGTATCGGGGCTTTCATCATTTTTGTGGTAGAGTATTACCATGAGAAGTTTCTATAATCAATTCATTTCTTTGTTTAAGAAGAAAAGTGGCAGCATATTTGCTCTACGTGGTTCTACAGCATCGTTGCCAAAGAGAATATATTTGGATAATGCGGGGGCAACTGAGATAGGAGCGCGCGCGAAGCGCGCGCTCC
>CAYYCT010000032.1:4309-6110 GCA_964470485.1 uncultured Candidatus Saccharibacteria bacterium
TATTTGGATAATGCGGGGGCAACTGAGATAGGAGCGCGCGCGAAGCGCGCGCTCCTGGAGGCGCTAGAGACGTTCGGTAATCCTTCAGGTATTCATAGAGAGGGGGCACATGCAGGGGTGCTTCTTGATAAGGCTCGCGCATTGTGTGCTTCGGTACTTAATGTTCATGCGTATGAAATTTATTTTACTTCATCAGGGACTGAGTCGTGCAACCTTGCCGTGCTTGGTACCTATTATAGGTACGCAAGTGAGCAAGCAAACGATTCAAATAATTTACCCCACTGTATTGTTTCATCTATCGAACATCCAGCAGTACTTGAACCTATTCGTGTACTGGAGAAAGAAAAGAAAGTGAGAGTAACGTATCTTCCGGTCTATGATGATGGAGTTGTTAAAGTGAAAGACATCGTAGAAGCTCTGTGTGAAAAAACTATTTTTGTAAGTGTTATGTATGCGAATAATGAAATAGGAACAGTACAACCCATTAAAGAAATTGGCCGTGCCATTGAAGAATGGAAACGAGAAAGAAATCTTCCTCATGTATCCTATCCATATTTTCATACTGACGCATGTCAGGCGACAAACTACTGTAACCTGGATGCACTTCGTTTGAAGGTTCATATGATGACTGTTAATAGCAGTAAGATCTATGGTCCGAAAGGAATAGCATTACTCTATAAACGTGAAGGAGTACAACTTTCACCTATCTCCTATGGTGGTGGACAAGAACGAGGACTTCGTAGTGGCACAGAAAATGTTGCAAGTGCGTATGCCTTCGGAGTTGCACTTACTGAAACACAAGAGGAGATGCATGAAGAAAGTACGCGATTGCGTATACTTCGCGACAAGACTGTGGAATTATTGAAAAATGAAATCCCAACAATTATTTTCTACGGCGCATTTGATATATACAGACAAGAGAGTAGAGATACTAGAATAAAGTCACATCAGATTCTTTCAGAATTACGTTTACCAAATAATATTAATTGTAGAATTCCAGGTATAACAAGTGAGGAGATGATACTGAGACTTGATGCTAAAGGTTTCGCAGTATCACACAAGTCGGCATGTGCATCGATGGAAACGGAGGGGAGTTATGTGGTAATGGCGCTTGGTGCAAGCGAAGAAGATGCACTTGAGAATATTCGTATCAGCATGGGCAGAAGTACAACCATGAATGATATGGAAACTTTGGTACAAGCTATTAAAGAAATTTCAGAAAAGTACAGTAAAGGATAGTGGTATTCATCGGTGAGTATTCGTGAATATACAAGCAAAATGATATACTTTCTATATTAATTTATATCAACATAAGTATGTACACTCCAAAAGATTTTTCACGATTACTCGGACTAGAAGGCTTTAGTGATGCGCTTCTTACCAATCACTTCACGCTCTACCAAGGGTATGTTACTAATACCAATAAACTTCTTGACCTTTTTAAAGAAAAAGAAGTAGGAACACCAGAATACGCAGAACTACACCGTCGCTTTGGGTGGGAGTGGAATGGTATGAGACTTCATGAGTTGTATTTTGAAAATATGGCGAAGCATGGGGTTGCTCTTAGTAACCGTATGCTCAAGCAGAAGATGGAGGCGACATGGGGGAGTGTTGAAAGTTGGGAAAAGGAGTTTCGTAGTATTGCTGCAATGCGTGGTGTGGGGTGGGTAGTACTAGCTCATGACAAAAAGGATGGCAAGCTAATCAATCTTTGGATCGCTGAGCACGATGGTGGACATTTGGCTGGACTTACGCCACTCCTTGTCATGGATGTGTGGGAGCATGCATTTATGCTTGATTA
>CAYYCT010000033.1:0-5884 GCA_964470485.1 uncultured Candidatus Saccharibacteria bacterium
AAAGATGCTCGTGAACAGTTCGAAATGCGCGTTCATAAACGTCTTGTTGATATTGTTAACCCACAACCTAAACTTATTGAGGCGCTCACCAATCTTTCACTTCCATCAGGAGTAGACATTGATGTAAAGATGGCATAATCGCAGAATTACGCGGAACGAACGCAGAACAGATGCGGAAAATCCAGTAAGATACTCCAAACAACTACCATGAAATTCACACTAGCAACAAAACAACATATGACCGAGTTTTTCGGAGAAGATGGAAAAGTCCACCCAGCGACACTTCTTAAAGCTACACCGCTTACTGTAACAGCACTTAAAACAACTGCAAAGGACGGGTACGAAGCTATTCAAGTTGGGCAAGGATCCAAGAAAACTTCCCGTATTTCTAAGGCACTCCTTGGACATCTTAAAGGTGAAGGGTTTGCTGTTGTTAAAGAATTTCGAACATCTCCAGGGGATCTTTCTGTTGGAGCAACTCTCGCTTGTGATATTTTTTCAAAAGGGGATTCTGTAACTGTTTCAAGTATTTCTAAGGGAAAAGGGTTCCAGGGTGTTATGAAGCGTCATGGTATGCACGGAGGATGGCATCAGCATGGACAAAAGCACTCCATGCGTGAGATCGGTTCTATTGGTTCAACAGGGCAACAGCGTGTTAATAAGGGAAAACGTATGGCGGGGCGCATGGGTAGTGACAGAGTCACACAAAAGAATGTCACCATACTGGATGTTGATGTTGAACATGGTCTTATTCTTATCAAGGGGGCAGTAGCTGGTCGTCGTGGCACAGTAGTAGAATTAAAAGCACAGTAATACTCTTATGAAAGTAACTATCTACACAATGGAAGGAAAGGCAAGCAAAACTCTTGAAGTACCAGAGGCTATTTTTGGTGCAGAGTGGAATGCTGACCTTGTATCACAAGTCCTCTATTCTCAAGCATCAAATCGTCGCGCGGGAACTGCTCACACTAAGGACAGATCAGAGGTTCGTGGAGGAGGAAAGAAACCATGGAATCAAAAAGGTTCAGGACGTGCTCGTCACGGGTCATCTCGTTCTCCAATCTGGCGTCACGGAGGTGTAACTTTTGGTCCTCGCGTTGATAAAGACTATAAAAAGACTATTCCAAAAGGAATGAAAGTAGCAGCTCTATTTTCTCTTTTATCTGCAAAAGTTAAGGCTGGAAAAGTTATCTTTATTGAAACTCTTCCTGAACTTTCTGGTAAGACAAAAGATGCAGACATGGCTATGAAGGGGCTTACGACTATTGAGGGATTCAAGACTCTTTGTTACAAGAAGCCTAATAATGTATATCTTTCTGTAAAAAAGGGAGATGATATAACAAAGCGTTCATTCCGTAACTTGCCATATATGACACTTCATACAATGGATGATTTGAACCCACTTGATATTGCAAATACTCGATATCTTGTTATTGCCAATCCAGAAGAAACTATCGCGTACCTTTCTTCCAAAATTTCTTCACGAGCAAAAGCTAAGAAAGTAAGTAATTAATTATACGCACTATGGCAAAAAAGATTATCACAACAGAAAATAAAGAGAAAGACGTAGTGGCAAGCAAAATTATTATTGCTCCTCACATTACAGAAAAAGCTTCAGCACAATCAGTGGCTAATGCCTATACATTTGTTGTTGCAAAGAACGCAACAAAACATGCAGTTGCTTCTGAAATTAAGAAAGAATACAAGGTAACACCTGTTGCTGTTAATATCACTAACATGCCACGAAAGTATACGTTTATTCGTGGAAAGCTTGGCACACAAGCGGGAATTAAAAAAGCAATTGTTTTTCTTAAAAAGGGCGACACAATAGCTATTTCCTAACTATTGCATATCCATAAATTATTAAGCGCTTATGAAAACATATAAACCAACAACACCATCTCGTCGTAACATGACCACTGTAACCTACCGTGGTGTGCTTACAACAAATGATCCATACAAACCACTAACGTCAGGGTTTAGACGTGGCAGTGGAAGAAATGCATTTGGTCGCATTACTTCTCAACACAGAGGAGGAGGACACAAGCGATCCTATCGAGATATTGATTTTATGTATGATAAGATGGATATTCCTGCGAAACTTCAGACCATCGAGTATGATCCAAACCGATCAGCATTTATTGCGCTTGCAGCGTATAAAGATGGAGCTAAACGATATGTTGTAGTGCCAAAATCTATGAAAGTAGGGGATTCATTTATTGTTTCAGAAAAAGCAGATCTTATTACCGGTAACCGTGCCATGTTGCGTAACATTCCAGTAGGAACATTCGTGTATAACGTTGAAATCAAATTGCGCTCAGGAGCAAAGCTTGTTCGTTCAGCTGGGACATATGCGCAAGTTGTTGCTCATGATGGTGGGTATACATCAGTTAAACTTCCTTCATCAGAAATTCGTAAAGTAGTTGATACATGCTACGCCTGTATTGGTGAAGTTTCTAATGATGAATACAGACTTCGTAATGTTGGGAAGGCTGGACGTTCACGACATCTTGGTATTCGTCCAAAAACCAGAGCAATGGCTAAGAACCCAGTAGACCACCCTTACGGAGGAGGTGAAGGGGCACAACCACGAGGAACACGTCGTCCTAAGACAAAGCAAGGTAAAACAACAGGTGGACACAAGACACGATCACCTAAGAAGTACTCAAATGTACACATCGTCTCTCGACGTGTTGTCAGAAAGAAGAAATAGTTTACAAGGTAATGATATGGGTTAGTGTGCACTAAAGTAACATACTATAAAAATAAAACCCATAAAACGCTTTACTTTCAACAAAAATCTGATATAATTAGCCAACCAAAACACCAAACATGACACGATCACTTAATAAAGGTCCATATGTAGATGAACGAGTACTCAAGAAAGTACTTGGCAAACGCCCTGAAACAACAGGGGTTATTAAGACATGGATTCGTCGATCTGACATCTCTCCGGAAATGGTTGGTTTTACGTTCGGGGTATATAACGGTAAGACTCATATTGAAGTGCTTGTTACTGAAGATATGGTTGGTCACAAACTTGGAGAATTTTCTCCAACACGCAAGTTCATCCGCCACGGAGGTAAGATGCAAAAAGAAATTGACCAGAAGAAGAAGGAGGCTGAAATTACTGCTGCCAAAACTGCTAAAACCGCAACAGATACCAAGAAGAAATAATTTTTACGTATGAAAGCATCACTTAACAACTATCGCCAAGCACCACGAAAAGTTCGTCTTATCGCAGAACTTATCAAGGGAAAGAACGCTTTACAAGCGCAAGGAATTCTGTCACACCTTATTAAGAAGGGAGCTCTTCCTATGAAAAAACTTCTTGATTCTGCTGTGGCAAATGCAGGAGTTCCAGCGAATACTCTTGTTGTTAAAACAGCAACAGTTGATAAGGGGGTTGTTATTAAGCGATGGATGCCTCGTGCTATGGGGCGAGCATTTCCAATTCATAAACATACAAGTAAGGTTGTTATTGAACTTGCACAAGTATCACCAAAAAACACACAATAATTTTATGACACACGTAGTACACCCATATTCACATAGACTTGGAATTATCCGCGACTGGAAGAGTCGTTGGTTTGGTAAAACAACAAATAATTATGTTGACCACCTTCGTGCTGACGTTTTGGTACGTGCTTGGCTTACTAAGCGTTTACGAGGAATGTATATTTCTCTTATTGAAATGGAACGAAGCGAGAAGCAGTATCGCATCATGATTCACACATCACGCCCAGGGATGATTATTGGTCGCGGAGGGGATGGTATTGAAAAATTGCGTGCTGCACTTAAAAAAGAAATGGCTCGTTTAAAAATTATCGTTCCACAAGACGTTAAGCTTGATATTGTAGAAGTGGCTAATCCAGAAGCTGACGCGGCTATTGTTGCTGCGATGATTGCAGAAGGAATCGAAAAACGTCTTCCTTTCCGACGAGTTCTTAAAACAACTATTGAGAAGGTTATGGCTAACCGTGATGTACAAGGAGCTCGTATTGCAGTTTCTGGACGTCTTGGTGGAGCTGAAATGGCGCGTCGTGAACAAATTAAGCGAGGAGGAATTCCTCTTCAGACACTTCGAGCTGATATTGATTTTGCTCGCGAGCGTGCGAATATGACGTATGGCGTTATCGGTATTAAGGTTTGGATTTATCGTGGTATGAAGTTTGATAAAAAGGACAGCAAATAAATAGTAATTAATTAAAAACGTATGTTATTCCCAAAGAAAGTAAAACACCGAAAATGGCAAACAGGACGCTTATCAGAAGCTAAGCTTAATCGTCCTGAGTCACGAGGGATTACTGTTGCCTTCGGATCATTTGGTTTGAAAGCGGAGACACCTTCTCGTATTGCTGCAAATCAGATTGAGGCAGCGCGTCGCGTTGCTCAGCGTTCAGCAGGGAAAACAGCTAAACTTTGGATTCGTATTTTCCCTGATCGTCCAGTTACCCAAAAAGCTGCAGAAGTACCTATGGGAAAAGGAAAAGGGGATCCAGATCGATACGTTTTTGAGGTTCGTCCAGGAAGAATACTCTTTGAGATTGATGGCGTAACTGAGGCTGTCGCGCGTGAGGCACTTCGTAAGGCGGGGTGTAAGCTTCCAGTTAAAACTCGTGTTATCGCTCGCTAATTTTATTTTTATGAAAACAAATACCACAACTAAAGCAATCGTAAAAAGTCGAAAGAGGCTTACTGGAACTGTTGTTTCTGATAAGATGGATAAAACCGTCGTTGTTAATGTTAATCGTTATGTTGCACACCAAAAGTACGGTAAATATTACAAAATAGACAAGCATTATAAGGCTCATGACGAAAATAATGAGTATAAAGTTGGTGACCTTGTCGTTATTGAAGAGTGTCGCCCACTCTCTAAAGATAAGAATTTTACTGTTATCCAAAAGAATGGGTAAGAATAGAGCATCTTTTATTTATTAATTAAGTACACCACTACCATGATACAAGCAGGAACAAATGTAATAATCACCGATAACTCCGGAGGAAAAAGAGGGAGAGTTTTTAAGGTGCTAGGAGGAAGTAAGCGAAGATATGCTTCTATTGGGGACTTGGTAGTGCTTTCTGTAAAAGTTGCCGAACCTCGTAAGCAAACAAAGAAGAAAGATGTTGTGTACGCAGTTGTTGTTCGTACAACCAAACAAGTACGTCGAGAGGACGGTTCATATATTTCTTTTGATGATAATGCTGTTGTTATTGTTGATAAGACAAAAAAAGAACCAAAGGCAGGACGTGTTTTTGGTCCGATACCTCGAGAACTTTCTCTTACAGGGATTGATGGGTACAAGAAGATAGCATCACTGGCGCCGGAAATTATATAACAGCTATTAGCTTGTAGCCTTTGGCTGTTAGCAAATACAAATACATACAAAATTTTAATACAACAAATATGCACGTAAAAAAAGGAGATAAAGTAATAGTGATTGCCGGTAAAGAGAAAGGGAAGTCTTCTGTGGTTGTTAGTGTTGATAAAGAGAAGAATCGAGTTACTCTCGAAGGTCTCAACATGGTAAAAAAACATACCCGTCCAACAAAAACAGGAGTAAAGGGAGGTATCATAGAAATTCCTGCATCAATACATGCTTCAAATGTTAGGCTTACTGATAAAGTTACTAAGGTAGCAAAGACGGTAAAAACAAAAAAGGAAGTAGCTGAAACAAAAGTTAAAGAAGTGAAAGAAAAGAAAGTGGCAACAAAGAAAGTTGCAAAGAAAGCCAAATAATAAAAATACGAAAATAAAAAGATGTCTAAGGACATCTTTTTATTTTTTGAACATAACTGTGTATAAACCCAACAATTATAAAAAAGATCTAAGCTATACTTACTCTCAATCCCCATACCAGCCATGCATACTCTATCATCCCGT
>CAYYCT010000034.1:0-3973 GCA_964470485.1 uncultured Candidatus Saccharibacteria bacterium
TAATTAAAGCTCCTGTTGAAGATGTAGCAACAATAATGACTGACTTCGAAAATCTACCGAAGCATTTTCCAAAGGTAGCAGAATCAGTACGGATTGATAAACGTGATGGAGATACTCTAGAGATGGAAGCGACGGTAAAATCATTTGGTAGAAGTTTCAAAGTGAACATGAAAACACAAATACTCCCTGGAAAAGGATTCATTTCTGATAATGATAGTTACCAGTTTGGTACTTCAGGACATGAGGAACTATTACTTTCTCCTCATCAAGGTGGAACATTGATTGACTACACATATCAAGTCACTATCCATAAAGCATGGCTACGTATCGTCGCAACACCACTTATCAAGTGGTACTCGATGAAAGCTTGGGAGAAAGCAGTTATAGACGAACTGAAGAAAATAGTTGAAAAACATTAATTAGATTCAACTATTGTTCAAGAAAAGACATTACAATAAAAAAGTACAGGCGGGGTCTGAAAATCGATCTTACTGTGATACTATAAAATAATATGATACCAAAAAATACAATCTGTCTCTGGTTTAATAAAGAAGCAGAAGATGCAGCAAATTTTTATGCTGAAACTTTTCCAGATAGCAAAGTAACTAATATCTTTTATGCTCCTAGTGATTTCCCGGATGGTAGAGCGGGCAATGTGCTTACTGTTAACTTCACTGTGTGTGGCATACCATGCATGGGACTTAACGGTGGTCCAATGTTTAAACAAAGCGAAGCTTTCTCTTTCCAGATAACTACAGAAGATCAAGAAGAAACAGATACGTACTGGAATGCAATTGTTAACAATGGTGGTAAAGAAAGTGACTGTGGCTGGTGCAAGGATAAATGGGGTGTTTCTTGGCAGATTACTCCTCGCACGCTCACAGAAGCATTGTTGGCCGGAGGTGCAGAATCCAAGCGCGCATTTGACGCCATGATGACCATGAAAAAGATTGATGTTGCCACTATTAATGCGGCACGAAATGGTTAAAGAAATACCTAGATAGATCATTGAAAATATAAAAACCCCCGTCTGGGGTTTTTATAGAGAAACATTCTTGAAATAAACTATTTGAATGCTGCTTTGAGCGCTGCTCTTGCTGATTCCATACTAGTTTTGTAGTTTGCTTCAGCGGAAGCTACTGCCTGTCGACGAGTATTTCTTAGCGCTTCAAGATCTGCTTTTATTGCTGCATCAGTTCGAGAACTCTTGAAGGTATCTCGGGAACTTTTTACACTTGCTTTTAATGTTGCAAGTACTGTTTTAGCGTCAGCGCCACCAGCACAAGAACTCTTTGCTGTAGCAAACGCTTGATTTACGCTATTTGTAAAAGTAATAAGTGAACTATCAAGTGCTCCCCACTTTCCATTGAGAAGATTATCTACTCCTGTTCTATGTGCCTTGACTGCTGCATCAATAGCAACTCGTCGTGTTGCGAGTGCTGCTTGTGTGCTTGTCTGGAATTGTGTTACCGCTGCTTTCTTTGCATCAGTATCAGCTCTTGCCATAAGGGCTGCATATCTCTCATTCTTATTGATGTCAACTGTTGATCTTCGAGTCGAGCGAATTTGGTCGCGAGAATTTCTTTCAGTTGTAAGTTTTGCTAAACGATTAGTTTTGTTGGTCAAAAACTTCTGACCATTCTCGGTAATTCTCTGAACCATCTTCTGCCCTCTTTCTTCTATCAAAGAGCAAGCTTTTTGGTTTATCTGACCAATACTAGGTGTTTGTGCATATGCTACTGTTGGGAGAATTAGCGTGAAGACTATCGCGCCAAGAGTACCTGTTGCAACAACTTTTTTATATACTGTTTTCATAGTCTGTTGTTTTTAAATTATTGTAATCTTGTAACTCTGTTTCAAGTGATGCTTCTTCATTTGAATCAGAAGTAGACACATCTGAAGCAGTGTCAGCAATCAATCCATCAACAATATCATCAATAGATGCGTTTGCGTTAGAAGCCGCCGACGAAGGATTGTTACCATTTTGGGTATTAGTGGTATTGTTTGAATTGCTGTTTGAAGCAGTTTCCACCTGAGATGACGACTCTTGATAAGCCATTTTCGTATCAGGAGAAGATGGGTTCTTTACCGTAACAGCTACAGCAAGTGCAACTACTACTAGCGGAACTCCAATATATGCTATCTTTTTCATAAAAAAATATGACGTTAACTGATAAGGTGAAAGCACATTTGCTCTCTGTTTGGTATTACGATGAGATTCTTGTTTTGTGACATCTTTTATCGTACTTTCAAAAAGATCCCGAGAAGGTTCTACAAAAGACGCCTGTTTCTTGAGAAACTGCTCTATGTTATTTTCGTTTGGAAATATAGTGTTCATATAGCGTATTGTTGATAACGCGGGTCTTCTTGTAATACTGTTTGCACTTTTCGCAAAGCCCGTGAATATAGTTGGCGAGCATTAGCAGAAGAAATTCCAGAAATTTGAGAAATATCATCATAACTCATATCACTTGTAAGCCGGAGTGTGACAACCTCTCTTTCTGTCTCAGAAAGATAATCCAGCAGCTCCCTAAGTAAAACTTCCCCTTCTTGTATCTCATAATCCCTTTCTGGGGTTGGTAAGGTGCTTATTGGGTCAATTTCTTCCGCTTCTATACTCTCGTGCTTGCGTTTACTATCTACTCTCCAGTAGTCAATCAATGTAGTTCTAGCGATAGTAAATAATAACTTTACACTATGATCCTTCGTGGAGGGTTTATTATTTTGTACTAAAAACTTAAGAAATGTTGATTGTGTAAGATCACTTGAGAGTTCGCGATCCTTTGTTCTAAACAAAAAATAACGAAATAGCGGAGTAAAAAACTCAGTATAAAGCTCTTCATGATTAAACTGATTATAGAGAGACATTGTAAAAAGTCTTGACTTCCACTAATAGATAACGAAGGATATGCATATTTGTGACAGTTTTTATGTATACCAAAAATAGTTCAAGTCACAAAAGGGTTACTCTGTTGCATTCCTGAGATTAAGTATACCTTGTTTTACGTCATCAAACTACGTATATAAACAAAAAACCAATCCCATGAAAAGTGCTATACTTACGCATAGGCATGCAACATCAACATCCTCACAAGACCATCCCCTCATATATTCTTCCTATCATTGGGATATTTATTGTTCTTGGAATATTTATTATCTATGGTTTTGTGCGGATTAATTCTCTATCATTACAAATAGACTCACTTACGGAAGATCTCGCCCTTACGAACAGAGAACTTTCCAACAATACTAGCCAGTTGGCAAAAAATGTTACCGATCTTAATAAGCAAACCGTTGGACTATCAAAAACACTTACCAATACCGAGCGAAGTATCGCGGCGGTTAAAACACAAGTCGGTGGTGTAGAACAATCAGTTGGTACTATTTCTGGAACAGTAAACACACTACAAAAACTAGCTCAAATAGACCCACAACTTCTCAATAAATATTCCAAAGTATATTTCCTCAATGAAAACTACACACCAACACACCTTACCGATATTCCCCCAGAATATCTGTATAGTGAGACGAGGCGAGAGCAGTTTCTTACAGAGTCGTGGCCGTATTTAGAAAATTTATTAAAAGGTGCAAAATCTGCCGGTGTTACTATCTATGTTAAATCTGGATATCGATCATTTGCAGAACAAAAGTCTCTCAAGACTTCATACTCAGTTACCTATGGTGCCGGAACTGCAAACGCTTTCTCGGCTGATCAAGGATACTCAGAACATCAACTTGGAACAACAATTGATTTTATAACAACAGGAATAGGCGGACAGTTAAGTGGTTTTGGCGAAACAAAGGCGTATGCTTGGCTTCTTGATAATGCTCATCTGTATGGTTTCGTCCTCTCATATCCAAAAGGAAATAAATACTATATATACGAACCGTGGCATTGGCGCTTTGTTGGAGTAAAGCTTGCCACCTATCTTCATACTAATAATCTAAACTTCTACGATATAGACCAACGAGA
>CAYYCT010000034.1:4073-5542 GCA_964470485.1 uncultured Candidatus Saccharibacteria bacterium
CCTGCCAGCCAAATTACCAGGGTGGAAGCAAACTTGATCGTTGCTAGCCATCCTTTCTGAATAGCAATATGTCCTTCAACCATTAATTCTTCGAGAAAAAGAATGCAGACTTCCAAGAAAAACAATATGAACACGTAGAAAGCCAAACGAATCTCGTCTTGAATGTGCTTCAAGGTCACAAGGGAAACCATTTTCATCTCGTCTTACTCCTTGATTTTTTTATACCCATAACACTATAGGTATTTGTCCTTATACCATAATACCACATATATAGGAGAATGTACAATTTTATCCGAGAATCGTAGCTACTCTTTTCATGATTTCTAGATCTTCATCAGAATGGATAACACATACTCCAAGTGTTCCTTCTTTGTTAATATACTCCCCACTTTTTGCATGAGTGTTCTTCTCATCATCAAGATACACATTCAACCATCCAAGTTCTCTACAAATACGTTCTCGTATAATAAATGATCTCTCCCCTATTGTTCCAGAAAAAATAAGTACATCGACGCCGCCTAAAACTGAAACATACGCCCCAATATATTTTCGTATAGTATACGCAAATGCTTCAATGGCATGATGCGCACCGACGTGCCCATCTTTTTCTGCGTCGATAAGTACTCGCATATCGTTCGAGAGTTCGCTAATTGCCAAGAGGCCACTTTTTCTATATAACATATCCTGTAATTCTTCAACGCTTTTTTTCTCCGCAACATGAAGTATCGCTCCAACATCAATACTACCGCTCCGTGAGCTCATTATTAGTCCATCAAGCGGAGAATACCCCATTGATGTGTCGACGCTTCTCCCCTCTGATACAGCGGTAACACTTGCCCCACTACCAAGATGACAAATAATAGCCCTCTTTTCTAGCCCCCATGGACGCGAGGAGAGTGTATTAACTATTCCAGATAAAGAAATGCCATGATATCCAAATCGACGTAGGCCATACTTGGAAGCAAAAGATTGGGGAAGAGCATACTTTTTGGCAACATCCTTCATTGTAGAGTGAAAAGCACTATCAGATATAGCAACAATGCGCACAGCCCCGAACGCTTCTCTGACAAGAGTGATTTCTCTTTGTATCGGCTCGATATGTGCCTTATCTTCATGGCGGGCATTTTCTAAATTTTCCAAAAAAGCATTATCAACGACATGATCCTCAGTAAAATACTCTCCCGGTGCGACAATACGCATCCCCACAGCATAAATATGAGAGTCACTACGAAGATACCCTCTTTTTTTTATTGCATCACAAAAAGCAAAGAAGCTGCCTTTAAAGGTATCGGAGGATATTTCAAGTGGACCATCTCCAGTATAGGTTACAAGAAATTTTTCCTTATCATTTTCAAAATGCGCATCGACAATCACTTCTCCTTTCTGATAAAGAGAATATTTCTTCGACGAACTTCCAAGGTTAATAACTATGACGCTTTTTTCCATTGCCAATTTGCAATATATGCTGG
>CAYYCT010000035.1:0-5493 GCA_964470485.1 uncultured Candidatus Saccharibacteria bacterium
AAGTCTATTTTTTGGCTTCCTTAAACATAACGTGCTTACGAAGCTTCTTAGAATACTTCTTGAGCTCAATTTTACGAGTAACAAGCTTTTTGTTTTTTGCAGTAAAATATACCTCGCCTGTTTCCTTATTTTTCAACTGGATAAGATTATCTTGCGCTTTTGCCATAGTCGTACAATTCTATCATAAAAATGACCAAGAATCAAGACCGGAGAACTACCCTACCTTTTTTCTAAAATACTCAGATAACTCAATAACTGGAACCCTCTCCTGCTTCATAGTATCTCGGTCACGGACAGTTACCGCATTATCAGTACGTGTTTCAAAATCAACGGTCACACAATATGGTGTCCCTATCTCATCTTGTCGTCGGTAACGCTTACCGATCGATTGGGTTTCATCATATGCAACTCGGGCGATACGCTTTAGTTCATCTGCAATGTTTTGTGCTGGAATGGTAAGTTCTTCTTTCTTGGAAAGTGGAAGGACGGCGATTTGTACTGGTGCAATAACCGGCTTAAATCTAAGCACGACGCGTTCATCGCCATCTACTGTTTCTTCATCGTATGCGCTTGTGAGAATAGCAAGTACTGTTCTATCTATACCAAACGTTGGCTCAAGAACATGAGGGATAAAC
Source organism: uncultured Candidatus Saccharibacteria bacterium (assembly GCA_964470485.1). GTDB lineage: Bacteria > Patescibacteriota > Minisyncoccia > Phycocordibacterales > UBA5272 > UBA11704. The sequence continues at coordinate 636 of CAYYCT010000035.1, forward strand.
TTTTCCCCTGTCTCTCCATCAACGTACGCTTGTGAGACACCGCTATGTGTTTCGTGTGCCTTCAGGTCAAAGTCAGTACGATACGCTAGACCATATAATTCTTTTTGTCCAAATGGAAAATCAAATTCAATATCAATTGTTCTCTTTGAATAATGCGCTAGATCTGCACCTTGTTTTTCTATTTCATGGGTAAGGTCACGCTTGATGCCAACATATTCTATCCATCGATACATTTCATTTCTCCACATTTCAAAAAGCTCCGCCCAGTCTCCTTTGCGTGGGTCAAAGAAGTATTCGAATTCCATCAAGTTAAACTCCCTACTTCTAAACGTGTAGTCTCGAGGGGCAATTTCATTACGAAACGCCTTACCAACCTGAGCTAGGCCAAAAGGAAGTTTTGGGTGAATGCTGTCAATCACATTCTTATAATTTGTGAACATCCCTTGCGCTAATTCCCCACGAAGGTATGCTGTTGCGCTCGTGTCCTTCGATGCCCCCATCTGAACTGGATAGAGAAGATTAAATGTTTTCGCTTCGGCAAGATCATTCCCGTCAGGGCTTTTGATATTCTTCTCTTTAATGAGTAGTGACATCTGCTCTGGTGTTAGTCCTGCCGCTGATAACCCTGCGTCTTCGATGAGATGATCAGCACGATAATTTTTCTTTGTTTTTATATCTTCAACAAGAGGATCGGTAAATCCGGTGAGATGTCCACTTGCTTCCCATACTTTTTGACTTGAAATAATACTCGCATCGAGCCCATACATATCATTGCGTTTACTAACAAAAAAATCCCACCATGCGTTCTCAAGTGCACGACGTAGTAGTACTCCGTATGGGCCATAATCAAAGGTTCCAGCAAGACCACCATAGATTTCTCCTCCCTGAAAAATAAACCCACGACGTTTACAGAGAGAGACTATTTTTTCCATGCGATCGGATTGATTCCCGTCAAATACTTCTTTCATATCGGTCTATTCTAACATAATTTGGGTTGTAGGTGTTAGGTAGTTGGAAGTAGAGCAAAAACACCAAACAATCTCCTTGCGACAAATGTATTTTTATAACCCACATACCCTAAGCCCCCTAGAACTGAAACAACCCGCCAAATATCTCATTAAAAAATTTTAAAATTCCCCCAACCGAAAACATAATAAAAAGTCCGACGGTCCCCCAAAGTAAATGACTCTTCCCATTATTCTTTTTTTCTGGATCATTTAAATCTACAATAAAACGAAACCCTCCATAAAGAAAATAGACAAAGGCACACGCAACAGCAAGTCCATAAAGCGGACTAAATATCTCTGTAATAACACCCTGTAGTATATCTTCGCCGTTCATAATAATACGAGTATATCAAATATATTATTTCTCGCCGGGTAATTTGAATCCACCCATTGTTCCACCCTGATTGATACCAATCAATTGCCCAACAAAAGCAATAATCCCCCAGATGGATACCATTACAAAAATTGCTAGGATGGCATACAACATTCCGGACTTACCCTTCTTCTGTTCATCTGGATTATCTTTTCCTTTCCAAATAAATTCAACAAGAAACCAAAAAAAGGCAAGAAGCGCTATACCAACAAGTAATGGAACTGATCGCAACACAAATGTTTGTGCAAGAGCGAGTAATCCAAGAACTCCGCTATAATTAGCATTCCCGCCTCCCTGAGCTTGTGCTACATAACAAGCATTTCTTTGTACTTCATCTGTAATACTGTCGCACGCAGAGACTCCTCCCGTCCCTCCAACGAGAGTCCCCCCAACTCGCACGCCACCTATTACCCCTACTCCACCAATAGTGCCCGTATTGACGTTTCCACCTATACCCGTTCCATTACCAGTTACCACTTCCCATTGACCTGTTGAAGGATTAACACAGGCGGGTTTACCACTAATCGTTCCACAAATCTTACCAACGTTTACCTTTACATCACCGACCTGAAGTTGAGCATAAGCAAAAAAAACACTACCAACAATGATTGAACATGCTAGTAGTGCTTTTTTCATGAGTATAAATATATATGTCTACCCCAACAAAACATTAGTTGCCTGGAACTGGAACTCCTGGAATAGGAACATTTCCTCCCTGACCAATACCGAACATACTTCCTAAGAAACCAACAATCCCCCAAATAGATACCATGACAAAGAGAGCAAGGATAGAGTACCCCATTCCTTTAAGGGTGGCCGCTTTTGTGTCTGAGCTTTCACCACCTTTAATAATAAAAACAATAAGGAAATAAAAGAATACTAGAACAGCAACACCAACAGCGAATGGAACAAGGCGTGTGACTAGTGTTTGTGCTAGAGCAAGAAGCTGGAGAAGTGCCCCACCATTAACCTGCCCTTGGGTTGCCGTATTGCCGATAGTAATAGTTCCCCCAATTTGAGCTAAAGCAACGGCGACACCACTAGCTACAAGGGAAAGGGTTGTTAATGTTTTTTTCATATATTTATTGTATATGTATAAGTATAGCCGTATTATACCTCTTTGCAAGGGAAGATGGGGATAGAAAATTTACAGCAAACAGACGACAGAGAGAAATATACTTAGCGGTTATTTGCCCAACAAGGTATACCTGTGGGTAAAAATGATTTAAATAAATATATGTAAAAAGAAAAGGGGTTACTACCTCGACGCGACACCGCGTGAGGCGATGTGCGAAGAGGGTAGTACCCCTTCTTGCTTATGTACGTCACAAGCTGACGGTTTGTATGTGTTGTCTCACGTTCTAGGAAAATTAAAAGATCTATTTTTTCATTGAACGAAAGATAAGAACTGCTCCAACAATTGCAAGGATGGGCCCTGCATTCATCTTCATGATTTGAAAAACATATCCAACTTGGTACGTGAGAGTCTGAAGAAAGTGTCCGATTTGGTCAGCAAATGCTGAAATCAGCCCAGAAAAGACAACAATCAAAAGGAGCAGTACCCCCCCGAAAGCCTTCCCGAGACCGCCACCACTCTTTGGTGCGGGATGATGTGCGTCTGACATGACTCTATTCCTCCTTCCTTGTGAAAAGATTACATGAGAATTTCAATTTGGCCCCCCTTCGTGTAAATATCAAAGGCTTCATTCTTTCCAGCTCCTTGAATCCGATCTTTGAGAAGTCCCTCCAACTCAAACGGAGGAGAATCTGTTGACCACCCTCTCGACCATGTTCTCTTGGTTGGGTCCTTCTTATACACCAGCAAATACTCGCCGGTGATATTCTTAGGAACACCTGAGAAGAACAGCATCGCCGCAGGAGAAGAAACCGAGCCGCCCCCAGCAACTACATAGCGAGTGTCTCTGGAGAGAACCCACCTACTTCCTGGAGAGATGTAGTCGGTTCGAAAACTGTTGTTTGATGCTACTAGAGAGACAACCGCTGAGGGTGGCATCTTCTCGACTTTCGCAAGTTCGACAGCTGCCCACGCCTTACTCTTTTCTGCCTCTAAGCGAGCGATATCGACCTGGAACAGAGCTCTTTCGTTGGTCGCCCTGTTCTCTGGCGTATCGTGTGTTGCCCAATACCCAGCGAACAAGATGGCAAGAATCCCTGCAATGCCTTGAAGGATTTGCTTCCAGGAAACTCCCCTGACCCCAGTCCTTGCTTCCATTTCTGACCTCGCTTTCCTTGAATTTAAGGGTACGTTGAGTGATCGCCGATATTGGTCGGCGTTTCCTTGAGAGGGTTTTGCCTTCTTGGTCGGATTGACTGTGTTGCATTCTTTGAGGATTTTCTGCACCCTCGCAGCCCGTAATCCATCATCCGTAGCAGAAATTTGGGAGGGTGACGGTGAACCTACTGTCCCCTTCCTTATCCCGGCCATAAAGCTCTCTTCAGCATTTGCCTTTGCATTTGCCATGGGTTTCTTCTCCAATCTATCTCTGATTTTATAGAACATAGTAACACTGCAATTATGCAGTGTCCTTATTTTCTATACTACATTACTATGTTTATAATGTCAATGATTTTCTACCCTACAATAAAGTCGATGTAAGCTTTAGTTTTGCGGGCAATATTTAAGATCTGACTGATTTGATACTTTAGTAACCCCGTCAGGACAAGTATATGCGGTACTTGGGCAAGCACTTAAATCTGGTGTAGATAATTTAGTAATTCCATCAGGACACAGATATACTTTCTGGGTAGTAAGAGGATCAGTACCTGTTGGTGGTGAAGAGATTCCGTTATTTGAAGATTTCCCGAAATTAATATCTGGAATAATAATCGTCTCACTACAAGGGCCGTTACAAATAAATACTTGGAAGAAACGAATAATGCCGTAGACAGAAAACATAACGAAAAGTGCGACAAGACTCCATTTTATAAATTCGTTACCTACTTGTATCTTCTTAGAATCCCCCTCACGTGCCCCCCAAATGTACTGAACGATACCATAAAAGAAAGCCACCATAGCAAGCGCCATGAAGAGAGTTCCTGTTGCCTTGACTATTGATTGAGTAAAATTAGTAATAAGACTTGCAAATGTCCCAATACCTTGATTAACACTTGTAACTGAAGCTGACTGTGCAGAAACAAATGAAGAAAGGATAAAGAAGCTTGTAAGAGAAACACCTGCAATAATGAATGGTTTTTTCATAAGATTAACGTATGGTTGTAAGTGTAGCAAAGAGTGAGAACAGGGTCTAGGGATGAGGGTTAGCTGTTAGCTAAAAGTATGATTGATGTTGGGCTATCTCGTCAATTTTTTCTGTTGTCTAAATATCTGTTGTCCGTGCTCTCGCCACCCCCCCTACTGGCATGTGCCATTTTTACAAATAAGCGCACCACCACACTCTTCAGTTATCCTACAACTTCCTCCTTTGCCGACTTTTGGTCGCTGACCAGGATCACAATT
>CAYYCT010000036.1:0-1255 GCA_964470485.1 uncultured Candidatus Saccharibacteria bacterium
GCAGTTTCACCTCGTATGTCACTTGGGTGGATGAGCGAGACCCCCACCAGGAGCTGGACAGGTGACTTGCCAACCTGGAGAACAAAGTCAGAGGGGATGGATATGAATTCGGTAAGTTACACAGAAGCAATTTCTCCAGAAGTACAGACACATATTAACAATAAGACAATTATTCCAAAAGCAACGCTACCAGAGTTCTTACAGACTCCAGGGAATTAATCCCATCAAACACCCCTTTTTATTTTAGAGAGAATTTCCAATAAGATGTCCAACAAGATAAGCTACACCAGCACAGAGTGTACCAATACCAACAGATTGCGATATCATCGCGAGCTTATTTTTCTTTAAGATATATCCTCTCATATATCCAATAAAAACAAATGCCATAAAGGTAAGCAACGTGGATAGGAAGAATTTATTTGCTGGAAGTGTTACAACGAGCGCGAAGAGAAATGGAATAAGAGGGATTAGTCCTACTCCAACAAAAGAAATAAAAGTGATCAGAGCTTGATTAAAAGACTTCTTCTCATCCGCTTTATCTTTTGATTCTTCTGAAAGAAAATCAGCGGACGCCATAGAGAACCCATCTGAGGCTAGGTTGGCACATCCTAAAATGATAATCACTTTTGGATCTAATCCAGCACCTGCGGCACCAGCCATAACGGAAAATGTTGTAATCGCACCATCTGACCCACCATAGACAATCGCTGGGAGTATATTTTTTATATGTTTCATCATGTGTGTAAGTATACTATTTTTTGTATATGAATGCTTTTCTAGAGTATACTAAGGGACTATGCAACATGACTATAATAAAGAAGCTCTAGAAATTCATGGCTATAACCATGGGAAAATTGGAACAGAGTTGAAAGTCCCACTTGCAACGAGAGAAGATTTAGCTCGTGCGTATACTCCAGGAGTTGCGGAAGTTTGTCGTGAGATAGCGCGTGACCCAGTACTTGCCCGTGAGTATACTCTCAAGAGAAATACGGTTGCAATTATTTCTGATGGCTCGGCTATCTTAGGTCTTGGTAATCTTGGCGCACTCGCTGCCATTCCTGTTATGGAGGGTAAAGCTGCGATACTAAAGAGTTTTGCTGGAGTTGATGCGTTTCCAATATGTCTTGATACTCAAGATACTGAAGAAATTATAAAAGCAGTAAAACAACTTGCCCCAGTATTTGGTGCGGTTAACTTAGAGGATATTGCTGCGCCACGGTGTTTTGAGATAGAAGAGAGATTGCGTAAAGAACTT
>CAYYCT010000036.1:1355-5118 GCA_964470485.1 uncultured Candidatus Saccharibacteria bacterium
CTGGACGACATATTTTTATTGGACTTTCTAAACCAGGGACCGTAACAAAAGAAATGGTAAAAGCCATGACATCACGACCAATTATTTTTTCTCTTGCAAACCCGATACCTGAAATCATGCCAGAGGAGGCGCGCGAGGCTGGGGCATTCATTATTGCAACAGGCCGCAGTGATTATCCTAATCAGTTAAATAATTCACTTATTTTCCCAGGATTGTTTAAAGGTGTACTCAATAATAATGTAAAGCAATTTGATATTGATATGTTTACTCGCGCCGCGTATGCACTTGCTAATCACGTGAAGAATCCTTCCCCTGAGAATATTTTGCCGTCTATGTTTGATAAAGAGCTTGTTGAAGTTATAGCAAATACTACACTTTGATACATATACACAAGAGAATAGCCACCTTCTCAGAAGGCGGCTATTTTAGAGATGAACTCTATGTACAAGGAGAGCCTTTTTTAACCGATTGTGGAGATTGTTAATGACTCTGATTTCTTGTATTCTCGCATCTTCATTTTGGAAATTACGTATGCGGGCATCACTTCGTAACCATTGTATAAAACGTCTGAAGTGAAGCCTTGTCTCACGCAGTTTTCTCTCCCTACGATCAGCGCTTTGTATATGCTGAAGTGTTTCAATGTTATCGATGCGGTCAACTACTTTGGCTAATATGGTGCGATGGTCCTTACACTCATGAAGAATCTTCCAGTAGGTTAGGATTCCACGTGGACTGTGGTCATGTTTAGTGAGCCACGAGATTCTACTCCCCATGTGTGCACCAAATGCACGAGTAACATCTTTCACTGTAAAAGGTGTTTTGTGGTGCTTCGTATCTTCTACAGTGTCGTGCAAGATAAGCAGAATAATGATTTCAACATCACGCACCCCGCCCTGGATTGCTATACAAGCGCATCGTATCAAATGTAAAAAATATGGGGTACCATCATCACGAAATTGATGGGCATGCTTTCTTTTTGAAACAACAAAAGCACGATGAATTCTAGCTATTTCTCCTTGGGTAAATTTCCCCAGGAGAATTGGCCGGAAAGTAATCCAGTCCATATAATTCTCCTTGAATAATGAGTAATGAGCAATTATCTAGACACTATCATGGTAGAAACCACCCTCGCAAGGAGCTCTCTGTATGTGTTAGTATGGGGTAATGTCATTTTCATTTGAAATTGTTAAAAAAAGTAAAGAAGCCCCACTTCTTCGTGCAGGGGTTATACATACCCCACATGGCGATATAAAAACACCAGCATTTATTGCTGTAGGAACTAAAGCAACAGTAAAATCTCTTACTTCAGAAATTGTACGGGATGCAATCGGGGCGGAGGCTGTTCTTGCAAACACGTACCACCTTTATTTACAGCCAGGAGATGAACTCGTGGCAGTCCACGGTGGTTTTGCAAAGATGATGGGGTGGGATGGTCCTACTTTTACTGACTCAGGGGGATTTCAAGTTTTTTCACTTGGACAAGCTCTTGGTCACGGAGTGAGTAAGATAGCAACATCAGAAGAAATAAGTAAAAGAGAAACAGAAGAACAGTCTAACGAAAAAATTCACGAGAAACTTGCAAAAATTGATGATGATGGGGTGACATTCAAATCGGTGATAGATGGAACAGAACATCGTTTTACCCCAGAGCGTAGTATGCAGATACAACATAATCTTGGTGCAGATATTTTTTTTGCATTTGATGAATGTACTTCTCCACTTGCTCCAGTTGCATATCAACGTAAAGCAATTGATAGAACTCATGCCTGGGCACAGAGAAGTCTTAACGAACACAAGCGCCTTGGAATATCAAATGCAACCGGTAAGCAACAAGCGCTCTTTGGGGTGGTGCAAGGTGGGGCATATGAAGAACTTCGCAGAGAGTCTGCACAGGTGCTTGGCGCTATGGATTTTGATGGTTATGGGATAGGGGGGAGTTTTACTAAAGAAGATATAGGAACTGCAGTCAGATGGGTATGCGAGGAATTACCAGAAGGGAAGCCACGTCACCTTCTTGGCATAGGAGAACCACTTGATATATTACTTGGCATTGAAAATGGTGTTGATACATTTGATTGTGTTGCTCCAACTCGTATTGCAAGAAATGGTGCGGTGTATACCTATGATGGACGCATTAACATTACTAATGCACAGTACAAAGAAGACATGTCTCCGATTTCAGAAAATGAAGAATGGTATACTCATAAATATACGAAAGCATACCTAGCACATCTTTTTCGTTCAGATGAGATGCTTGCAGCAACGCTAGCGTCTATTCATAATTTGAAATTTCTAACAACACTTTGCGAAGATGCAAGAAACCACATTCTTGCTGGGACATTTAAAGAATTTAAAGATACTTTTATTAATAGGTATTATGCTAAGTAATATATGAGAACATTTTTAATAATCTTTGGATTAATAATTATTCTCACGAGTGTCTTCTATTTTTTCTATGTGTATAAGGCGTCATCAACTGAAACAATTGTCTGTATTCCTCCCTCACATGAGGAGTGTATCCGTGTAAGATGTTCTTCTGGGGAACTTATTCAAAGTATTGGAGGTTTTCCAACTTGTAGTGATGGCTCCAAGCCAATCTCAGAAGAGATAAAATAGAACCAGCCTTTGTGCTGTGTGGCACGATGATTTGGATAACACCAAGCAGATAAATAGGCCAATCAGCAGTGATCACTATGTTCTTCTGTTGGACATTGTTTCTTATGGTAAACTATCGAAATGGACTTTAAGAAGTTACTTGAAAAAATTAATATAAGGAGATACGAGAGATATATTGAGCCAATCAATCGATATACAATATATTTCCTTGTTATTTTCCTTTGGGCACCACATGGTGCAAAGGAATGTGTTGAGATTTGTAATGGTCCAAACTTTGTTGCTCCAATGATTTTCACTTTTTTGGCACCAAACTGGATGATGGACATGTCACTTCATGGCTGGATTCTTCAGATTATTTTTGCTCCACCAGTGCTACTTCTTATGTACCTTGTCTTTCGTTTTGCAAAGACAAATTGGGGGAAGTTTCTTGAAATTTATGCAATACGTTGGAGCATTATGTGGTTCGGTATTTTGGCGTATTACAATATCGTCTTTTGGTATGGACCACTACGAGCGTTCGTCTTTCCTCTTTTTGCCTTTTAATTTTTGTATATACCACCATGCTCATTCCTCACAAAATTTCTCGGATGTTATGGATACCCCTCCTTACACTAGTCATTGGAGTACCGGTTGTTTCTTGGATTGGACATGCGCCGTTAAAAGATAGCCTTTCATCATCCTATCTTTTCTTGACGTTGCTCGGCCAACTAACAGGGATCGTAGGTTCGCAACTTTTCGCATTTGCTCTTCTTCTTAGTGCACGTATCAAGAGTCTTGAGTATTTGTTCGGCGGACTCGACAAGCTCTATGTGATTCATCATCGTGTTGGCGTCATTGCCTTTTCTTTTTTGGCATTTCACCCACTTATTCTTGCATTTCGATTCTTTTCTGATTCTATAGAAGACGTAATGTGGTTTCTGGTGCCAACGCATAAAAGCCTCGGGCAGGATTTTGGCATTTATGCACTCCTTCTCATGCTTTTTCTACTTTTCCTAACTTTCTATGGAACAATCTTTTCATATCGATCACTGAAGAATGCGCATCGCTTTATGGGGGCAGCTTTCTTTTTGGCAGGACTCCACATGTTTCTTATACCAAGTTCAATGAGTTCAGATATTGTACTCAAAGTATCTTGTCTTGGTATGGC
>CAYYCT010000037.1:0-5048 GCA_964470485.1 uncultured Candidatus Saccharibacteria bacterium
AATTCTGTCCGTGCCATTACTGGCACTGTGTAATCATGTATCTGGGCGTGTCGTTGCCGATACGCTCAAGCGACACTCTCGTATTGCTACGAGCACGGTCTTGCACACACGTAAGGATTTAGCCGTTTCAATTGTATGTTGCCATACACGTCACCTGTATTGCTACAGGGCCTCTAGCTTTCGCTTCGGGCGTCTCTGCTCGCACCTCTGTGATTACTCACGGCGGGCGTTACCCGCTACGCTTGCTTACTAAAAAACTGTGTGTTCGGACTTTCCTCTCTCATAAGCTACATTAAAAGCCGTAAGAGTGATTACCCAGTAGAACAGAGGTAACAATACAATATTCTTATAAAAAAAACAAGAACACTTGTTGTAACCTTCTAATTATATGTATTTTTTGGTACCATACAATAACAGATGATTTTTAAAAATTCCATTCTCCTCTCTATTTTCAGCATACTTTCAGTACTCCTGGGTATATTTCGTGACAGACTTCTTTCTACCCATGTTGGGATTGGTCCAACTCTAGATATTTATAATGCGGCTTTTCGATTGCCAGATTTCCTTTATGCTATGTCGCTTGCTTTTGTAACAGCTGGGACAGTGGTTCCGTTTTTAACCGTCGAAAACAAAGCAGGGGGCATTATTGATTCACGACATAAATTATCATCCATCTCTCTCTTTTTTGCTGGAGTCGCTTCACTTTTTGGTCTTGTGATTATTATTACAATACCCCTTTATGCGCGTATAATTGTCCCCGGGTTTACACAAGAACAAGTAGAAATATTTATTAACGTGACTCGTCTTTTAATGCTTCAACCAATACTTCTTGGCATCACATCACTTATTTCATGTTTTGCACAAATGAAAAACCACTTTATCCTCTATGGAATAGCCCCACTCGGATATTCTCTCGGAATTATTTTTGGTATTATTGTGCTATATCCACAGTACGGTATCTACGGGCTTATGTACGGAATTATTTTTGGGGCATGTGTATCTCTATCTGTTCAGCTCTGGTCGCTCAAAGGAACAAATTTTTTTTCCGTACTACCATATTTTTCCTGGAAACATATTCGAGAACTTTTCAGACTATCATTTCCAAGAACTGGAGTTAATATTCTAACGCAAGTGCGCATTATTTTCTTCACAGCATTTGCAACCACACTTGGTCCAGGGGTCTTATCGAGCTATCTCTTTGCTCAAAGGATAACAGATGCGGTAACACAGATTATTCAACAAAGTATCACGACAGCGAGTCTCCCCGTACTTTCGAAGGAATTCGTTGAGAATCGTTTTAAAGAATATAGACAAGTCGTGAGGAGATATGTTCTCATCCTTGGGGGTATAGGTTTTTTTGCTTCAGCAACAATTTATTTTTTGAAGGATATTTTGATAACGCTTCTCTATGGTCTTACCGACGCACACGACCTTATTTCATTTTTTTTGATGGGTTTTTTGATCATACTTCCATTTCAGATGATGATTGGGTATTTTTCTATTAGTTTCTATTCAGCCAAAGACACTAAGAGTGTTTTTTATTCAAACTTCCTCTCCACACTTATTGCAGTTTTTGTATGTTATATGACACAACCCCAAGGGAATAGTAGTCTTATTTATGGACTTATTGCCATGGCTGTCTCGAATTTCAGCATCATATTTTTCTTGTATACAAAGAAAAAGCTAGTATAAGAATTTCTTTCATAATTATAAGAAGAATCAGCCCTCCTTTATACTTTGTCTATTTTCGTGTAGTATTAGAAGACTTTATGAACATTAGAAATTTCTCAATTATTGCTCATATTGACCACGGAAAATCTACTCTTGCAGATAGGCTTCTTGAAGTGACGGCAACAGTTGATAAACGCCAGATGAAGGAGCAAGTACTAGATTCTATGGAACTTGAACGTGAACGAGGGATAACGATCAAAATGACTCCAGTAAGAATGAATTGGAAGAGTAAAAAAGACGGAAAGGAATATATTCTTAATCTCATCGATACACCAGGGCATATTGATTTCTCCTATGAAGTATCTCGCGCGCTTCAGGCAGTAGAGGGCACCCTCCTTCTTGTTGACTCTACTCAGGGGGTGCAAGCACAGACATTAACAACACTTGAAATGGCTAAGAATTCTGGACTTACGATTATTCCTGTAATGACTAAGATAGATAGTCCTATTGCTCGACCAGATGACATCAAAGATGAGATTATGGAACTTCTTATGTGCAACGAGGAAGACATTTTGGCAGTATCAGGTAAAACTGGAGAGGGGGTAGAGAATCTTATTGAAGAAATTATAGAGAAGATTCCTGCGCCGAAAGGTGAGTTTGGGGATGCTTCCTCTACACAATCTCGTGCGCTCATCTTTGACTTTGAATACAGTAATCATATGGGGGTTATTCTCTACGTACGTGTGCTTGATGGAAGTGTAAAAGCAGGAGACACACTAATGTTTGTACAATCACAACATAAGTTTATTATCCGTGAAGTAGGTATTTTTTCTCCTGAAAAAAAAGGATGTACGATTGTTGGTGCGGGAGAAATTGGATATATTGTTACTGGTATCAAGGAGCCAGGTATTGCGCGTGTCGGGGATACTGTTACAACATATTCTCGCCCACTTCCTGCTTTCCCAGGGTATGCAGAACCAGTGCCAATTGTCTTTGCTTCTATATATCCAGAATCACAAGATGAATTTGACGATCTCAGAAGTTCGCTTTCTAAACTTAAACTTTCGGACTCCTCGCTTACTTTTGACGAAGAGTCTTCTGGGGCACTTGGAAGAGGATTTCGTTGTGGGTTCCTTGGGATGCTTCACTTGGAAATTGTTACCGAGAGACTGAGGCGTGAATTTGATCAAGAACTTGTGGTTACAACACCATCTATTACCTACGAAGTGACATTAAGAAATGGTGAAGTTGAGATGGTGTACACTCCAATCCACTTCCCAGATCATGGGCAGTATGTTTCTGTTCGTGAGCCGTGGATTATTCTCACCATTATTACCCCTCACGCGTATGTAAGCCCTCTTATGCAGCTATTCCCTCCACATGAAGCTACTGTGCGAGATTTGGCTGATTGGGGGCATGACAGGGTACGTATCAAGCTTGATATGCCGCTACGTGAGCTTATGCGTAATTTTTTTAATGAGGTAAAATCTGCGTCGAGTGGGTATGCTTCTATTGTGTATGAACCAGGTGAAATGAAAGATGCTCACGTTACAAGACTTGATGTCTATGTCGCTGAGGAACGCGTGACGGCGTTTTCTCGTGTTATTCCAGAATATCGTAGTCGCGAAGAATCAGAAGAAGTTGTAGAAAAGCTTGAGAAAATTCTCCCGACAGAACTTTTTAGAGTGAAGATACAAGCCTATGTTCATGGAAGAATTGTTGCTTCACGATCTATTGCCCCAATGAAGAAGGATGTAACCGGGTATATGTACGGAGGGGATATTACAAGAAAGATGAAATTGCGCGAGAAACAGAAGCGCGGGAAGGAAAGGATGGAACGTGAAGGCAAGGTTCATATTTCACACGATACATTTCTTAACATGATGAAACCAGGGGATAAGTAGTTTTAAAATATAAGAAAAATACATGTGTGGGAGTACCATACTCCCACACATGTATTTTCAGTAGCCATGTCGGTATACGTATGTTAGCCAAGTAGAGGAATAAGGGAGAATCCAATCATTCCAAGAATTGCTACTATGGAAATAACCGCCCAGATTAGCTGAATTTTTTTTCTATTTTTTGCATTAAATATCATATGTTCCTGAGAATAATCCACGTGGATAAAGCCATGCTAGACTATATAGTAGCGCATTCATGAGAGAATATCAACAAAAACAAATGGTTCGCACTATTGTCTATTCACGAGTAACTCTCGTCGTCCTTTTCCTTTTAATTGTTCTTCTTCTTCGGTCAATAATGGAACTCAACGATAAGCGGATAGATGCGGCAAAAATTCGTGATGAATCTACAAAAGAACGAGTAGAATTAGAAAAAAAGGTTAAAAAAGCACAACAAGAGACAGATGCAATAAATACAGAAAGAGGTTTCGAGGCGTATGTACGCACAACATACCCGGTCGTGAAAAACGGAGAGGGGGTTATTGTTATTTATGATGATAATAAAGTTCCAGTAAGTGAAGTACGTGAGAATATGAATGTTTGGGAAAGGCTCAGTATATGGTGGCAAGATTTTTTTAAGAATTAGTTTGATACAGAGAGCTAAATTTTGTATACTTGAGAAATATGGATACACAAGCAACCACACAAACAACAAAAAAAGTAGAAATTTTTAGTACACCAACATGTCATTTTTGTCATATGGCAAAGGAATGGCTTGGATCTCATGGGGTACCGTTTGAGGATTATAATGTAGGAGAAAACATAGAAAAACGAAAAGAAATGGTTGAGATGACTGGACAACTTGGCGTACCAGTTATTCGAATTGGTGAAGATGTAATGGTTGGGTTTAATCCTGGTCAGATGGCGAAGATTTTGGAAATTGCAGAGTAGGTTTTGTTGATGGTTTAAAATAATAAGGGAAACGCCAAAAAGACCGAGAGGTGTCTCGATCTTTTACTATACTGTGCCCTCGGCGGGAATCGTGATTACACTTTTAGCCGCCACTTTTTAATTAGTCACACTTTATTTTATAATATGATAGAATATGTATGTATACATATTCTATAGATGTGATACATATACAAATACATGGGCAAAGCAAAAATAAGTGATGATACTATAAGAAAATTAAGAAAATTAAGAAAGTCAGGGAAGTCAGTAAAAGAGATTGTAAGAGACCTTAATTTAGGTACAGGCACCGTCAGTAAGTATTCCAAAGGGGTTTTTCTAAGTAAAAGAGCCAGAGATATTTTGGAAGAAAAAAAATACCCCGCAAAAAACACTTCTAGGATACAAAAAAATAGTGCTGTAAACCAAGCCAGTCAAATAATTGGTACCCTAAGTAGTAGAGATTTTTTTCTTATTTTAAGTGGATTATATTGGGGAGAGGGAACGAAGAGAGAACTAAATCTTATA
>CAYYCT010000038.1:0-4946 GCA_964470485.1 uncultured Candidatus Saccharibacteria bacterium
AAAAATCTGGTAGTATAGATAGATTATGCGTACATATATAAAAGATGTCTCACATGCGGTTGGGAAAGAGATTACCGTAAAAGCCTGGGTTGATGTTCGGCGTGACCAGGGGAAAATGGTGTTCCTTGATCTTCGTGATGTAACAGGTAAAGTCCAGGCGGTGGTACTTCCAAATCATGAAGAAGCACTTCTCATTGCACAAAATCTCCGTACAGAATGGGTTATTGAAGTAAAAGGTCTTGTTAATAAACGACCAGAAAAGAATGTGAAGCAGGGTGTAATAAATGGTGACGTCGAGCTTGAAGTACTTAGTATTCTTGTTCTTAATGAAGCATCTACACCTGCATTTGATATTAGTACCGAAGGGTATGAAATAGGGGAAGAAGTTCGTCTTGAGAAAAAGTATCTCGATCTTCGCCGTGCTCGTATGCAGCGCAATATCACTATGCGTCATAAAGTAATCAAGCTTATTCGTGATGAGCTTGACTCACAAAACTTTTTTGAAATAGAAACACCGCTTCTTACTAATCCAACCCCAGAAGGATCACGAAGTTATCTTGTGCCATCACGACTATGGCAAGGAAGCTTCTATGCCCTCCCTCAGTCTCCTCAGCAATATAAACAGCTTCTCATGTCTTCGGGTTTTGAGCGGTATTTTCAAATCGCAAAATGTATGCGAGATGAAGATACTCGTGGTGATAGACAACCAGAGTTTACTCAGATGGACCTTGAGATGAGTTTTGTTACACGAGAAGATGTAATGAAAGTAAACGAGGAGCTTCTCGTTAAGATTGTTACTACATTGTTTCCTGAGAAAAAAATTCAACAAGTTCCATTTCCTATGTTTACCTATAAAGAAGTGATGGAAAAGTATGGAAGTGATAAACCAGATATACGAGAGGATAAGAATGATCCTAATCTTCTTGCATTCTGTTGGGTCGTTGATTTTCCTGCGTTTGAAAAAACAGGAGAAGACAATGTTGATGATACTGGGGTGTGGACATTTACCCACAATCCATTTACCGGAGTAAAGGATGAAAGTTTGTCTAATTTTATGGAGGAGAAAAATATTGGAGAGATCATCTCTACACAGTATGATGTTGCACTTAATGGATACGAAATCGGAGGAGGTGGAATACGACTTCATAAACCAGAATTACTCCGTAAAGCATTTACCATCATGGGGTATAGTGATGAACGTATTGAGAAGAATTTTGGACATATGCTTACCGCGCTTGGTTCAGGTACTCCTCCACATGGGGGTATAGCATGGGGACTTGATCGACTTCTCATGATTCTTCTTGATGAACCAAATATCCGTGAAGTCATGGCATTTCCAAAAACAGGTGAAGGTAAAGACCTTCTTATGCAAGCACCATCACCTACGAGTGGAAAGTCGCTGAAGGAGCTTGGATTAGAAATCCGAAATAAATAGCCCTAAATTATGGTATTATATAAGTATATGAGGTACTTTGTTGCTTTATTCTTTCTTTGTCTTTCATTTGAGACTGCTTCGGCGGCGTCTTTTGATAAGGCTATATGGATTCCGTATTGGAGAAAGACAGATGGGGCCAGCACGACGCTCCAAAATTTAAATGCGATTACTCAAATCAGTCCTTTTGCCTACGAATTACAAACTGACTATACAATTAAAAATTCGCTTAAGATTGAGCAAGAACCTTGGGTAACACTCATTAAGGAAGCTAGAAAGAAAAAAATAAAAATATATCCAAGTATTTTGTCATACCCACATAATGAAAAAGAAAAGTATATATTTTATCTTCTATTGGCACAGAGAAAAAAGAGACAGGCTCATGTTAAGGAAATAGTAACTCTCGTAACAAAGAATAAATGGGATGGTATAGATATTGATTATGAAAATAAGAGTGCTGAGACACGACCATTTTTTTCTGCGTTTTTAACAGAACTTTCAAAAGCGCTCCATAAAAATAAAAAGCAGCTTATTTGTACAGTAGAGGCTCGCACCCCCCCAGAGAGCAGATATGCGACGACATCAAAAGAAATTCTCTCAAGAGTTGAATATTCGAATGACTATAAGGTAATAGGAAAAGTTTGTGACCAGGTACGTATCATGGCATATGATCAGGCAGGAGATGACGCAGTGCTTGTTATTCAAAATAATGCAGTTGGAAATACCTACAAGCCAGTCGCAGATATTGATTGGGTAGAAAAGATTGCAACGCTCGCTCTCCGTGATATTCCAGCAAAAAAAATAATTCTCGGTGTCCCAACATATGGTTATAAATATGAAATTATTTCTCAACCAGGAACATCAACGGTATCATACCGTCGTATTGGATCTATGAATTTTAATTATGCAGATGATTTAGCAAAAAGTCTCTCCATTACCCCTGTAAGAAATAGTGCGGGGGAATTAAGTTATGTGTATAGTACGACAACTGACAGTAACGGACAATCTCTTGGTGGATATAAACAGTATTTAGTCTGGTATTCAGACGCAAAAGCAATAGCCGACAAAGTAAAAATTGCAAAGCTTTATAAATTGGGTGGTGTGGCAGTATTTAAAATAGATGGGGGTAACGATCCTGATATATGGAAGGTGCTTAGATAGTTGAGCTGTTGGTAATAAAACTCATCTGAGTGGTCTATTATTTATACCCTGGTTAGGATGGGTTCTAGAAGATATACTTACATGTATGGAATTTACCATTAAACTTGATCGTTACGAAGGTCCATATACAAAACTGCTTGAGCTTATTGATACACATAAACTCTCGATTACTGAAGTTTCGTTAGCTTCAATTGCAGATGAATATATTGCTTATATACAATCCCTTAGTCAAAAAAATATTATTGACATTTCTCAGTTCATTGTAGTGGCATCAACATTGATGCTTATTAAAGCCAAGTCACTACTACCAGAAGTTGTTTATACGGAAGAAGAAGAAAGACAAGTGCATGATCTCGAATATAAGCTCGAGCTTTATACACTTCTTGTGCGAGCTTCAAATAATATTAAAGGAGAATATTCTAAGCACACACTTTATTCTCGTCATCATACAAAACCAAATATACAGGTATTTGTGCCAGATGCGCGGGTTACCCCAACGTTTCTTCAATCAATAGCATCTCTCACGCTTAGATCATTTGTTGTACCAAAAGCTCTTGTAAAAATTGCCATTGACCAAGCGCTTCGTATAGAAATTGTTATTGAAAAACTTCTAGAACGAGTTAAAGAAGCTAAAACGATTAGTTTGCAAAGTCTTGCCGGGAAAGCCACAACCAAAGAAGAACAAAAAAAGATTCTTATCGTCAATTTTATTGCGCTACTTGAGCTCCTTAGACTTGGTTCGGTTGGGGTAGAACAATCCACCTCTGGTGGGGATATCACCATACTTAATCATTCGGCATCTTAATTTTGAGCATGCTACACTACAATATATTATGCTTGAAAAAGTTATAACGCTACTATTTCTATCAGGAGACCCTATTCCTGTTAAAAAGATGTCAGAATTTTTAGGCATCACAAAAGAAGAACTTATTGAAAATGCGCCTTTTGTAAAAAAGAAGCTCGAAGATATCGGTCTTTCATTACTTGTAAGCAATGAAGGGTTTTCTATTGTCACCAAGAGAGAGCAGGCGGCGCTAGTCGAAGCTTGGACAAAAGAAGAGCTAGAAGGAGAATTAACCCCAGCTGCACTCCAAGTTCTCACGCTTGTGGCATATCTTGGCTACCCCACAAGAGAACAAATTTCATATATTCGAGGAGTTCAATCATCACAGTCAATTCGAATGCTTACCGTGCGAGGATTAATAACACGAGTAGGTGAAATATGTTCGCTTACAGCAGAATCACTTAAACAACTAGGAATTACAAAAGTAGAGGAGCTTCCAGAATATGAGAAGATGCATAATGAATTATTAGAAAAACTTCAAGCTCGTAATGGGTAAGATGGTAGATTTTAACGCATGGGAAATCCTATAAAAACAGATTACATAAACCTTTTTGTTGTTTATGGCCTCTCTATCATGTTTGTGATTTGTTTATCTTTGACATATAAAGTTATTTCTCATAATACTCTAGATAAAAAAATTCCAGAAAATCAAAAAAAAGAAGAACAATCGAAAGAAATTTTTGATAAACATATTTTTCAAAATATACCAATACAAGGTCGAGCGTATGTTGTTTATGATATTCTTAATCACGAAGTGATTGCTTCCAAAAATGAAACTGAAGTTCTCCCCCTCGCAAGTTTAACAAAAGTAATGACAGCCGTTTCTTCAATGTTACATGCTTCACCTGATACTAAAGTTACTATTACTAAAAAAAGCATAGAAGGGGATTATGATCTTGGTCTTAAAAATAATCAAGTCTGGAGATTAGATGAGCTTTTAAAGTACACTCTTGTTTTTTCATCAAATGATGGTGCGGCGGCGGTAGCAAATACCTTTGGTGGGCGAGATGTATTTGTTGCACAAATGAATAGTGATGCCAAAGTCATGGGACTTAATTTTGTGTTTACCGATCCAGCAGGGAGAGACCTACATGGAAAGATTGGAGGAAAAGGGAATGCGTTAGATGCTGCAAAGCTTTTAGAAATAGCTCGAAAACAAATCCCAGATATTCTTGATGCAACCACTAAGAAATATCAAACAGTACTCACAAGCTCAGAAAAAATAATTGGCATACCAAATACGAATCAAATGATAGAATCTATTCCTGGTGCAGAAGTTTCAAAAACTGGGTTCACTGATCTTGCTGGGGGGAATCTGGGGGTTATTGTCGATGTTAGTGTTGGGCATCCAGTTGCTATTATTGTTTTAGGATCAACACGAAATGGACGATTTGAAGATGTGCGTATTTTGTATGATGTACTTCGTAAAAGCTTTATGAGTATCCCCAACCAAACCTCCCCCTAATAAGCTATACTTACTCTCAATCCCCATACCAGCCATGCATACTC
>CAYYCT010000039.1:0-4773 GCA_964470485.1 uncultured Candidatus Saccharibacteria bacterium
TTATTTTTTAGAAATACAAAATTATTGTTGATATCTGCATACATAAAAGTCTCTCCGCGGACGGATGGCTTTATTTCAGAATATGAAAACGAGTCTGGCGAAAAATCTTTTTCATACACAAGTATTGGCGTGCCGACAGTCACCTGATCGAATATCTTTTTTGCGTCACTATTTTCTAAACGAATACAGCCACCAGAAAATGTTGAAGCCACTGGGGTTCCGTCATCGTAATAGGGGATACCATGGATATAGAAGTTTCCTTGGAATTGCATGCTCCACGGCTGAGTAACATGCCCCATGGTTGAGTAGTGTGTTTTCTCACGAGTTTCAATTTTATAGAGTCCAGCCGGAGTCTCCCACCACGAGCCTGACCGACCTTTTGTTTTTACGGGAACTTCGACAACCGGAACCCCATCTTTATAAACGCGTACAACCATTTGGGTAAGATCTGCCTCAACAAAGGTTACTTTGCTTTCGATAAGTTGCTTTTTTACCGTATTAAAAAAATCAGGGTGCGATAGCGCTTGCGATACTCCGTATGTGAAAGTCTGTTTAGTTGATTCAGGAGCATCTGTAATGGTAAGAGTATATGTATTTTCTGATGAGTCAGAATAAACAAGCGGAGTAACACTCAAGCCAAGAGAAAGAAGAAACAGAATGATGAAATATACAGCCTTTACTTCTGACTGTAGTAATCGTTGTAACGAAAAGTGCTCTAGTTTTTCTGGAGATTTGGCATACTGAAAACCAAGATCAATATCTTTGTTGCTCCATTCATCGGAGAGAAGTTCGGCACGAATGTCCTCGTCTGAAACCCCAGAAGCTTGTTTATGAATAATGTGCTCAACTAACTGTTTATGATACATACTATGCTTCTTAGTATAGTATAAAAAGCAATTTTGCTGTGTTAGTATTTTCTTTTCTGTCTATTCTTTCTCTACAATTGTAAAACTTCCATCTCGTGGGCTAATTGTAACAACAAAATCATCGAGAAATTCTTGTGGAAGGGCTATTAGGTTTATCGTAAGCATCCCATCTACATTCTTTGGGTAGCGTTTATATTTTTCTTTGTAAGCAATAATTCCTTTCTCAAGAAGTTGCGCAATGAGATCACTCTGTATTCCTTTTGCTGCAAGTTTTTTGATAGTTTGATTGTCAGTATTATCATAAATTGTTTTGACAAGCTTCACGGCAAGACCTTGTTTTTGCTCCTTAGTAAAAAGCTCTCTTCCAACAAAGGTGGAGTAGAGAAGATATACTCCAGGCGGAGCGTTTTTCTTTGCCGCAGCTATTTTTAGGTAATCTTCTGCTGGGGAATATTCTCGAGTAAATATATAGTATTGTGTTCCAAGATAAAAAGGAATTTGCCAACTTGTTGGAAGCGCTGTCATACCCTTTTCTGCAATAGCCGCGACGTCATCAAGTGTTTTAATATCTTTCTTGTTTGGAATTGTAAGAATACTGAAGAGGTATGGGTATTCAAACCTAGGATCAAGTGTTGTGATATTTCTAAAGTATCCTATATAGAAACCTTCCTTGCCATTCCATGCTACAAAATCTTGTATTGCTGCTATCCAATAGTAATCTGTAATAAGATTAGCAAAACCAAAATTAATATAAGGGAGTATTTGGTGAGGGAGGAGGTTGCGCTTTGCTATTTTTAGTTTGGTGGTAAAAGGCGGAGAAAGATCATCATGAAAATCTTGGAAGATTCCAATAAGTGCAAAGAGAACAATAACGATAGGGACGCTAATATATTTTGTCACTAAGAGAGAAGGTTTCATGTCGAAGAGTTACTGCTAGCTAGAAATCTTTTTTCTTAAAGGTTATTTGGGTAATAACAAGAAGTAAGATTGCGTAACTAATAGCATAGAGCATGGTAACACTAATCATTTGGGTGGACGGTATAGTCCCATAGACAATATCATTTCTAATATTAAATTTTTCTAGATTTGGGAGTAAGTAGTAGATAGCACGAGTAACAAAATCAATAATAGGATTATCATTAGTCATGAAGATATAACGGAAAATTGCCCCAGCATGCCCGACAAAAAAGAGTGACAGCGTTGATATCGCCGCAAGGATTGGAGAAGTTATTCCTGAAAAAAGAATTGAAATGAGAATAAGAAGCACTGCTTCAAGTGTGCTAAGAAATACTGAAAGAAGTATTGGGTAGAAGTAGAGGTTGCCACTCTGAAAATAGAGGATACCATACAGTGCTGTGGTTGAAAGAAGGGTTACAAGGATTGTTGTCGCAGACAGACCAAGGCATTTCCCAATAACTATTTCGGTTCTGGTAATTGGTTTTGGAAGAAGAAGGTAAAATGTCTTTCGTTCAATTTCTTTATAGATGAGCATTGATCCGATGAAGATTGCAACGAACATTTGTAATGCATAAATTGCTGTTACGCTAAAATCAATAATCATGCGAGTGCTCTGTTCAAGCGAAATAGATGCGATGAAGAGTGTAAAGAGTATTATGGCAATAATAACGAAAAAACCAGAAAGAAGAATTCTATCACGAGAACTTTCCCTAAACGTATTTTTTGCAATAGTGAAAATGTTGTTGTTCATGGTTTTTTATTGGTTATGGTTCTCTTTTCTATTTTTTTCAATACTAGCAACAAAAGCATCTTCAAGATCACGATAGCCACGTGATATTACCTCTGGAGTATCAACACGGAGGAGTTCTCCTTGATCAAGGATGCCAACCATATCGCATATTTCCGATACATCACCCAAAATGTGGGTATTAATAAAAATAGTCTTGTTTCTTCTTTTTAGATCAAGAATTATTTTTTTTACTTCTGCACGACCAATCGGATCAAGTCCGTCAAGCGGTTCGTCGAGAAAGAGAATCTCAGGGTCATTGATCATCGCTTGAGCAAGTCCGAGACGTTGGTGCATACCTTTGGAGTAAGTTCGGATGCGTTTATCTTTTGCTTCTGTTAAATGCACCTCGTGAAGAAGGTGGGCAATTCGTTCCTCTTTGTTAGGTATTGTAAAAAGAGTTGCCACAAAATCAAGGAATTCTTGTCCTGTAAGGTACTGGTAAAATGTCGGTGATTCTGGCATAAACCCTATTTTTTTATGAACCTCCATATCAGACGGAGATCCTCCACCAACAGTAATGGAGCCTGTTGTTGGAGAAGAGAGCCCGACTAGCATTTTGATGGTAGAAGTCTTCCCTGCACCATTTGGCCCAATAAAACCAAAAACAGAACCCTTTTTAACCACAAGAGATACATTTTTTACAACGTGTACCTTCTTTTTTTCACCGTAAGACTTAGAGAGATTGGTGATGATAATATCGTTCATGGTGGATATATAGTAACAGATATGGTTAGATGAGCAAATCTTGTTTTTATCAAAAAACGTTGTCTTAGATTTGTTCTATTTCCAATAGATGAAAGGGAAAAACCAAACAACCCACTTCGCTACCCACAGGCGGTATGAGTATTTGTCGGTATACTATGGAGTATATGGATAAAAAAATTCGCGTAGGTATTAATGGCTTTGGGCGTATAGGGAGGGCTTTCTTTAAAGTCGCATTTGAACGCGATGATATGGAAGTTGTGGCGGTGAATGATTTGGGAGACGTGCATAATCTCGCATATCTACTTCAGTATGATACGGTGTATCGAGTATCACATTTCGATGTTCATGCTGAGATTCACGAAGAAACTAAAGAGCAATTTTTGGTGATCGAAAGTGAAGGGAAGAACATGAGAGTAAAAGTGGTCCAAGAAAAAGATCCGTCAGTAATTCCTTGGGGGTCACTCGATATTGATGTTGTTGTAGAATCAACAGGACTTTTTGTGGCGTACGATAAAGCATCTGCCCACTTAAAAGGTGGAGCAAAAGCAGTTGTTATCTCAGCGCCAGCAAAGAAGGGTGAGGACGAGTCAGTTAAAGGTGAGACTATTCTTCTTGGGGTCAATGAAGAAAAGTTTGGTACTTGCCAAGTAACATCGAACGCATCATGCACCACGAATGCTTCCTCGCCAGTCATTGCTATTTTAGATGAAGCACTCGGAATTGAAAAAGCAATACTCAATACTGTTCATTCCTACACAGCATCCCAGGGTATTGTGGATGGCCCTAATAAAAAAGATTTCCGTGAAGGCCGTGCTGCTGCGCAAAACATTGTACCGTCTTCGACTGGGGCAGCCATTGCCGTGACTAAAGCATTTCCATCACTCGAAGGGTTATTTGATGGTGTTTCTATTCGCGTTCCTACACCGGCTGGGTCTATCGCTGACATCACATTTATCTCCAAACGTCCAACAACGGCGGAGGAGGTTAATGAGATTTTGAGAAAAGCTGGACAATCAGAACGATGGTCAACTATTTTTCAAGCAACTGACGAGGAACTTGTATCAAGCGATATTATCGGACTTCCGTTCGCATCCATTGCTGATCTTAAAATGACTCGTGTTGTGGGAGGCAACCTCGTGAAGATTCTCGCCTGGTATGATAACGAGATGGGGTATACTCACACGCTTGTGGAGCATGTGGCGAAGGTCGGACAGAAACTACAGTAATCAAAACTATTGTTATGAAAATCTATTTAGCAACTGATCACGCTGGGTTTTCCCTGAAGGAAGAAGTAAAAAAAGTTTTGGAAGATGAGGGGAATGAAGTATATGATTGTGGAGCATTAACGCTTGAGCCAGGAGATGGATATCCATCATATATGGCGCAAGCCGCAGAGAATGTTCAAAAAGACGCTATTCATAATCCTTCAATTGCAATTATCTTTGGAGGGTCTGG
>CAYYCT010000040.1:0-4747 GCA_964470485.1 uncultured Candidatus Saccharibacteria bacterium
CAGAAATGATTGTTTCGAGGGTTTCTGGATCAGATGTTACACGGAATGTTGGGTCTTCAATTGCAAGCTTGGAAAGTGCGATACCCATCTTTTCTTGGTCTGCTTTTGTCTTTGGTTCAACACGCATTGAAATAACTGGTTCTGGTACAACGATCTTTTCGAGAATAATCGGGTGATCTTCAGTACACATAGTGTCAGAGGTGACCGTATCTTTGAGTCCTACCGCTGCAGCAATTTCTCCTGCGTACACCATCTTTACTTCTTCACGCTCGTTAGCGTGCATACGGAGGATACGTGAAACACGTTCTTTCTTTTCTTTTGTTGAGTTATAAATATATGATCCAGCTTCTAGTGTCCCAGAATAGACACGGAAGAACGTGAGTTGCCCAACGAATGGATCGGCCATTGACTTAAATGCAAGTGCGGCAAACGGCGCTGTATCAGAAACATCAACAGTTGCTGTGTCGCCAGTAAGAGGATCGATCCCCTTAGGCGCAGCAATATCAAGTGGGGAAGGAAGATAATCAATCACTGCATCGAGCACAAGCTGCACCCCACGATTCTTGAGTGATGATCCACAAAATACTGGGAAAAGTTCATTTGCAATCGTAGCTTTACGAATAGCATCCTTTAATTCCTGAAGAGTAAACTCTGACCCTTCAAGATATCGTGTCATAAGATCTTCATCAGTTTCAACAATCTTCTCAACCATCTCAGCGCGACGCTTCTTAGCTTCCTCAAGAAGGTTTGCTGGGATTTCAACAGAAGAAACATCCTTTCCTTTGTCTCCAGTAAATTTAATTTCCTTCATGGTAAGAAGATCGATGATTCCATCGAAGTTTTCTTCTTCACCAATTGGCATCTGCATACGAACTGCTTTCTTGGAAAGTCTATCAAGAATAGAAGCATATGCTTTATCAAAATTAGCCCCCATACGATCGAGTTTGTTGACATAACAAATACGCGGCACCATAGCATCTGACGCATATCTCCAGTTGGTTTCTGATTGTGGCTCTACTCCAGCAACACCATCAAAAACCACCACCGCACCGTCGAGCACACGAAGTGAGCGCTTCACTTCAATCGTAAAGTCAATGTGTCCTGGGGTATCGATGATATTGAAACGACATTTCTTGGAAACATCTTCCTTTGGCATGTATGTCGGACTCCAAAACGCCGTTGTTGCCGCAGAGGTAATCGTAATACCACGTTCACGCTCCTGCTCCATCCAGTCCATCACGGTTGCTCCATCATGTACTTCCCCAATCTTGTGTGAAACTCCAGTATAGAAAAGAATACGCTCTGTTGTTGTAGTTTTACCAGCATCGATGTGAGCAATAACTCCAAAGTTACGTGTTTTGTTAAGTGGATAGTCGCGAGCCATGGTTAATTGTATTAGTGAGCGATGAGCGAGATGTATACAATCTCCACCCAGCACTTACTTTTTAATTTGATAATTTTATTTTATGCCTAAAAAATTGGGACTTTTTACTATGATTTTACGCAGCTAGTTACATGAAAAAGTAAGTGCTGGGTTCTCAAAAAATATAATCGCCTAAAGGCTCTTTATTTTTTGTAAAACAAAAAACCGCTTTTGCAGTACATACTATGCTACCACAAAAATGACTTTGGGACAACTTTTATTAACCAGGTTTTGGGAGACTTCACTTTTTTAATCCCTTAGAAAGATGGGCTTTTCTATTGCTTTACTCTATGTGGCAAGCAAAAACACTTTTCTTTTTATTTAGCCCACCTGGAATCTTTAGCTACAATGACTGACGAGGAGTGTGCTGGCATAGTGATTGGCCAGTTTATATGAGTCCCAGTATCATCATACGCATCGCAAGAACTCATGCCAGAATCAGAACAATAAAATTGTTGAGGTGAATCGTTTCCATTAATAAGGTGTGCGGAATACTTGTATGGGTCAAAGAGCTCATAGCTAGAAACTGGGGTGAGAGAAACATCATCATATAGTGTTTCCCCACCCGCCTTACCATACAAATCGAGTCGAGCATTCTCGCTACTTGTGGCATAAAAGAAATTTTTAATTGTTATCTTTTCACCTTGTGCTATTACCCCATGAGTTTTGTTATAACCAAAGGAATCATACGGAGTAATAATTCTTCGTACGGTGGCCGCACTTCCTCCACCAAGTGCCCCCCCAATCTCCGTGTATTGAATATAATAGAGCGTCGTCGGAGATGTAATTAAATTAAAAGTATTACTGATAAGAAGATCGCCTCCTGTCCCAGCACTAAATTGTGCACAAGAGCCATTACATCCTGGGCGTAGGCCGAAGGTCAGACTTCCTACTCCTTTTGTTGCAAAATATGTTTTCCATGGAGTTGTTGTGCTTACTTCCATGGTGCCATTTTGTACCAATGATATTCCAGAAGGATTAATTATGGCCTCTTTAGTGGGAACGGGGGTTATTTGAGTATCACTGTTTCCTAAAGCCTTCCACGAAACTTCCGTGTAATCATTCCTACCATCAATGCCATATACACCCCCTGGACTGAAGTGCTGCCACAATGGTCTGTCGGTATCACTCAAACTAACAATCTTATTGTTTTGTGCCCTGTTACCATCTGCTCCAAACGTAACCATAGCCGAATTATCTTCTGATAACCAATACTCTCCAGGGGACAAAAATTCTTGGGG
Organism: uncultured Candidatus Saccharibacteria bacterium; assembly: GCA_964470485.1. Lineage (GTDB taxonomy): Bacteria > Patescibacteriota > Minisyncoccia > Phycocordibacterales > UBA5272 > UBA11704. The sequence goes on from CAYYCT010000040.1 coordinate 2,665, forward strand.
AACTCCACCAGATCCCACACTAAGATACCTTGCCGCAAAAAATGTGTTATTGGAAACTATGTTTTTTGTAAGAGGAAAAGCCGCTCTCCCCTTGGCTCGAAGACCTGCCTGCCTCGTTTTCCAGGTTTTATTTCCACTTACAAGAGTATCATGAGTCTCATTGAGAAAAATACCGATACTTGTATCAGAAATCATATTATTTTTTATTTGAACATGATTGGTGTTGTTATCGAGATATATTCCTGCAGCAATACCTGCACCACCAGCAACTCCTCCCTCAGGATTGCCAGGGGCGTTGATAATGACGTTACCTTCAATTACTGTTCCGTTAGGAGGGTTATCTTTACCTAGCCCATTATACGTATAGATCCCCGCACAGTCATCGAGTCGGAGACAGATATTTTCAATATGATTATTTTTTATTTGTAAGCCATCAACATTTTGGAAACTAATTCCATGATATGAAGAATTTTTGATTGTATTGTTTTCTATACGACCATTTGTTGTTCCATATAGGTTAATCGCGCAACAAGATCCTGCTGGATTTCCTGACATCCCTGGATTATTGATCTTGTTGTTCTTTATAACAACACCATCATTTGCTGTCCCGCTTACAAAAATATTTTGCTTTTGTGTGTTAGAGAAGGTCGAATTTTGAAGCGTTGCATTTTGGGAATTTTCAATAACAAAGTTGTATGTTAAATCATCTTTACCAATTATATCTGTAGCAATTAGGCCGTTTCCGTTTTGAATATATACCCCACCTCCTGATGTTTGTTCAAAATCAATATGTTCAAGACGAAGACCAGATATTCCTGTTGCAACAATTGATTCAGTCCTTGTGCTTACCTCAACAAGAGAAGAGCTTGGATTGGATCCGTCTGGGAACCAAACATAAAGCTTCTTGGTTGAAACATCGTAATACCATTCCCCGGGTGAATCGAGCATCCATTTTTTACCCTCAAGAACATATCCATCTCCTGCCTCGGCCTGGAAAAGAACATCTTTATCGAGAGTTACTGTACCGGTTGTTGTATAACCAGCCACAGTATGTTGATCAATATACCAAGGCTCAACACGAATATACATTCCTGCTCCAACCAAATCTTTATCAGCAAGATAACTTTTATCAATATCACTAAGAACAAGTGTTGATGAAGAAATAACAGACTTAATAAGATGGTACTCATGTCCCAAGCCGCCGTAATCTGGATAACGAGCTTTAATTAATTTTTTACCATTAATAAAAACTTGTAGTGGGGCTGAAGCAAGAGAAGTAACATAAACCGAGCCAGAACTTGTCACATCTTTATCCCACGGTGAAATTACGGCGTCAGAACCCTTTACTATTGGATAATGAGTACTGTCACATACACCATACCCACCAATAAGAACACCCCCATTCGGAGCAAAGGTCTTTTTAAATGTTGGCCTTTCTCGCCAAACGCTTCCACAATTCAAGAGTAGAGCGTCTCCATTTGCGAGTATTGCTGTTGATGCTTTTGCTAATGTTTTCCATGGTTTATCAATAGTGCCAGGGTTTGTATCAGACCCCAACGCTTGATCAACATAATATCCTTTTCCTATAAAAGATGGTGTATACGCCCCCGAAGCTGGAGGAGGTGCTGGCGCAGACACAGCGCAAGTTGTCCCATCCCATCCCGTCCCTGCTACACAACTAGCTGTGACAGTCTTAGAGTCTAGCGTAGTGGAGCCATCAAGAAGCGTGAAGGTAGTGGTTCCGTAGGAGAGAGAGCGAGGGATAGAAGAACCTGTAGGAGAAGTGGAGAATTGAGTAGTTCCTTGGCGTACTGATGGAGAGATAGGGTTAGTGATACTCCAGGATACTGGGATAGTACAGACTGAGGATCCAGTTGCAATGATACAGGTGGATGATGAAAAAGTGATGGTGCCTGATGGTGGAGTTGGTGTCGGTGTAGGAACTGGAGTAGGTGTAGGGGTGGGTGTGGGTACCGGCGTAGGGTCTGGCGTAGGAGTAGGTTGTGGAGGAGGAGTTGGTTCTGGGACTGGTTGTGGAGGAGGAGTTGGTGTTGGTGGGGGTACAGGGGTAGGTTGTTCTCTA
>CAYYCT010000041.1:0-4452 GCA_964470485.1 uncultured Candidatus Saccharibacteria bacterium
AGGGAGAGGAGGAGAAACAAAGAGAGGGGGAGGGATAGTCTTTTGGGTGACATAAAGCAGAGAGCCTGTCACCAGGGTATCTTATGTACTAGTATATACGATGTCGGGGGGGGTGGGTGGGGATAAGGACACAAAAAACTACTTCTCGCCTTCAATTATAACCACAAATTCTCCACGAAGATGATCTGTATGTGTTTTGAAATAGTTTTGTACTTCTTGGGCTGTTCCTCGTACCGCCTCTTCATGTATTTTTGTTAATTCTCTTGCGAATGCGACTTGTCGCCTGTCATCTAGAATTGTTGCAAGTGATTCGAGTGTTTTTTCTATACGATGTACTGATTCATAAAATACTGATGTCCTGTCGGAACCCTGTATCTCTTTAAAAATTGTTTCCCTTCCTTTTTTGTGTGGAATAAAACCATAAAAAGTAAATTGTGCAGATGAAATACCTGAGAGTGATAGTGCTGTTGTAAGAGCCGATGCTCCGGGAAGTGCAACAACATGCACATGTGGAAGTTCCTGATAAACCCTTTGAACTAGAAGTACCCCTGGATCAGAGATTGTTGGAGTCCCAGCATCAGAGACAAGCGCAATACTCTCCCCTTCTTCAAGAGCGGTCATTACTCTTTCGATATTCTTTAATCCTGTCTGAGCAAAAAATACACTCGTCTTAGTTGTAATGTCGTATTCTTTAAACAGTCTCTGCGTAACCAATGTATTTTCACACAACACCAAATCAACTTCTTTCAAAATACGAATTGCTCGAAGTGTCATGTCTTCTAGATTCCCAATTGGAGTTGGCACAATATACAGTATCCCTTCTTTTTTATCCATAGTTAGCATACTACCATAAAAAAACCGCAAGAGTCTGACTTGCGGGCGATGATCACTCAGAAATTAAAGAATAACTCACTACTGAGTAATCTCCTCTACATCTTCAATTCTTTGGGTTTCGTTTAGAATGTACCCTTGCTTTTCTTGATCGAAGAAAATCTCACTAACCAAACCGCTTCCGTCCAAGATGGACGCAAGGAAGATCGGTCTCTTCTCATTTCCATTTGTACGACAAACGATCTTTGCAGAAACGTACTTGCCATCAAGGAGAATTTGAATTGGCTCTCCAGAAACGGCATGCCTCGAGCATGTAATGAATTTAATTCCCATGTCTATGTCCTCTATTTTGGAAATAAAACTCGCACAAACCTTTGTGCGACATGTTTATATAATAACACAAAAAAGTATTTTTTGCAACTAATCTCAACAAACATAATTAACCTCTCTTTCTAGAGAAATACCTGTTTTTTCTTCTATTTTTTGGGTAATACGAGAAGAAAAATCGAGTAGTTCGTTTGCTGTTGTTTTGCCATAATTGACGATTACAAGGGGTTGGGTTGGCCAGGTGCCAACGTCACCCATTTTTACCCCTTTTGCCTCCGCTATATGCTCTATAAGCCACGCAGCGGGTATTTTATAACCTTCTTCTACCTGAATAAGAGGGATTTCAGGGTATGTAGAGCGAAGGTCTTCAGCCTTCACTCTACTGACAACCGGATTCTTAAAAAATGACCCCGCGTTAGGAAATTTTTTCCAGTCTGGTAATTTTTCTTGTCTTGTATTAATAACAAGGTCTCTTACATCTTTTGGGGTAATATTTTCTTTTCCGGAGAGAGCGTCGAGAGGTTTGTACTCAAGTCTAGGTTTTGCCTTGGATGATAGTCGTATGGTTATTGAAATAATACAGTACTTTCCTTTTTGTTTTTTAAATATAGAGTCCCTGTAACCAAAATTACACCTTTCTGCATCAATTTCAACTATATCAAATGTCTCCATATCAATAGCAACAAGCTTCACGAAGACGTCCTTCAACTCCGTTCCATATGCACCGATATTCTGCACAGGCGCCGCGCCTACTGTTCCAGGAATATATGATAGGTTCTCGATACCCCACAGATCTTTCTCAACAGAAAGATTAACAATATCATCCCATGATTCCCCTGCCCCAGCTGTTAGTTGATAGATATCACCTTGTTCTTCAAGAGAAATACCTCGTATTTCATTTTTTATAATCAGAATATTTTTTGGGTTTTCACCAAAAAAAGTATTCGTTCCCTCTCCTACAATATGCACGCGAAAGCCTTCGGCTTTCGCGTGCCTCAACACCTCAATCAATTCGTCAGTAGTAGCTACCGCAATCATTTGTCCTTTTCCCCCAACACAAAGCGAGGAGTAATCTCTAAGAGGTACGGTACGTATTTCCATCTACCTAGAATAGCAGAAGAACCTAACTCTGTGTACACTAGGCAGTTTCAGTAAGAAACTAGTATATACTCATAGTATATGATGTATACCATTAAAAAAAGTTTGGTTATGTTGTCTATCACTTGTATAAATGTTGTTGGGATTACGTATGCCGCCACCGGAGATACCTTTACTATAATGAATTCCAAACAATATCTCTATAAGGCTGGAAACGCTCTCCCGACGATAGAAAAACCAATAACTGGATACTACTCTTCTTCAAATTCAAACAAGTCATGTACCGATGTTGTCTATGGCAAAACAGATGGATGTGTGCCGAAGTATGCTTTCTATGCTCTTGCTAATCCAAATGCAAAAGACCCAAGCTATGTTTCTTCCTCAACAGAAAGTAACTGGTATCGAGAGAAAAATATCCCATCTCTTTCATTTTGGGGTTCAGCTGGGGACCTCTTTCCAAAATGTTATGACGTAAACGGCCTAACAACTAACGATCCAAAACTTGCCCCAGAGCTTGGTACCGCGTGGAGTAAGACGCGTATAAAATATGTAAGCAATAAAAGTTTCAGATGGGCCCCAAAAACACCAACAGAATCAGTCTGCCCTACGACAAAAGCAAGTGGGGCTTCGTACGCTATTTATACAAAAGGTACGTCTACCCCAGGTATTGGATTGTTTACTATGAGTGGCAAAAGTTTTCACAATGAATTCTGGAGAGCTCATCCATCTAACGGAGTAAATGGAACAGGTAATAATGCAAATATTTCCGGAACATTTTTTAATTTTCTCCAACAGCCTGATTATTATAATCCTATAAAACCTTTTTCTGGTAATAGTAATGACTACTCAGTTAAAAGAATGATTCTTGAGTCAACACAATCCGTATATAATGTTTCAACGTATGGAGATACAACAACAATCGCACAAGTACAACAAAAAGCAGATGTTGTACTTGGTAACAAAGCCTGTCTTGATGAAAGAAAAAATTCTCCGTCTCTTGTGTGTCAAATAAACTACATTCAACATGCTTATATTAATAGAAGAGAATATAAGGATGGTAAAGCAATTCCAACTGAAAGTTTCGCATGGAACCAGTACGCTCGCTATAATTTCGACCCACAACAAGGTGGTATGCCATATTTATCTGGACCACTCAAAGGAAATGGGGAGGTAACCCAACTAAGTTATGGTGGAAGAAAATATACATTATGGACTTCTCGTGGCGCGTCAACCCAGTTCCAGAGTGACACCTTCCCTCGCACAGACCCCGCAACAGGGCTTGCTGTTACGTCATTTGAAAATCTTACTTTTAGAACAGAAATGACATTTAACCAGTATCTTACATTCCTAAAAATACTTGGGGCGGATTATCTATCTCAACAAACTTCAAAAACATTCTACCCTGAAGATATTTCTGATCAATATATGGCATCGAAGTTTGGAAGTAAGTGGAATGACCCCAATGAATGGATTGTTATGAGAATTGGCTTTGCTCAAGAGGCAATGAATCCAAATCAAGAAACTGAAAGTATTACCTTAGGGGGAAATATCAAAATGATCAACGTCCAAGCATTGCCGTAAGTATCATTGGCACGATAAAAATAAAACTGTTGCAATCATATACCAAATCATGGTAGAAATAAAAGGTTGAAACCATGTAAGGAGAAACGATCGTGTCGTCACAAAAACAATACTACCTGTGCCCAGACAGCGAAATTGCTAGGCGTGCCGTAGCCCAGGTATTCGCTGATCTACAAGTTAAGTACAAAACATGTATTGTCACGTTGGAAAATGGTGACCAGGAATCCGTATGGGAAATGCCTGACTACGCCACAGCAAGTGGAACCAGTAATGTGTTCAACAGAAAAGGCTTCCCTTGTGTTGTGCGTTACTCGTTAAACGGTGCCCCGCTTGTTCTGGCGTCGCCCCCAAGAACAATATCTACCCCTGCGCGAATCGCAATGGGAAATATCTTGAGGGGGCGCGCAGCAACACGCATGAGAGAGAGGTAACCTCCTCTCTCGCCACCAGAACAGGACTAGTCCCTAGGGGCTAGTCCATTTTTATACAAAAATATGGTAGACCAGAGTGCAAAACAAAAATTACCCATCTAGGGTATATTTTTTATTACTACATACAGTATTCACAAACTGTGAAAGGTTTTCTATCTTTCTTTTGTCACACTCTAGCGCTTGC
>CAYYCT010000042.1:0-4198 GCA_964470485.1 uncultured Candidatus Saccharibacteria bacterium
CCAAGGTTAATAACTATGACGCTTTTTTCCATTGCCAATTTGCAATATATGCTGGATCTTCTCCGTGTTCTTTGATATACACAAGGTGCTCTTCTAAGAGTTTCTTATACTTAGTAACGAGTTGTGATGCTTTATTTGGTGAAATGACTCCATTTCTTTCTACAAGCATAACCGCTTCCATGGCAAGATGAAGACGGCTCGTTTGATTACGGACTTGCATATCAAATGGCGTTGTCGTTGAGCCGTGCTCCTTGTAACCATGTACAAAAAATCTATTGCGAGCACTCTTTTGATCAAAAAGCTTTTGCTTGATTGTCTCTGGGTACCCGTGGAAGTTTACGATAACAGGTTTATCATGGGTAAAATAATCATCAAATGAAGAAAAAGGAATATTTTTGTTATTTGAACCAATACCTGAAGCAGTTAACTCTAGTATATTTACAAAACGAATTTTAATTTCTGGAGCATCTTCTTTTAAGATAGTAATTGCTGCTAAGCATTCCTTTGTAAGATAATCACCAACTGAAGTAAGAACAATGTCTGGGTTGGTATCGCTAGCAAAGTCCCACACCATAACACCACGTTCAAGTGCTTCTTTTGCTTCTGCAAGCGTCAGCCATTCTGGAAAATCTGCTTTACCAGAAACAATGGCGTTGATTTCTTCTTTTGAACCAAGACTTTTCTTAAGCGCAACAAGCGTCGTATTCCTGTCGGCTGGGAAATAGACGTGTACGAAGTCTCCGTGTTTTTGCAAAATAGTATCAATAAAACCAGGATTTTGGTGAGAAAACCCATTGTGCTCTTGTGCCCACCCAGGTGAAGTAAGAATATAGTTAAGCGATGAAACATGCCCTCGCCAAGGAATATCACGAGCAACGCGAATGAATTTTGTATATTGATCGGTCATACTTCCAACAATCTGGACGAATGCCTCGTACGAAGGGAAAATAGCATGACGACCAGTAAGAACATACCCCTGCATAAGCCCTTGTAGGGAGTGTTCTGATAACATTTCTATCACTCGACCACTTCGTGCCAAGTCTTCGTCGTGACTTTCATGTGGCCAAACAAAAGCTCGCTTCGTCGCGTGGAAAATTGCGTCTAATTTATTTGAATAGGTTTCATCAGGAGAAAATATTCTGAAATTTTTAGAAAGGTCATTCATCTCAATCACACGCTTGAGATAATTTCCTGCCGCTTTCATGTTGCTTGTTAGCGAAACCCCTCTCTCGTGCACCTCTCCAGCATCTTCATCTACATCTGGCAAGAAAAGGTCGTGGCAAACAGCCTCTCCACCAAAACATTGTCTATTATTTCCAATCCTTCTTTCTTCACGAGGAACAAGTGCTTTGATATCATCAATAAAACCATGTTCACGGCTAAAGAGCTCATTAAAACGATATGAACGTAGCCATTCTTCAACAAGTCGTAATTCTCCTTCGTCTGTCTTAGCTGCCATTGCTACAACCTGGTGAGAAGCAAAGTTACCTTCGATTTTTTTACCATGCAATTCCTTAATCCCCCCCTCTCCTTTTAGGGTAGTTAAGATAATCATCGGCATACGAGGTGATACTGGCGATGTCTTCTTTATTTCTAGTATCTCTTGATAACATGTTTCAAGTGTCGCTGAAAGTCTTTCGTGAACGCCATCTCCTCCATCAACAAAGTATGGATGATACCCGTACCCTGTGAAGAGTGAGTTCAATTCATCATTTGACATGCGACCAAAAATTGTTGGACCAGATATTTTATATCCATTACGGTGAAGCACAGGAAGCACGGTACCATTAGTTGCAGGATCGATGAATTTATTTAAGTGCCATGCAGTTGCCATTGGACCAGTTTCTGCTTCTCCATCTCCAACCATTGCAACCGCGATAAGGTTAGGATTATCTAGAACTGCGCCGTATGCAGTAGAGAGTGAATATCCTAGCTCACCACCCTCAAGAATAGCTCCTGGGGTACCAGGATTAGTGTGACTAGGAAATCCATACGGCCAGCTAAAAGCTTTTAGCATTTTTGCCATCCCTGGTTCATTCTGTTGTATATCTGGATAATATTTAGAAAGTGTTCCTTCAAGAAAAAGGTTTGCTTGGAGCGCTGCAAATCCGTGCCCCGGGCCAAGCACAAAGAGCATATCAATATCATGTTTTTGAACAAGAACATTTAAATGTGCATAGAGAAGATTTATCCCAGGACACGTCCCCCAATGACCGAGGAGTCGAGGTTTGATATCTGCAAATGTAAGAGGTCTTTCTAGTAAAAAATTATCTTGTAAAAAAATTTGTGCCGCAGAGAGATAGTTTGAAGCACGAATATATGCATCAAAATTTTTGTCATTGTTCATATACAATAATTGTAACATCATTTTTTTTATTATGAAGTGAACAAGATGTATAAAAATAATTTTAATACTATAGGTAATAAAAAATAAAAAGATATATTATCAGAACATTTATTTTTTACACTCACCATTCAAAGTAAAATCAAAAAATTGACTTTTCTATTCTTGAGAGTAGTATGGTATAAAAGTTCCTAACCCAAAAGCAGAAAGGACTGGTCACTCATGAAGCCAAAAAGAGAGAGCTCAAGATATAGAGTCCTGGTATTTCTCAATACCGACCCACGCACAGAAGAACGTGACTACATCAATCTCTGTCCAGATATCATGGGGGCAGATATTCTTGCCTATGTTGCCCCTTACCCACTTCTCAGACACAATATACAAGACAAGAATTTTAGAGGGGTTCCACTTATTAGTTGGGAAGAACCCAATACCGATAGACTAAGAGCAGAATACTATCTTTTCCTTTATCAAGAATGTCGTGCTGAAATAGCAGTCCATCTTGACTGGCCTTACCGTGTCCCTGGAGCTAGTGAAGCTGGGATTATTCCAGTCACCCCCTGGCTTGCAAAAAGCCTAAAAAGTGATCAACTTTCCCGCCTCTTACACTTGCGTATGTATGGCAGAGTTTCAAAACAATCAAAAGAATATAAAGAGGGGTGAAAGCTCTCTTAGCCTGGTCCGCGAATGCTATACGCGGACTTTGTATTTTTTAGTGATACAACTGTGTATTATTTTGATATAATGATATCATCATGAAAAAAAATCTATTACTAGTATCTAGTATAGTGCTTATCGTTGCTGCATGGTTTCTTTTTTCTTATCCAAAAAAAGTTATTGCTCCATCTAAAGACGTGCTTTCTTTTGAAGATTGTGTTCAGGCGGGGTATCCAGTAATGGAAAGTTACCCTCGACAATGTAAAACTCCAGATGGGCGAACATATGTCGAAGAACTAGTAGAGAAAATTACATACAACAATGCCTCGGCAGATATGATTACCGTAGAGCTCCCGACTCCAGGAGCGGTAACTGGCAAAACATTTTCTGTTATAGGGAAGGCTCGTGGTATGTGGTTTTTTGAAGCTTCATTTCCTATAGAAATACTCGATAAGGATGGCAAGATTCTCGTGCAAGCAATAGCACAAGCACAAGGTGACTGGATGACTGAAGAATTCGTACCATACAAAGCAGATATTAAAATCCCTAACGCTTATACAGGCAAAGCAACAATTCTATTAAAAAAAGACAATCCTTCTGGTCTTGTAGAAAAAGATGCATCGATTTCTTTCCCTTTTACTATTGAATATTAAAGGCGCGACCCAAAGGGTCGCGCCAAATACATGGTGAACTGTGCTGCTTATTCAAGCATTCACAGCAAGAACTGAGCATATCTCTCTTTAATTTTTTTTATATCAGCTTCAGCATCACCAGTTGGAAAGAATATCCCCCGTATTCCACATGTTTTACGACGATAATCTATCGTCGCAAGAACAATAGGCACCCCCGCACCATCAGCAATATGATAGAATCCTGTTTTCCATGTGCCTCCTCTTGTTCTTGTGCCTTCGGGGGCAATTGCAAGACGGAGCTCGCTGCCAGTAGAGCGGAATATTTCTATAGTCGTTACGACGGTGTCGTTTCTATGCCTTCTGTCGACAGGGATTCCTCCGAGCCATTTCATTAGCCAACCAAAAGGAAATCTAAATATTGTGTGTTTCCCCATCCAAAACACGTTAACCTTGAGCGCAAAAGCTGTCATCAACATAATCGGGAAATCCCAATTAGTGGTATGTGGTGCAGCAATCACAACACATTTTTTGATAGATGAAGGTATCTTCCCTTCAGTCCTCCACC
>CAYYCT010000043.1:0-4184 GCA_964470485.1 uncultured Candidatus Saccharibacteria bacterium
AACGACACGCCCAGATACATGATTACACAGTGCCAGTAATGGCACGGACAGAATTCGGCTTATAGGTAGAACAAAGATACAAGAGCGGCGCCTTACGGCACCGCTTTTGTATCTTTTAATCCGTCATCTTCACCTTCGAGCCAATATATAACCCAAACTCCTTCGCTTGACCAGCATTAACTTCAAGCACATACGAAGCGTCAGCTTGATTCATAAATGCCTTTGGATAACTATCTTTTGAAACATCCCTCTCAATTTCAACAACAATTCCATTTTCATTAATCCAAACAATATCAAGCGAGAATTTCATATCTTTCATCCAGAACCCGTATCGTCCAGGAGTATCGAAAATAAAAAGCAATCCTTCATCATTACCCATCGTCTCGCGCCCAGAAAGGCCAAGTTCACGAGAAGCTTGTGTGTTGGCTACTTCTGCTTCTATCGCCCCCTTTGGCATGAGTATTGTCATGTCGCTACGTACAATTTTATCTATCATAGTAGACCCGCAGACCTTAGTCATAAAACATTCAAACCCATACATACTCGAAAAAAATAATACTACGCAAAGAATACCGAGAAAGACATTCCCCTTAAAAGAAGTTTTTTTACCTACATTCCCTTTGGGAAATTTCTTCTGATTATATTTTTTTGTTGTCATGGTATTATCTAAAATCTACCACCTACTTCCTACTATTTTTATGCCTTTCTGTTTGCTCGAGAACGCTCTGATTCAGTAAGTAATTGCTTACGCAAGCGTACTGACTTAGGGGTTACCTCAAGATACTCATCTGCGTTCATGATTTCAAGGCCGCGCTCAATACTAATCTCCCATGCTGGAACCAAAACAATAGCCTCGTCCGCCCCAGAGGAACGCATGTTAGACAATTGCTTACCTTTTGTTGGGTTTACCATCATTTCTTCACCTTTTGAAGTATTACCAATCACCATCCCTTCATATACTTCGGTGGTAGGAAGAATGTAGATAACACCTCTATCCTGCAGGTTCCAAAGAGAAAATGCAAGTGACTTTCCTGCTGCCATGGAAGTCATAGATCCCACAAGACGACGTGTGATTTCTCCTGCGTAAGGGCCAAATTTTAGAAAACGCGCAGAGAGAATACCAAGCCCTTTTGTATCAATAACAAATTCTCCACGATACCCGAGAAGACCCCTAGTTGGTATTTCGGCTTTAATACGATTAATACCGTTTTTCTCTGACATGTCGGTAATCATTGCTTTACGACGACCAAGTTTCTCCATAACTACCCCAGAGAATTCCATGGGCACATCAATAACTAACTCTTCATATGGTTCTTCTTTTACGCCATCTTTTTCATGGAAAATAACTTGTGGCTGTGATACCTGAAGTTCATACCCTTCACGGCGCATTGTTTCAAGAAGAACACCAATATGGAGCTCACCGCGACCATACACAAGATACTTATCGGTATCAAAATCAACACGAAGACCAACATTAATCTCAAGCTCTTTCTCAAGACGATCACGAATCTGTCTACCAGTCACAAATTTGCCCTCCTTGCCAGCAAAAGGAGAATCGTTCACCAAGAAGTTAAGAGCGATTGTTGGCTCGTCAATATGAATTGCTTCCATTGGAGTCTGGTCGGCATTCTTCATAAAGGTCTCCCCAATGAAAATATCTGAAAATCCCGCCACCATGACGATGTCTCCTGCTTCAGCTGTCTGTGCGTCAATACGTGCAATACCGTTAAAAGTAAACATTTTAGTAATTTTCCCCTTTCGCATTTCACCGGTTGGTTTTTTTACAATAAGTTCTTCACCGACACGAGCAACTCCATCATAAACGCGACAGATAGCCATACGTCCAAGGAAATTATCATAAGCAAGATTGAACACCTGAGCACAGAAAGGATTATTAATATCCCCAGTTGCCTTAGGAACTTTTTCAATGATTGTATCTAGGAGTGGGGTAAGATCTTTTCGCTCATCATCTAAATTCTTCATCGCAACACCATCACGCCCAATAGCGTAGACGGTAGTGAAGTCGAGCTGTTCTTCGTCAGCGCCAAGTTCCATAAAGAGTTCAAAAACCTCATCATGTACTTTTGTTGCATCCGCTGCTGGTTTATCAATCTTGTTAATAACAACAATTGGTTTGATACCAAGCTCAAGAGATTTTTTGAGTACAAAGCGAGTCTGTGGCATTGGTCCCTCTTGGGCATCCACAACAAGAAGCACACAGTCGATAGAACGAAGTACTCGCTCTACCTCAGAGCCAAAATCTGCGTGACCAGGAGTGTCGAGGATGTTAATTTTCACACCCTTGTATGGGACTGATGTATTCTTGGCGGTAATAGTGATACCACGCTCTTTTTCCATTGGATTAGAATCCATAGTCTGCCCCTCTACTCCGACCCCACACTGTTGCATAAGAGCATCAGTAAGTGTGGTCTTGCCGTGGTCTACGTGAGCGATAATGGCGATATTGCGAATTTCTTGTTGCATAGTAAAAATAACTAGTTATTAGATATAGGTGTTAAGTATTGAACACAAAAAGACTCTAAAGACCAGCCACATGTGAGTAGCTAGATACACCGTTATGTATATAAGTATATCACAACAGCACAAAAATTGCTAGCCAGTCAACTATCTTTCATAACAAAAAGCCACAAAGACAGAACTTTGCGGCTTTCTTCATACTTTTTTCCTTGAACAGCTAGAGAATCTTCATGTCTTTCGCTACCCAAAGTAACACAACTGCAAGAATGAAATTAACGAAAAATAATTTCCAGAAAAGTCTACTTAACCTTCCATTTAAAAGGATACCAAATGATAAGAAAAGAATACTGGCAACCATCGAAAATGTAATAAGCGTAATGACATCTATGGGCATGGTGCACCTCAGTCATTAGAACGACCTTTGCCATAAGACTCCATGCGTAAATCTACCATACCCACCTAATAACGCCAAAAGTTGCACACCGCACAACATACAGTTTATACTGAGGTTCGGTGACTCAAGGGGTGGAGGGAGCGAACCACTCCTGACATGCATGCTGGCGCACTTGCTTACCGGCGTGAATCAAAATGCAAAACACTCCTTGGGTTGCCGACCATTCATTTGGATACCCACCACAGGAACGTGAGAACGTTCTTTTTTTGTATATTTCTCAAACAGTACCATTAAGAAGCAAGTATGTTGTTGATAATAAGAGGAATATTAAAATCATTTTTACTTAAAACGTATACCCCCCAACCAATACATATAGCAATTGCGATAAAAATTAAAAATTTTATAGACAACCTTGTCGTGCTTCTTGAAATAAGATCAATAGCCCCAGCAATAAGTAAAGCAATAAGGCTTATTACGGTAAGACCGATCGCAACATACAAGGCATTATCAGTAACTATTTTTGGGATTACCATCTGACCATAGGAATATAAACCATTCTCCCCTTTGGTTATATACTGACCCTCGAATAAAAAGGTTATGATTGCTGGCATTTTATAACTAAGAACAAAAACAATACAATCAAGAACAAAAAAGAATTTTAAGATAATGGCAAATAAAGACGGAGCTTTATCCTGGTGGACAATATCATCATCCTTCTTGAGAAAATACTTTGGCTCTTCTGCTACGGGTATCGATTGAGATACTGTCTGGGTTTTTTGCAGTGTCTCTTTAAATGTTTCAGGTTTCCCTGAAATAGTATGATAGACTTCTGGCTCCTTATTCTCTTCTACCTGTGTTGGTTGAAGTGTCTGGTTGGGATTTTCACTAGCAAAAATTTCTTTGTTAGTAATCTCTTCTTGTCTTGGTTGTGGTACATCATCTAATTGATTTTGCTGTGAAAGTGTCTCGGGTGTACTACTATCTGTATTGTTTGACTGATCATCACTATCGTGTGACATGATAGCCAGTCTGTCATCTAAAGTTTCTTCAACTATATTTACACCAGAAGTTTCCGTTGAGCTTTCAGGAGACACAACAAAACTTCCGACACCTTGTTTTCCGTTTTCATCGTTATTTGTTGGGTCCATACGTATCTATGAGTATATAATTGAATGTAGAAATAACAAAGAGTATCTATATGTACTATAGATACTCTTTGTTATTTCTACATTGCCGTACCAAAACCAAAATTTTTCTACTTCTTTTTCTTCTTCAACATTTCTTTTAGCTTCACTTCCCCGAGTGGTTTGTC
>CAYYCT010000044.1:0-3996 GCA_964470485.1 uncultured Candidatus Saccharibacteria bacterium
TATACACGACTGGTCCCTGGTTCGAGTCCAGGTGGATGCACTTTGTTTATAATACATATTGCATAAAGAAATAGTAGGTGTACCATTAATAGGACTGGGTCTCCGTGGGGGAGGCTTGGTTATACAACAAGGTGAAGGAGAGACAACATGACCTGCGAATGGGGTGCTGGGTTTCCGAAAGAGATCGCAGACAAGCTCTGTGGCCACAACTGTGGCGGAGGAGTCAGTCCCGCCAAGAGTCGTGATGGAAGAACGGAGGCTGCTATGGCAGCTCACCGGGCAGGCGATACATCCGATGGCGTTACCCACTTGGGAAATGCCGATGCAGATGCTGACGCACAGGAAGATCTGCGTCGACGCCTTGCACAAGAAAAGAAATAAGGTATCGAAGGAGACATCTTCGACAAAGGCAGCTCTTTGGGCCGCCTTTTTCTTTTCATGAGTAAGATTGGTCGTTTGTATACAGGGGCGGCCGCTTCGCGGCCGCCCCTGTATTATTTTTCGTCTCTTGTCTTACTATATCCTGTCTGTCGTCTTATCTACACTACGTCTTCTCTCTTCTTTGGCACAATGCCATTGGCGAGTAATAATTTTTCAAATTCTTCACGCTCGATATTTTCTACTCGCATAAGTTCTTCAGCAATCGAAGTGAGAGCTATACGTTTATCAGTAATAATCATCCGTGCGCGATTCCATGCCTCATCCATAATACGCTTAACTTCATCATCAATTTTTTCACCATATCGTTCACTATACTCTTTTCCATAAAAACCACGCACACCCTCTGTCTCTGGAACAAAAGCTACAGGCCCGAGTGTACTCATACCATATCGCATAACCATCTGGCGAGCCATCGCAGTTGCTACCTCAAGATCATTTGATGGGCCTGTAGTGATATCTCCAAATATTTCTTTTTCTGCAACATATCCACCAAGTGACATTGCAATATCATCCAAAAATGTTGCGCGACTCATCAGTCGTCGTTCATCAAAAGGAAGTTTGAGTGTATACCCCCCAGCACTACCTCTGGCAATAATTGATATTTTGTGTACCGGATCAGCATCAGGGAGTACAGATGCAACAAGAGCATGTCCAGCTTCATGGTATGCTGTAATTTTTTTCTCTTTTGGTGAAAGCACATGACTCTTTCTCTCTGGACCGAGCATAACCTTTTCTATCGAACGAATAAGGTCATACTGCGCAACACTTTTCCTTCCTTCGCGTGCCGCCAAAATTGCTCCTTCGTTCATAAGTGAATACAAGTCTGCTCCAGAAAATCCAGGAGTACGCTCTGCCACTACGCGAAGATTAACATCCTCTGCAAGCGGTTTTAACTTCACATGCACAGAGAGAATCGCTTCACGATCTAGCCTGTCAGGAAGATCAAGCGTAATACGTCTATCGAATCGTCCTGGACGAAGGAGAGCTTTATCAAGCACATCGGGACGATTGGTTGCCGCCATAACAATAAGGTTCATCGTCGGTTCAAACCCGTCCATCTCTACAAGAATTTGATTAAGCGTCTGTTCACGTCCCTCACCTTGTCCAGAAATAGAATTAGCTCGTGTGCGCCCAACTGCATCGATTTCATCAATAAAAATAATTGCTGGCGCAGCTTTCTTGGCCATGTCGAAAAGATCACGCACACGAGATGCCCCAACTCCAACAAACATCTCCTCAAACTCACTCCCAGAGAGATGGAAGAATGGTACACCCGCCTCACCTGCTACAGCACGAGCAAGCATGGTCTTACCTGTCCCTGGCGCACCCATAAGAAGTACCCCTTTTGGAATCTGAGCGCCGATATCAGTAAATTTTTTTGGACTTCTCAAAAATTCAACAATTTCTGATAATTCTTCTTTTGCTTCTTTTGCTCCAGCTACATCCTTGAATAAAATCTTTTCTTTTGTGTCATCTGGATAAATTATCTTCGCACGAGACTGACCGAATGAAAGAGCTTGCATATTAGCTCCTTTGATACCTCGCCCAAGCCACCAAATCATAAAACCAAGAAAGAGGATTGGCAAAATAATTGGCACAAGTGACCCCCAAAACGAAAGCCCTCTATCGTTTACTATCGTTATCGTTGTACTGCCTAGTGTTGTTGTACTAACACCATACGCTGCAAGTGTAGAAAAAACAGACGCCCCACTTTCTTTTTTACTAACTACTTTCGTTGCATCAGATTTCTCTCCAGTAAGAGAATCTCCTTCAACGGTAACAGAAATTATTTCCTGAGTATTAACAAGTCGTGCAAATTCTGAAAGTGGAACATTCGGTGACGCCTTTTTTTCACTAATAATTGAATACCCCCAGGTAAGAAACATAAGAATGATAAAAGCTCCGAAAAGTTGCTGTGAAAAGCTTGTTGGCTTACTTCCTTGTTTGTTATTATTTTCTAGACCCTTTTTTTGCCCCCCTCTTTTCTTTGTGAGATCAATCTTTGGTAATTTCATCTTTTTCATCTGACTATTCTAGCATACTGTCCACCAATTCGAAGATACTACATTTCTGTTATGAAAAATTACTTAATGGTAAAATTACTTTCTTTGGCGGTCATATTGGAAATTTCTCTCTCCTTTTCATCTACGTCTCTTTGCCTTCCTTTGTTAAAGACTTGTATCATCTCATCTCTCTTATCTGGCTCAAAAATATCCCGCTCGAAACCATCAACTGTTCTAGAATAAATATAGTATCTTCCAAATAGATCTGAGCAGGAAAGTTCTAAGAGTGCTGCTTCGGCATTAGTATACGCTTCATCGTGACTGCTTTTTTTGGTATACCTGGCAACTCCACCTAATCTCTTTATTTCTTTATATCGTAATTCTAGACTAAGTAAGGAAAGTTCATACGGTGTTGAAATAGCGACAAGATTCACAAAATATCCATGATCATGCAGGAATTGTGCGGTTGCCATTGGCACAGACGTTTTTCTCATTGTTCCTTCAACCATCAGATTTAAATTCAACCTAACGCATCCCTTTATAAGCTCCTCGATCCAAAAATTGCAAACTGCTTGTGTTAAGTCCGCGGCCTCAACATCATTTTGTTGTAAATAAAAATAATACTTGGGATGATATGCCCTTAAATCGTCCCCATTTATGAAAACAATGTTTGTCTCTGTTTTTAAAATTTCTCTTGCAAAAGCACTCTTCCCACTTCCAGGCTGTCCACCTAAAATAAAAGCCTCTTTTGTAATCTGTGGCACAACCCCATCTGTCATTTGAGGAAGTATCATTTCTTGAAAAATTCTAAGAACCTCTTCAGATGGTATGTCAAACTTATTCATATTTATTTAATTCCAAATCCAACCCCTGCAACTCTTTTAAGAGCGACTCATAGACATAATCATTAGTATAGTAAATTGTATGTCTTATGGTAGAAAGTCTTTTTACCATAACATAATCTTTATAATACACAGCTTTTCCAAAAACTGTATTTAACAGATTGAGTAAAACTTCAAGCTGAATAATGGCATCCATACATAAAATCTAACACACTAATAACCTGACTTCAATGCATGATACAATAATGCCAGCTATTAGTCTTTAGCTTGTAGTCTGTAGCAAAAAATGCAAGTCGTCTTGTATTAAACTACTACCTACAAGCTACTGCTACAAGCCGTTCAATGCGTCTCATCGAAAGCAAAAAACTCCATCTCACCTATATAATTACCGATACCAAAGAAGCTGGCATCGAGCTTTTTGGGTTTGAAGTAAAATCACTTCGAAAAAAACAAGGATCGCTTGATGGTGCTAAGGTTATTGTTCGTGGTGGAGAAGCATTTTTGGTGGGCTCATATATCCCCGCATATCAAGCAGCAAATACTCCCAAAAACTATGATCCTTACCGCACAAGAAGACTTCTCCTTAAAAAAAGTGAACTAGAGGAACTCTACGCCCTAGAACAAGCTAAAAACTTGACATTAGTCCCACATTCATTGTATTCTAGCAATACTCACATCAAGTGTGAAGTTGCTTTCTGTAAGAAGAAAGA
>CAYYCT010000045.1:0-3964 GCA_964470485.1 uncultured Candidatus Saccharibacteria bacterium
GTGTATACAAAATACTCATCTGATTACAAGTGAGTATTTTACATATATGTGCCCCCAGAAGGGATCGAACCTTCGACCGTCTGCTTAAAAGGCAGCTGCTCTACCGACTGAGCTATAGGGACAATTATTAAACTATGTGTACTATAACAGCATGTCTTGCTTGGTGTGTTTGCAGCTACCTTTTTAGGCACCTGGCAACTTTACTTTGCCGACCGAGCTATAGGGACATTTGGAATAGTTACTAGGGGTTAGGGAGTAGGGTTTAGAGAATACAATACATACCCTATCACCAGTAACGTTCCAACATACTATCATAAAATACAATACTTTTCTAGTCTGGGAAGACTGCTATTGTTATTTTTTAGAACTTGTACCCATTGGGACAAGTTCTCCTGATTCATTAAATCCAACATATGGCTTAGTCTTATCATCACGAAGAGGACCTCCGGTTAAGTACCATATAATCCAAATTGCCCAAAAGATAGCAAAACTTTTTATAAGAAATCCCATATCTCAGTAGTATACCAAAAAATTCTATACCTACTTCATACTCTAGTGTTTGTACTGATTACGTATGTTAGTGCTGGCATGTCTTGCAATAATGTGCGCTCCGACCACCAATAGTTTTTTTCTCGATAATTCCTTTACAGTTTTTTGTGAGGCACGTTCCTTTTGTACGGAGATAAACAAGATGGTTGCTGTGAAAGGCACCACGAGCCCCCGCTACGTTTCTATAGTCACTTGTGCTATCACCACCAAAGTCTATTCCTTGTATAAGAACTTTTTTCATTTCCTTAAACAGTAGAGAAAGTTCTTTACTTGTTAAACTTTGTGCGATACGTGTGGGCATGATATGGGCTCGGTGCAACATTTCATCAGAGTATATGTTACCAATACCTGCGATGATCGATTGATCCATGAGTACTGTTTTTATAGCGCGAGTAGGGGATTTCATCAGGCGTTCTTTGAAGTGTAAAAGCGTAAACGACGTTTCAAGTGGTTCTGGTCCAAGATGGGAGAATCGTCCAGTGTGTAACGTATCAGTTTTTTCTACCACAATTGTGCCAAACTTGCGCGAGTCACAAAACACCAAATGATGTTTATTTGATAATGTGAATACAACACGGATATGACGGTTATATGGATCATGAAGAGGGGATTCTTTTTCAACAGGTATCCACGACCATTCGCGACCATTATATTGTTTATTGTGTCTATATATACCATACATGAGATGTCCAGTCATTTTCATGTGAATGATAATGGTAAAACCATTTTCTAAGTTGATAAGAATATGCTTTGCACGACGAGTAACGCTCCTAACCTTTGATGCAAGAGCATACTTTTTAAAGTATGAGAAATAGGTACGATCCTTTATTGTATTCTTGGCAAGTTTTGAAGTGCTCCACATATCTGACCAAATATCAGTAATAGAAAGGCCTGGTAATAACTTCTCTAGTCCGGTAACGGTGGTGTGTACTTCAGGGAGTTCAGGCATAGAAAATAGTCATTAGGTGATAGTTACCAGGGTATAGGAAACAGAGACAGAAGACAAGAGTCGCGCAAAGCGCGGTTTTTCTTTCGTATTACTACCACCTACAAGCTACCACCTACAAGCTTTTCTAACTCCTCGCGTACTATGCTTGCATCATCCCATTTTTCTTTACTTCCATTTGCTCCCATGATGTATGGATCAGTTCCTTTACCAGTGATAAGAACAGTATCGCCTACGCGAGCAAGAGTGAGTGCATGATGTATTGCCTCCCGACGGTCAAGAATAAGGTGAGGAGTATGATTAGTCACACCAGAAGCAACGTCATTAATGATTTTCATTGGATCTTCATCATAAGGATCTTCATTGGTAATAATGATTTCATCACAATGCTCATCTGCTATTTTCCCAAGCACTGGCCGCTTCCATGTATCTCGCCCGCCACCAGTTGACCCGAGTACTGCAATTTTTCGTGAGGCAGGGAAGGCTTCGTAAAGTTTTGTTAGTGAATCGTCAGTGTGAGCATAGTCTACGATTACATCAAAGTTCTGGCCACAC
Organism: uncultured Candidatus Saccharibacteria bacterium; assembly: GCA_964470485.1. Classification (GTDB taxonomy): domain Bacteria; phylum Patescibacteriota; class Minisyncoccia; order Phycocordibacterales; family UBA5272; genus UBA11704. The sequence goes on from CAYYCT010000045.1 coordinate 2,051, forward strand.
ATAACTTTTTCGACACGACCACGAATAAGAGTAAGAGATTCAATACCCTGTTTAGATTGTAAAAGAGGAAGCTGTAATTCCTCTGCAAGGGTGAGTGCAGCAAGTGCGTTTGATATATTAAATTTTCCTGGAAGTGGAATAGTAATCTCAGTTCCCTTGTAGAGGATAGTACTACTTGTATTGGTTTCGTTAAGAATAGTTATATCACGAAGCGAGTAGCTACGATTTTTTTCAACGGCATGGATAAGAAATGAAAAACCATGTTTGGTGTCAATGTTAGCAATTGAGAGACGAGACGGTTTCCTACTCTTTGCTAAATGTTTTACGAGGCGCAGCTTTGCATTTTTGTAGTTTTCAAAAGACCCGTGACTTTCTATATGTTCTTTTGAAAGGTTAGTAAAAATGAGTGCATCAAGGTCGACACCAACATGACGAAAAAACCGCGCTCCTTCGGAAGTCATTTCAATAATTGCGTAGTCACACTGAGCGTCGACAGCCCGACGGAGAAACTTTTGTGTAAAGAGTCGCCCAGGCATTGTCATCTTAAATGTATTTGGACGAGAGGTGTCTCCAATTTTAAAACGAATCGTTGACAGTATGGCAGTTTTTTTACCAGAAGCTTCAAGGACGCTGTTAACGAATTCAGTAGTTGATGATTTTCCTTTTGTTCCTGTGATGCCTATAACATAGATTTTTCGAGAAGGTTTACGGTAAAGTGTCGTACCTAAAAGTGCAAGAAACAAGTGATACGACGGCTGAAGGAATCTGTATAGTTTCCTTGGGATAATTTTTTCTAGTGTGCGAAGAATTTTTTCCATAGGCTATGATTATTGTAATTTGTGGAGGGCTTCTTTAATAACCGCGCTCGTTGTCTTACCTTTTGTATCAACATCTTTTAATGCCGCGTGTATTTCTTTTGAAGAATAGCCTAGTGATTCAAGAGCCATGCGAGCTTCAAGAGTTATATCATCCCCGGTTTCACCGACAAGATGCGAGAGCTTCCCTTTTAGTTCTATAATTATTTTTTCTGCAGTACGTTTACCAATTCCTGGGGTATGCGAGAGCGCCTCAACATCACCATGCTCAACCGCACTCGAAAGAGACGCCGGAGAGTGTACAGAGAGCATAGCAAGCGCGCCTTTTGGTCCGATACCTGAAACAGAGATAAGTTTTTCAAAAAGAAAAAGGTCTCCTTCGTCACTAAAACCGTAGAGAGTTATTTGATCTTCTCGAACATGGGTATGGACAAAAAGAGAAAGAGTATCACCAGGTAGTACTGAAACAAGGACAGGTAAAGGGCATACTACGCGATACCCAACACTGTTAACGTCAAGGATAAGTGACGAGTTGTTTGTAGAGAGGATTACTCCTTTAAGAAAACCGATCATATAGGGACAGTATATAGTGAATACCTAAATAGTGAATAGTGATGAAAATGTGTGCTCAATTTATATGGAAACACCTTTGTGATTAGGAAGTCATTGTGGCAAAAATACCTTGAAAAATAGTCATACTTGTGGTAGAGTAGTATGAATCAATAAAAAGATATGGCAATTACAAAAAATGCAAAAAGAGGTGTTCGTGTGAGTGAGAGAAAGCGAGTCGTTAATGACAAGCTTCGCCGCACAATGAAAGAAGCAGTAAAAACTGTTCGCAAGGACGTTATTGCTAAGGATAAGAAAGCTATCAAGACCGATCTTTCTCTTGCTTTTAAAGCGCTCGACAAAGCAGCGAAGCGTGGAACAATCAAGAAGGGGCAGGCTAATCGCAAGAAGTCTCGTCTTGCTAAAGCTGTTGCAAAACTCGACACTAAAAAATAAGGATATAACCATTACGAGAGGATACACACTCCCGTGATGATATGCTCTCGTAGTTCAATGGATAGAATTCAAGTTTGCGGTACTTGCGATGCAG
>CAYYCT010000046.1:0-3818 GCA_964470485.1 uncultured Candidatus Saccharibacteria bacterium
TTTAGCATGAAAAAGATCATTATTGTTCTTTTGGGATGTTTTAGTTTTTCTTATGCAAATGCTGCATCATGTACTAATTTGTCTTCGAATCTTGTTCGTTATCAGGAATCATCATCAGTACTTACTCTTCAGAAATACCTCTTTGAGAAAGGTTTCTTAAAAGCAACACCAAACGGTTATTTTGGTGGTGGGACATTCGCTGCAGTTAAGTTGTACCAAAAGAGTTTAGGTCTTACACCAGTTGGTATTGCAGGCCCAGCTACTCGAGCCGCTATAAAAAAAGATACCTGCACAATCAATACTGGTGGGAATGTATCAACAACAAGCTCAAGTACAGTTGCAACATCAACCACCATCACCACTCAAGCATCTACAACACCAACGTACGTCGAAATTCAAAAATCACCACAAGCTATTCGTAATGCGAAAAGAAAAGATGATGCGATCATACTTTTACAAGCACTCTATCGGTATTTTCTTGATTATAGAGGGGTTGTTGGAACGACCACATTGAATATTCCTATTGATCTTTGTGTAAGCCCAGCGGTACTCGGGGCGTCAGTTGCTTCTGGTACAGAATCAAGTATCCTTGTAACAAAAGATTCCCCGTGTGCATCTTTTGTTGATATTTCGTATCTGTCACCAGCATATCTTTCGTTCATACCCAGGGATCCAAGTCTTGCAACATCTTCAAACATCACAGGGTATACGATTATGCGATCACAATATAATGATATTACTATAGCAGCAAAAAACCCAGAAGAAAAAGCCATCATTAAAGTGACGTGCAACTTCAATACTTTCTGTAAGGACATTATCTTTACAGATAAAATACTATATGAAAAACCTACAATAACAACACTTAACTATACTACCCTACTGCTTGGGTCTACACCAAAAACGAATCTTATCATTACAGGAGAAAATTTTACCTCAAAAAATAGCGTAAAACTTGTGTCGCTCTATACCCTTAAGGAATATCCTCTTGGAGATTTTTCTGCGACTATTTATTCTGCAACAAATACCAAAATATCAATAGAAGGACAAGTTTTTAATAATACTTTCTCATGTGGCACAAATTGTTCTCAAAAAATACCACTAGGAGATTATTCAATAGTAGTTACTAATGAAGGCGGGGTAAGCAATCAGAGAAGTTTTGTTATTAAGGGATTCACAACATCAAGCATCTCCACACAAGTGAGTAGCTCAATTATTCCTGGAGCAACAAATATAAAAGTCGCTTCACTGGCTATTAGTAGTTCCATGCCTGTGGCACTCACGTCACTTACGCTTACATCGACATCAACTTCAAAAAATCTTGCTTCAAAAATTACTAATTTTATTATGAAAAATACATCAAGTGGTACAAGTTATTCGGGAGGGTCTGGAACTTTTTCATTCTCTGGAGTTTCACTTTATGAAAACGAATCACTTGTATATGATATTTATGTTAATGTTAATGGTACTATGGAGGTTGAAGATTATGGGTTTATTACCTATGGAGGAAAGTTTTTAGTTAAGGATACCTACGCAAATGTAGATATGGAAATTCCAAGCAAGGAGTTTTCATTTACAGTATCGAGATAGCGAGAAAGACAACAGACAATGCGATGTGAGTAATTTGGAGTGATTTTTTGGCTGGGATCCTGGCCAAAAAATCACTCCTACAAACCCCCTCCCATTTTTTGCTATACTTTCTTCATGGCACCCAAGAAACTCGGTAAAACATTCAGCGAGAGGGTCGTCGAAGCCTCCTTAGCAATCCCCCCAGGACGTGTGACAACATACGGACGATTAGCTCGCGCCGCAGGCTCCGGCCCCATGGCCTCCCAAAGTATTACAAGTATTCTCGCAAAAGCGTACCAAGAAGGCGAGACCTCTATTCCATTTCATCGCATCGTCTATGCAAATGGAAGTATTTGGACCTCTCCTGAGTACCACGCTAAGCGTATGAAGCTTTACAAAAAAGAAGGTATCGAAATTGATACAAACAATAAGATAAAAAATTTTAATGAGGTGGTGTTTGATTTTAAATAAAGTAAGGTGTGATATTGTGGGTAGATATGATTACAAAAATAGAAGCAAAGAATAGATATTTCGCGACACATGGATGGCTTTTGAGTTATCACCTTTTCTCATTTGCTGAGTACTACGACCCGAGCAATATGAACTTTGGTGTACTTCGTGTTTTTAACGACGACACCATTGACGGAGAGAATGGTTTTGGGGCACACCCTCATAGGGATATGGAAATAGTCACTATTGTACTTGAGGGAGAATTATCACATCAAGATAATATGGGGAATAGTGCAACAATACGAAAAGGGGAAGTTCAGTATATGAGTGCAGGGACAGGGGTGATACACGCCGAAATGAATCAGTCACAAGAAAGCACTCATCTCTATCAGCTATGGTTGTTACCAAAGAAGAATGGACTGACCCCAACCTATGACCAGAAAGATTTTTCAGGTATGGGAAAGAATGTGCTCGTACCTATTGCTTCAGGAAGAGACGAAGAAAATAGAGATGGGGAGATAGAGATACAATCAGATGCAACTATCTATAAAGCGACATTAGAAAAAGAAAAAACTATCACCTATACACTCGAAAAAGGAAGAGGGGTATTTATCTATACAACCAAAGGTACATTAGAAATAAATGACACAGTACTTACCATGGGCGACCAAGCAAGAATCGAAGGAGAAGAATCCCTTACCATCTTCGCACAAGAAGAGACAGAGCTTGTGCTCTTAGATGTTGTTATGTAGGTTGCCTGGCAGGAAATAATTCACATTGATAATCTCGACATATTCATGTAGAGTAACTGGTAATTGCACATTCATTCTTGGAGGGGGTATACATGAAAATTATCCTAACATTTACCGGCCTTTCGGGGAGCGGTAAGACTACATTGGCGAAGTGGATTCTCGATAACGTCCCTGGAGCTTGTATGATTCCAAGTCATACGACGCGCAGAGGGAGACAAAGCGACTTGAAGAACGAATACCGTCACATAACCTCAGATGAGTTTCTGGGTTTGAGAAGTAGTGGAGAATTTCTTTGGACAGTTAGCCCGGATGGAATGACTCACTATGGAACAAAGGGCTCATCTATTATTGAAGTATTTGATTCTAGTTCTATTTCTATCGGTATTATGATTCTTACACCTGACGGGGTTTTAAACCTTGTGAAGTTCTTAGAGTCTATTGGAGAGAAGGGCTCTCATGTTCCGGTCTTCATTACTCCTCCTCCACGAAATATCCTTGAAGAGCGTTTGAGAAAGCGAGGAGAATCAGAAGGGGGCATCAAAGCCCGTCTTGAAGGAGGAAGTGGATGGGAAGAGGAGGCGAGAAACTCTGGCATTCCGTATACCTATATCAACAATGACACCACCGTCGAATCCGCCACAGAGGAGCTTCGACGAATTATCGAAAGGTAAACCAAAGTTTACCTAACAAAACTTGGTAATACCCCGCTCCTGCGGGGTATTTACTTAAACAGGGTTCGAGGTATTCCCAACCTTAAAGCTTTTTCATGAGAAGCAACTCGCCGCAACACGACGGTGCGAGGCGGAAGAAATTTGCCAGCAGGCAAATATTCTGCTTGCTTTGATGAAAAAGCCTAAAAAAGAAAAACCACTACAGAATATTTACAATTTTCTACCATTTTTACTAAAACCGCAAGCAGGGAAGTGCGGTTGGGCAAATAGGATTTGCGTTTAGTGCAAAGTTATGATAGTATTGCAAGACTCACTTAGCATCTACTGAATCTTGCTTGGCTAGGTAGTAGCAGTATTTATCAGTTTCTTTTATTTAAAT
>CAYYCT010000047.1:0-3701 GCA_964470485.1 uncultured Candidatus Saccharibacteria bacterium
TTTCAAGAATGAGAATCTTGTGTCCTAACCGATAGACGATAGGGCCGTGGATATAACAGCTGTTGGCCATTAGCTTGTAGTCGTTAGCAAATAGGGGAGGCCGTTAGCTTTTGGCTAAAAATACCTCAAAACGTGAAAAATCCACGTAAACCAGATAATACCACATATTTTGTCCTTTTGCAAATAATTCTTATAAAATAAGGATTATTATAGAAATACTATTGACAGTATACTATATTTTATTGTGTAATGCTTGACTTTTGGGTTCTAGCATGCTATAATTGTATTACACAATAACAATAGTGAAAGGTCAATAATTACCGATGTAGGTATTTTATTTTTCACTAAATGTTAAAAAAGTTCCAGATATGATCCGTTTTGTGAAGCGTAATCACTACTCTATGATACAAAAAATCTATAAGGTTACTCAGATACTTGCGTTTGTGCCATTTATGACCATCCCGAGTATATCAGTAGCCTCACATATTGGTTCACTTGAGGCTCATCCTGTAACAAAGGTTGAAGTTTCAGCTGAAGATCTTCGTAAGGAGCACGCAGAGGCTATTGATGTCTTTTTCAAAGACAGGAAGATGCCATTACGAGGAACAGGTATGACTTTTGTTCTTGTTGCTGAAAAGTATGGTCTTGACTGGAGACTTCTTCCAGCTATCTCTGTTCGCGAATCTTCTGGTGGGAAAGAAGCCTGTGGGTACAATCCTTTTGGTTGGGGGTCATGTAAAATTCATAATTTCTATAGCTACGAGGAAGCGATTGAGGCTCTCGGTAAAAACTTGGGTGGGGCAAATAAATCTACCTCAAAATACTATGCTGGTAAAACAACAGAAGAGAAGTTGTATTACTACAATGGTTCAGTTGAGCCTCCGTATACTGGTGAAGTGATAGCTATTATGGAAATGATAGAAGGTAGAGAATAGATCAATACAAGTCTAAAATAGAGTAATCCAAATTATTACAAAAGAGTGGAGTCCCAGGGCTCCACTCTTTTGTAATAATTTGGATTATATGTTACATTATCAAGTACGATTAATTTATTGGGGGGGTAAGATCATGAAAGAATTCTTGTTTCTGTCGTTGCTGTTGACGGCCAACAACAATAATGGATTAATTTATTTCAACCTAGCTCTTTTAAGTGGTAGCGGAAGGAGTTATCCAATCTCTCGTCGAGCTAAGAGTAACAAAAAATCACGTAGTCATTACCGGGGCAAGGGTCGCTCTAAGTAGTTATCATGTCAGAACATTGCGAGGTAAACACCTCGCTTTATTTTTTAATGATACACTGAAGATGTACCAACATTGACTTAGGGGGATGTGTAATATGAATCCATTCGAGTTCTATACTAAGACGTGTATGTGGCTCATTGTTCTTTCGACAAAACCACTACAAATGGTTGGAGCGGGCATTCTTCCGCTTACTTCAGTTTGGACTTTTTGGAAACAAGAGAAGAGGAAAGGAAGTAGCATTAATGATGAGTAAAAATAAAATGCGTATGCACAAAAAGGTTGGCTACCAATTGCTGGCCTTTTTATTATTCCATTCTTCTATTTTTTAAAATTACTTTTTTAACTTTTCTTATCTATTTTATTTATTGGACTTCTAACAAAAACAAAATATACAACTGCAAGTATCGAAATAAAATCAATAAAGCTCGATATCAAAGCTCCATATTTAAAAGTAATTTGCGTAAGGGGTAGTGTGTACGACAAGGTGGATAGGTTACCAGCCGCTCCAGTTATTACACCCACAAGAGGGTTAATCAGATTATTAACAATGCTTGTTACAAGATTTGTTACCGCTCCTCCGACGATGATACCAACAGAAAGACCCAAGACTCCTTTTTCACGAACAAATGCAATGAATTCTTTCATAAAATTATTATTTACAAATAGTTAATTTAATCTAAGTATATCAAAATAAAGACGTATAAAAAGTCTATTTTAAGGAGTGTTTTTAATATTTTCTATTTTGGATACTATTTCCACTTTAGATGACATAAAGTCATTTGCTACTTTTTGTATTGCTTTATTTGATGAATTAAGAGCCACTACATAGTATTCTCTGTTTAGGAATTCTAAAGATCCATGAAGAATGCCAAGGTACTCACTGTCATCTTTTTTACCAGAATAGTTATCTGGGGTGTTATAAGAGTTGTCTTTTGAAGGGGTATAGTCTTGTCCGTATGTAGATCTGTACAGTGCTTGAAGTATACTTCGCTCTTTTACTTCACGAGATATTTCTTCTTGGAAAATATCAGCTATCGCCTTATCTTTAATTTTACTTTTTGCAAGAGAAAGTCTTTCTGAGTTTAGTTTATCGTAGGAAATAAGAAATCCAACAACGTCCTTTTCTTCTTTTTTTGCTAGAGGAATACAATCAGGAATATTTTTCATTGCATAAGAAAAAGCTAATTTCTCTTTTACATCATTTTTATTTTGTATAAAAGATACAGCTGCGTACGTGATAACTCCACCTAGAACAAAAGTAAAAATAGAAATAAGTAATGTGCCACGGGACATAACCATTATATTTTCAAACGTACTTTCTTTTGATGTGTTTTGTGTGTTATTTGGTTCCATATTTTTTAATTACTTTTTAAATTAGCGTTTTATTTTTTAAAATTAAAGACCCAAACCATATGTTTACGCTTGGCTTTTCTTGTACACACCAAGCATCAGTATGTTCATCATCTACTCTATCGTACCCTTGATACCAAGCTACTCCAGTCATAACTTGATTAGCTGAACAGGTAGCTGTTTTATAGCCGCCATATAGTTCTGTAAAAGGATTGGGGGATGCAACTTTCCAATATCCACCACTATCATCAAGTGTTATCCCTGTTACTTTTGTGCAGTATACGTCAATATGTTCTTCATCTACATGTTTGTAAACACCAAACATACGTACTCCAGTCATAATTTCTCCAGTGTCGCATTTGGCGTATTTATAATCACGAATTTTATCATATGCATTTGGAGCAGAGACCCAACGAGAAGTACTCAAGGTCACTCCAGAAATTTTTGCGCAGTATGCATCTTGGTGCTCATCGTCTATTTCATCTGTGAATTCATAAAAACGAGTGCCAATCATTACCTCGCCGGTCGGACAGACGGCTTCTTTTAGGTTGAAGTAAACTTTACTTGAACCTCCTGAACAGGTAGAATTGCTCCAAAGATCCATGTAATCACCGGCGTGGTAAAAATTAGTGTAAGCATTAATTGTTGGGTATTTTTCGCAAGTTGGTGGAATATCAACATAATTACCGTCATAATCATAGTAGCTATTATTCATCAAGTAATATAAATTAAGCGCAGGTTTCTCTACCCAGTGTGGTGAGCCTAAGGTTATGGCTTTTGTTTTTTCTGCGACACCAAAATAAGTTCCGATCATTATGAGAATTACAAGAGAAGGGATAAGAACTATATTTTTATTCTTGAATATATTGTATGAATACTTTATTAACATACTTTTAGTATATATTTTTTTAAAAAAATAGATACTAAGATATTAACATTAAACAGGATATAATTTTTTCACTCTTAAATCATGGATTAAGTTTGTGGGGTACAAAAATACAATAAATATGCTAGAATTATAGGTAAGGGAAGGGTTTTATGGTTTTTTAGTAATAAGGAGACGTGGCTGAGCTGGTCGAAGGCACCTCACTGCTAACGAGGCAGGGTAG
>CAYYCT010000048.1:0-3560 GCA_964470485.1 uncultured Candidatus Saccharibacteria bacterium
TTATTTTCTGTAAGAATAGAATTGCTTGACATAGTGAGGGTATCATTATAGCATAAAAAGGTATCTTGTTCCTTCCTGAGTAACCTGGAGACATCATGAGGAAATTTTTCTTTCGTTTTCTACGTTTTCTAGGAAACACCTTTCTTCTTTTTCTCTTTTTCATTGTTGCCCTCTTTTCCTGGAGGGACAAGAAAACACTCACTGAAGCCGGAGTGAAGCTTGACCAGACATAGATCTTCCCCGAAGGCTTCAAAGACCACCCCTTTCTTTTTTCGAGAGCTTGCTCGCGAACTAGGTTGGGGGTGTTTTTTTAGTATTACTGGGCAAACTCTACCGCACTACAACAGTCACAGTGTTGCCGCTATGATCCTGCGCTTTGAAAGTATACGTACCTATCATGGTAAAGGTAACTGTTTTGGATGTCTTTTCTTTGTCAACGGTCACAGACGATGGAGGAGACGGGGTAAACGATGTTTTTATTTCATCTCCACGTGGACTAGAATAATAGATTGTAATTTTATCACCTACGTTAAGTGTCAGACTTGTCTGATCGTAAACACCAGAACTATTAACATTCACAGTATATGTTATCGGACTAGGGGTTGGTGTAGGAATAGGTGTTGGTGTTGGTGTTGGTGTCGGAGCTGGGGCTGAGCTAGTAAATGTCCCAATAAGATACCCCCCAAGAATAGACCAGGCCGATGAAGAGTGTTTCCCTGACCCCCCACGAGTAGTAAATGCTGTTGTCGCATCTTTACCACAAACATTAGTAATTCTTGATTTTCCTCCTGGATGAGATGAAATATAGCTTGCAACTGAATATACGCTAGTATTAACTACTATCCAACAGTCTGCCGAAGTAGAGTGGAGGGCGACGTCTGCTGCAGTATAGGTGGCCCCTGGTGTTGGGGTAGGAGTGGGTGTTGGGGTAGGAGTTGGTACTGGTGCTGGGGTAACTCCCGCAACTGTGCCAATAAGAAAACCTCCAAGAAGTGACCACGCATACGACGAGTGAGAGCTTCCCTTATTTTTTGTTGTGAATGCTGTTGTAGATTCCTTGCCACATTGGGTAGTAATTATTGATGCTCCCCCGGGATGCATGGAAATATAACTTCCTACTGAATAAACAGTACCCGAAACAATTATCCAACAGTCTGAAGCCGTAGAGTGCGTTGCAACTTGCGTTGCAGTGTACGTTGTACCTGGTGTTGGAGTAGGAAGCGGGGTTGGGGTTGGGGTGGGTGTTGGAACTGGGGTAGGTTTTGGCGTTAGTGTTGGGATGACTTCACCAAGTGAACCAACAAGGAACCCACCAAGAAGTGACCATGCACCACCTGAATGTGTCCCTGTACCCCCACGAGTAGTAAATGCTGTTGTTGCATCTTTACCACATTCGTTTACAATAGCTGACCTTCCTCCTGGATGCATTGCGATGTAGCTGCCGACTGAGTAGACTTTACCTGAAACGATTATCCAACAATCTGAGGCGATAGAATGAACTGCAACGTCTCCTGATGTAAGACTTTTTGGTATTGACTCTTTTGGTATAGATGCAACTTCAGCAGTAAAGACTGCCGCAACCTCACGTGCTGCACTCATTGTTACAATACATGAACCCTTCCCTGTACATGCTCCACTCCATCCAGAAAAAATATTCCCTGGACCCGGTTTTGCAACAAGTGCCACGGAAGAATCTTTTGGGAAGTTTACTGAACAAATCGTGCCACAAACTGCTCCCGACGAGTACACGATGCTACCATCCCCAATATCAAACACTCGAAGAGGAAACGTTTCGAGAGGTGTACTACTTTTTTCTGCCTCTACAGGAAGACTCTTCACTACATGAGGAACGCTTACTGTTATCGATTTAGTATTTGAAGACGTCTTGTCTGATACTTGGCTCTGTGTATCATCTGTGTTTTGTGTGCTCTCAGAGCCTCCTTCAGAAATAATAAATGCTCTTCCTATCTCTGAAGAAATTACAGCCTCCTTAAGGGCGACCATTTTTTTCACAAGCATAGAAAGAGTACTGTTATCTACTTCTTGCGTCGACAAAACGACATTACTTGTATTATCAACTATTCGTATTACTTGTAGATTTTCATAATGAACAAAGGTCGAAGAAAGAGCTCCAACAAAAATCATCCATGCAAGAAATATTGTAGCTACATACGAGAATGACATACCTGAGACTATAGCTTTACAGTAGCCCCAAGTGTACCAAGGAAAAATTGCCCCAAGAGTGAAACTGCAGAAGACGAGTGTTTCCCTGTACCCCCACGAGTAGTAAATGCTGTTGTTGCATCTTTACCACATTCGTTTACAATAGCTGACCTTCCTCCTGGATGCATTGCGATGTAGCTGCCAACTGAGTAGACTTTGCCTGAGACAATAATCCAGCAATCTGCTTGTGTCGCATGAGTGCTCACAACAGTACTCGTGAGAACGGTCCCCACTGGAGTTGGGGGTGTCTTTATAGGGGTCGTGGTTACAACTGGTTTCTTGGTGGTGGTTGTGGTAGGTTTCTTTCCTGCTGTACCAGAGGCTTGAGCAGCTTTAAACTGTTCGTCAAGGAACTCTATTTTCTTCTGAGAGTCTTCCACTGAAGAAGTAATCTGCGCCACTTGCTGCTCAAGTGTTTTTGTATACGCTTCTCGTGTAACGCGATTATCATGAATTATGTATCCTGCAATAAAAATTGCCACAATCACTCCTAGGAAGAGTAGTGCGAGGTAGGTAAAAAAATTTTTCATTGACATAGATTTATTTTAATAACGAGAACCTTTCAGAACGAATACTATTCCTAGGTACTCCAAGGGTAACAAGTGCAGAAATAAGCGCTGCCATCATCGGTGGCGGTCCACACACAAAGATATCTCTCTTCTTTGCGTCGGTGATTTCCTTGATAATCCCCTCTCCCGTTACAAACCCAGCTGTATCACTTGGCATAAGGTGAAAAGTAAATGTTGGATGCTTTTTAGCAGTCTTGGTAAATAATTCTTTGTATACTGCATCGCTAGAAGTTCTTGCAGAATAGAAGAAGTCTATAGTGTAATCAATAGTATCTTTACCCAACAAATCTTCTGCCATACTTACAAATGGTGTTACCCCTATTCCTCCCGCGACCCATATCTGTGAACGCGCCCCATTACTATACGTAAACTCACCGAACGGTCCTTCAAGTTCTGCTTTGGTCCCTATTTTTAAACCTGGAAGCAGTTTGGTATAGTCTCCGAGTCCCTTAATAGAAAAGTGTATCTCGCCATTGTTACGACATGAACTAATGGTAAATGGATGCTCTTCATTACTTACTACCTTGGAGTCAGTAAACGAAAGCATTGCAAACTGCCCTGGAAAATGTTTCATTGGTTTCCCCACCGGAACTAAAGAAATTTCAGATACACCCCCACCAACATCAGTAACCAAACTCACTGTATACAAAAATCGTGTTACAAAATATTTTCCAAGGAGTGTCCTGTAGGTAAACGCAAGAAGACCGATAAGCGCCATACCAAGACAAGATACTTTGAGTACAATATCTGAACTCATTGAACTTGGTA
>CAYYCT010000049.1:0-3212 GCA_964470485.1 uncultured Candidatus Saccharibacteria bacterium
CATGACTTCGGGGTGCGTTCCTAAATATTACTACCTCGTTTGCTACTAAACTGTCCGTCTTCCATATATCATTCCGTTGACTTGTATAAATACTCATCAACTTCATTCAATACTTCCGTCGGATTAGTTCCGTTCAACTTGCATGCCTTATCCACGCCGCCAGCGTTCATCCTGAGCTAGGATCAAACTCTATTTAATAGAGTGTGACAAAAGAAAAACAAAAAATGCACAATTTGTGTAATGTATGTGAAGCGTCACCTATCCACTTGAATTTTGTTTGCACAAAGTTTGAGTGGATAGTAGCTTCGTATTGCTTTGACAAAGTGACTACTATAACCACTTACTGTCTACCAGTAAGAAGTAGGCCTTATTCTATATGAAAGAATAAGGAAAGTCAAGGAAAATAACAAGCTTTTAGTCTTTAGTTCGTAGTTGGTAGCTAAATACTTAAATTCACCAGAATTATATAGTAATTTAAGGGTATTTGAATCTAAGACTACATTCTACAAGTTATCTGCTCATGGTCTTGTCCTTATAAGTTACCCACATAGTAACTCTTGGCTCCCCTCTGATATACTAGTGAGAATGTTAGAAATTAACCCCATTCCAATTATCGCAATTGATGGGACCTCTTCTTCCGGCAAAGGAACAATCGCCAGCCTTCTTGCTCAACACCTTGAATACAACTACCTTAATTCTGGTGCGCTCTATAGACTCTCTGCACATCTGGCAATTATTAACAATATAGATATTAACGATCACACAGAAGACAATCTCAACCAGATTGTCTCTCTTATTATTGAAGAAAGTAAGCATGTTATTTTTATTGGAAAACAGGTCATGTATAAAGGTCATGATATTTGGCCAATCCTCGCCTCTCAAGAAGCTGGCAACAATGCTGCAACAATTAGTTTCTATCCTCCACTACGATATGCAATTCGAGATTTTCAAAGAGGAAGAATTTTGACACCAGGTCTTGTTGCAGAAGGGCGTGATATGGGGACTGCTGTGTTTCTAGACGCCCAAGTGAAAATATATCTCGATGCTTCAGTAGAAGCTCGAGCAAAACGTCGCCTTAAAGAAGAAGAAAGAAGAAATTCTGGCAAAACCTATGAAATGCTTTGTGAAGAATTACGAAAACGAGACGAGACAGATAAAAGTCATGTTGTTGGAGCACTCAAGCTCGCGCCTGACGCATTCTTTATTGATACAAGCGAAATGACAATACAAGAGGTCCTTGATGAATGTATTGAGTGGTGTCGTACAAAAAATATACCAAAGAGTGTTTAAGTAAAGGGCGCGGCCTTCGGCCGCGCCCACCCATCATAGTTCCTCTTCAAGCTCTTATGTTGCTGACGCCTCATCCTTAAGAAGAATAATTGCTGTCATATTTACCATTTCTAAAAAGCAAATCAGAGTATGACCCAGAAATGACAGGAAGTCTTTCTATTCCTAACATTTTCTTTATTTGCTGATGCTCTAAGATGGCGTCTGAAGGAGATAGTGATTTTACAAAAATAGTTTCTAGTTCAACAAATTCACCCAACCCAGAAACTGTATCTAGATGTATTCTTGTATGTTTATATACAAATAAAATTCTATTTTTTATCACAACACCTTTTTCATCAAAAAAAAGCTGTAAACTCTTTTTCACTACATTTTTACAAAAACCAAGATTCACTCTAATATATTTAGAATATTTGGAAGTGCTTATTATAGGACGACTGTATAAAATGATTTCTGCCTTCCCCTCCTCTTCTCGAATCTTTAGTTTTATGGATCCCATTATTATATAGTAAGTATCTTTTTGGATAAGAATACTCAGGCGATCAGCAAAAGCAATATTTTCTAATATACCAGAAAGATTTTCCACTTTTACTTTAGTCTCTAGATTCTTCATATCTTTTCTTCTTTCTTAAATAATCAACAACGTCTGCCGCTCCATCAAAAAATAACCTATCAGCTTTTTTTACCAAATCTTTTAGCGTATCCATCTGCCCATCTCTTTCTATTGTCTGATACTGATTACCTTCAAGCATCCAGTGCGGTTGTGCAGAAGTTTCTGGTTTCGATTCATAGCCAGGAAGCAATAATTTGATTTTTTGTTCTTGAAGATACAGGGGTCCAGAATAATACCCAAAACAGTAGTCTCTTGTTTTTTGAACAATTTCTGACAACTCTTCATCTGTAACGTCAGGGAGTAGCGGTCGTATTGCAACTGTGGTGGGTATTGAATGCTTTGAAATAGCAGCCAATGTTTCAATTCTACGCTCTGGTGGTGGGACTTTTGGTTCATATTTTTCTAGTAATGACTTTGAGAAGCAAGGTACCGAAATCGAAAACGAAAAAATATTACCATGCTGTTCCATTTTTCTTGAGATTACAGCAAGTGAATTAATATACTCCTCACTGAGAGGTATCTTGGTGATAACTGAAACATCTTTACCGAAATCGGCTAATTTTTCTAAAATTTTTAAGACCTCTTTTTTATTCTGAAAAAACTCAGTATCACACCCAAGCATTATTAATTTAACTTGTTCAGGAAGATTTTGAAGGAGTGACATCTGTGTATCACTTAAATACGCAACACCTTTTGATTGCTCTTGCGTCATTTCATCAACAAAACAATACGTACACTCAAGAGGACAACTTAAGTGGGAATATGTAAGAACTCTTTCTTTGTCTATTTTTAAGCCATGCTCTTCAAATTCTTTAAATTTCATGACTTACTTACTTTTGATTTTTAGTGCAACAATAATAAACACACTAAGAAATCCAAAGAGTACCGC
The DNA here is from genome assembly GCA_964470485.1 of uncultured Candidatus Saccharibacteria bacterium. Taxonomy (GTDB): domain Bacteria; phylum Patescibacteriota; class Minisyncoccia; order Phycocordibacterales; family UBA5272; genus UBA11704. The sequence goes on from CAYYCT010000049.1 coordinate 2,790, forward strand.
CGACATAAGTGGAAATGTTACGAAACCAAACTCGATAAACTCTGGCTTTGCACAATCAACTGCAAATGGTGCATCTGAACATGGCTTCATGAGATCAAAACCGATCTGAAGCATATGGTGGTAGAGAGCGATTATTCCACCAATACCAGCAAGAAGAAGGGCATACGGAAACACGCCTCTCTCCTTTCTGTACCAAGCTAATCCAAAGATAAACACTAACGGATATAAAAAAATTCTCTGAAACCAACACAGCTCACACGGAACAAAATGAAGTACTTGAGAATACACTAGCGACATCCCCATTCCAAAAAGCGACATAAAAAAACCAATTTGCACCACATATCGAGAAACCATTTGAATAAGATCAGTACTCTTTTTGTTATACAGTATAAGTCCTACATAGAGAACAAAAATAACCAAAAC
>CAYYCT010000050.1:0-2804 GCA_964470485.1 uncultured Candidatus Saccharibacteria bacterium
GCTTCTGGTCTTTCTCTGCTACTCTTTTCTCTCATCTCTATCTCGTGTACACTTACTATCATAGTAAATAATAATGTAGAAACTTATGTTACTTTCCATTTCTGTGTTGGTATATGCAGTTGTTATGATTCTTATCGGAGTCTACGCTGCTCGTAAAGTAAAAAACTCAGAGGATTATGTTTTGGCCGGGAGATCATTGCCGTTTTATATGGCTCTCTCAACAGTTTTTGCAACGTGGTTTGGAAGTGAAAGTATTCTGGGAGCAGGAAGTAAGTTTGCTGAAGGGGGTTTTTCAAATGTTTTAGAAGATCCATTTGGAGCAGGAATTTGCCTTATCCTTGCTGGTATTTTTTTTAATCGCAAGCTATATCGGCTCAAATTTCTTACTATTGGTGACTACTTTAAATCTCGTTATAACACCATCATTGCACTATTCCTTTCATCAGTTATCATTGTGAGCTACTTTGGATGGGTGGCAGCGCAATTTTTGGCTCTTGGTGTCGTTTTGCATACCATTATTCCTGTTTTTTCTATTACAGGCTGGGTAGTTATTTCTGCAATTGTTGTATCTGTTTACACGATTTTAGGAGGCATGGTTTCGGTTGCACTTCATGACACAGTACAGTCTGCAATCATCATAATCGGGCTTGTTGCTATTTTGGTCGCAGTTCTGCCACTTGTTGGAGGTGTTTCAGGTTTTATTGATATCATCCCAGAAGGACACCTTGATATTTTCCCAAGCTCTGACTCAATGCTTGCATGGGTAGTATTTTTTACGGCACTTATGACACAGGGGTTCGGAAGTATTCCACAGCAAGATATTTATCAGCGAGCTATGAGTGCTAGAAATGAGAAGGAAAGTATGTGGGCATCTATAATTGGTGGTCTACTTTATTTTACAATTGTTATGATACCTATTGCTATTGCAACAATAGCAGGACACCTATACCCAGACGTACTTGCAAATGATTCACAGCTACTTATCCCTAAGCTTATTAGTGAACATACAAGCGCACTTCTACAAATTGTTTTCTTTGGGGCGCTTATCTCAGCGATTCTTTCAACCGCTTCAGGAGCACTTCTTGCGCCGGCAACACTTCTTGCGGAGAATATTATTAAACCATTCTTTAGTGATATGGGGGATAAACTTCGTATGATGATTATTCAGGCGGGTGGTCTTATGGTGGCAGCGGGAGGCATTGTTCTTGCATACAACCCAGATGCACACATCTATGAACTTGTTGGAAGCGCATATTCTGTGACGCTCGTAGCTGGTTTTATTCCGCTTGCTTTTGGCTTATATTCGTCGAAGGTAAATAGTTTTGGAGCTTTTGTATCAATCGTGGCTGGAGTATCAACGTGGCTTATTGCAGGAGAGATTGGTACTGCTGTCCCAAGCACATTCATTGGATTTGTGGCGTCATTCTTTGGAATTATTATCGGATCATACCTTGGGCGATTTATTAAGAAAGAAGAACATCTGTACAGAGGCGAAAGAGTATAGTAGAGAAGCTTCTTTGTCCAACATGATATACTGGAAGGCACAAATAAAATATGCATAAAAAAATTTTAGTATCAGGAATACAAGCAACAGGAAAGTTACATTTTGGTAACTATTTTGGGGCAATGAAGCAAAACATTGATCTAGCCAATAATGATGACTATGAGTCATACATTTTCATTGCAGACTATCATGCACTCACTACTGTAAAAGATAAAGATGCGCTCCACACAAGCGCGCACGAAATAGCTGCCGCCTATATTGCCTGTGGTCTTGATACTAGTAAAGCCACACTGTTTAGGCAGTCTTCTGTTCCAGAACACACAGAGCTTGCGGTTATTTTTAATAATGTGGTGACGATGCCGTACCTTATGAGGGCGCATGCATTTAAAGATAGACAGTATAAGGAACTATCAGAAAGCTTGAGAGCACATCCAAAATATGAACAGCTTATAAGATTCATTTTGGATTACAAAGATAAAGTAAATGAAGTGATTGGTGAACTTATTTTTAAAGACAATAGAGGAATTGAAAAGTATGATGTCTACGGTCTTACAAAGGAAGAAATTGACATGTGTGTAGGAAACATTATTAATATAAATAATTTTAGTGAGACAATAAATGTTGGTTTACTTGACTACCCTGTTCTAATGGCAGCGGATATTCTCATGTATCAAGCTGACGTAGTGCCTGTTGGGCAGGATCAGAAACAACATATCGAGTATGCGCGTGATATTGCAGGGTTTTATAATCGTGCATGGGGGGTTGAGCAGTTTAAACTTCCAAAGGAACATATTGTAGAGGGCATAGCTACTGTTCCAGGAATTGATGGCGAAAAAATGAGTAAGAGTAAAGGGAACGTCATTTCGCTTTTTGGATCAGATGATGAGGTGAAGAAAGCAGTGATGGGTATTGTCACAGACTCAGCATCGCCAGAAGAAAAAAAGAACCCAGATACGAATAATATCTACAATATTCACAAACTTTTTTTGTCGGAAAGTGAAATACAAGAACTTCGAGCCAAGTTTGAAAATGGTGGCTATGGCTACAAGCAAGCAAAAGACGATTTATTGGCTACTATTATGAAGTGGAGAGAGGGGAAGAAAGAAATTTTTGATGACCTCATAGCGCATCCAGAAAAGATACAAGAAGTATTAAGAGATGGTGGCGAGAAGGCAAAAATAAAAGCAAAAGAGACAATGGAAAGAGTACGAAGTCAGGTTGGTCTATTTTAATTTTAATTACTTCAAAAATCTGGTAGTATAGATAGATTATGCGTACATATATAAAAGATGTCTCACAT
>CAYYCT010000051.1:0-2758 GCA_964470485.1 uncultured Candidatus Saccharibacteria bacterium
TATGCTATAATGATACCCTCACTATGTCAAGCAATTCTATTCTTACAGAAAATAAAAATAATACGTTTAATCTAAAAGGATTTACTCCAGCAGGAGATCAACCAAAGGCCATTAAGGAACTTGTTGTTGGTCTTAAGAAAACCATGAGACGCCAAACGCTCCTTGGGGCCACAGGAACAGGGAAGACTTTTACGATTGCAAACGTCATTCAGCAAATTCAGAAGCCGACACTTGTCATTGCCCACAATAAAACACTTGCTGCGCAATTAGCACAGGAGTTTCGCACTTTTTTCCCAGATGCTGCTGTACACTATTTTGTTTCATATTATGATTACTACCAACCAGAGGCATATATGCCAGTAACAGATACGTACATTGAAAAAGATGCACAGATTAATGAAGAAATTGATCGCCTCCGTCACGCTTCCACACAAGCACTACTCACACGTCCAGATACTATTATTGTAGCGTCGGTGTCATGCATCTATGGTCTTGGTTCACCGAAGGATTATGAACGAGAAAATATACGTCTCTCCGTCGGTGATAGTGCGACAAAGATTGGGCTCATGCAGCGATTTGTTTCTGTTTATTATGAAAGAACAAATGCCGACCTTAGTCCAGGCACATTTCGCGCTCTTGGGAATAGGGTTGATATTATGCCGATCTCTGAGACGGTCATGCTTCAGATAGAAATTAGTGGAGGAAAGATTTCTCATCTCCAGACAGTTGATCCAGTATCAATGAAACTTATAAAAACTCTAGACAATTATTTTATTTTCCCCGCGAAACATTTTATATCAGACGCACCAACACGAGAACGTGCGGTACAGACTATAGAAAAAGAATTACAAGAACGTCTTCTAGAATTTGATAGGGATGGGAAGATTCTTGAGGCAGAACGCCTGAAGCGCCGCACTCGTTATGATGTTGCAATGATTCGTGAAGTTGGGTTTTGTCAGGGGATAGAAAACTACTCGCGACATCTCTCCGGGAAAGCTCCTGGGGTAGCACCTGACACGCTTCTTGAATATTTTCCCCATAATAAAAACGGTGAACCAGAGTTTCTTACTGTGATTGATGAGTCGCACGTAACTCTCCCACAACTCCACGGCATGTATGCTGGGGATCAGTCACGTAAAAACACTCTTATTGAGTATGGTTTTAGACTTCCAAGCGCTAAAGATAACAGGCCTCTTCAGTACGAAGAATTTGAAGAGCGGGTAGGGGATGTTATTTATGTAAGTGCAACACCAGGAGCGTATGAGCGAGAAACATCGGAACAAATTGTAGAGCAGATTATTCGCCCAACTGGACTACTTGATCCAGTACTTGAGGTACGAAAGATTACTGCAAGCGGTGCGTATAAAGGACAAGTTCATGATTTTATTGAGGAGGTAGTAAAAGATGTCAAAAAAGGAGGACGAGTTCTTGTAACCACACTCACCAAAAAAATGGCAGAGAGTTTATCTGAGTATTTAAAAGAACAAGGAGTAAAAGCTGAGTATGTTCATAGTGATATAAAGACGATGGAGCGTATTTCTATTTTGACCAATTTTCGTAAAGGAGGTTTTGATTGTCTTGTTGGGGTTAACCTTCTTCGTGAAGGGCTTGATCTTCCAGAAGTAACACTTATTGGAATTTTAGATGCAGATAAAGAAGGTTTTCTCAGATCAGAAACGTCTCTTATTCAGACAATAGGGCGCGCAGCACGCAACGTCAACGGGCGAGTAATCCTCTATGCCGATACCATGACTGGCTCAATGGATCGTGCAATAGAAGAGACCAACCGCCGTCGTGCTATTCAAGAAGAATACAATAAAAAAAATGGTATTACTCCAACAACAATTATTAAAAATATAAAAGATATTACTGAAGAGTTACAATCCAATCATGCCAAAGCAGTGAACGAAGAACTGAGAGTAGATCAGAAGCTTTTTGCCAAGAATCCAGATAAGCTCATCAAAGTAAAAGAAAAACAGATGAAAGAAGCGGTAAAGATATTAGATTTTGAAACTGCGGCTATATTACGAGATGAACTTGAAGTTTTAAAAGAAAGAATTTTAAAGAAGGTTGATAATTAAAACGAGAAAAAAGGGATGTATAAAAATAAAAGATTTTTTGAGGGGCGCTGGTCTTTACAGAGATCAAAATATATGTTTTTGCACGTTTTTTAAAGAGGCGTATACTTGTAATTATATGAAAAGATATGTACCGATTGTTATAGGTGTTGTTGCTCTTTGTGCCGTATTATACGTAGGGAATAATCAGATGAAAGATGATGATGGTCTTTCTGTTCAAGAACAGGATACAGCATTACTCACATCATTTACTGGGACAGTTACTAGAGTGTTTGAAGGGGATAATGTGCTTGAGTATGGATTTGATCTTCCAGAAAATGCTACGACAAGTATTGATATGGATGGAGCTCTTGTAAAGATCTCCGAAGGTGATACTTCCTTGGCTCAAGTATACTTTAGTTTTGAAGGAGGAAGAGGATACTCTCCAGAAGATTATATTACTAATAAAATTGTGACTAAGGTTGCTGCGGTTACACCAAAAGAAAATGTGACCATAGGATCACATGACTGGAGTGTTGTTGAGTCAGAATGGTCAGTATGGCACGTTGCTCGATCTAGTAACGGCAAATGGCTTATCGTAGTAGAGAATAAAAAAGCTGATAACGATAAAGCTGGTGCGCTTATCGAAAGTATTATTACTAAATAAGGAGTACCATAATACGTATTAATTATGGACACAA
>CAYYCT010000052.1:0-2658 GCA_964470485.1 uncultured Candidatus Saccharibacteria bacterium
GAGTATGCATGGCTGGTATGGGGATTGAGAGTAAGTATAGCTTATTAGGGGGAGGAGTGAACGGGGATAAGCCATATAATCAAATTAAGTCTTTATTTAAAATACTTTTTTGATATTTTAATTATAAAAACCCCACCGGAGAAAAATGATACCCTGGGAATCTTTACTCAAACCCCAAAAATTCATTTTTCTCTTGATATTTATGACCGGATCGAGAGTACCGCCTCATCCCCGCACACATACCAAGCGCGAGACATTCAGCTAAGAGATGAGACCCCCCGTAACTCATAAGTGGGAGCGGAATTCCTGTAACTGGCATTATCCCAATATTCATCCCAATATTGACAGTGACATGTGTAATTATCCATATAAGAACCCCGTAGGTGAAAAGAGCTTCGAATGTTGAATCTGCCACGTATGCATATACTATGAGTTTAAAAAAAATAATGAAGAAGAAGAAAAGAAGAAGAATGGCTCCGATAAAACCCCACTCTTCAGCAAATGCAGCAAAAATAAAATCTGTCTTATATTCTGGGAGAAAATTAAGTCGTGACTGTGTCCCATATCCAATCCCCTTCCCAAAAATTCCACCAGAACCAACAGCAATAGTTGATTGATACGCATTGTATCCTGTTCCACGAACATCTGTAAGCGGGTTAATAAAATTAATAATACGGGCTTTCTGATATGGTTTAAAAACTAAATTCCATGCAAGAGAAAAAATAAGACCCCCTATCGCAATCACAACAAGTAAGTGTCTGATTGATATTCCAGAAACAAAAACTAATCCAAGCCATATTGCAAAAAGAACCATTGCTGATCCAAAATCAGGCTGAAGAATAACAAGGGCCGCTGGAATAAGCATGTATACAAAAGAAACAATAATGTGGCGAATATTAGCAATTTCGATATGTCGTCTTGAAAAATATTTTGCAAGAACGATAACAAGAACAACTTTCATTAAATCAATAGGCTGAAATGCAACCCCCCCAACATGAAACCAACTCTCGGCACCTTTTGAAACATGACCAAGAACAAAAAGAAGTGAGAGCAGAAAAAGCAATAGAACATAAAGGGTCATGACAACCCTGGTTTGTTTGAGAAAGCGATATTCAAAAAGTGACGCAACAAAAAAAATACTAAGTGAAAAAATTATCCAGACCCCCTGCTTCCAAAAATAACTGTCATCTCCTTGAAACGAACTCATGGTGAAAAGCCCAAAAACCATGATGCTTACCATGGCCAAAATAAACGTACCATCGAGTGTTTTTAGAAAACGAGAAAAACCTAATGACATAGCTAGTATCCAATTGCCTCAAAAGGATTAAAAATTGGATACAAAAGTGTCCTTGTTGGTGGAAAAGCAAGGGGTTGATTCCAGGTGAAGACAATTTCTTTGATTTCTTCTTTCTCAAGAGATGGAACTATTGTTTGCCCAACAGCATACACATTATCATTCTCATCAAAAAGAAGCGCCCGCACCGGGAGATTGCTTATATTGATGCGTTTTGTATTCATTATCATTGCATACACACGCGGAATATCTCCTGGTTCATAACGACTTGTAATAATTTTTACTGTTGGTGATGTTTGGCTTTCTTGTACCTTATAATGTTGAGTATCAGAAAGTGTAAGAAGGACACTTACAGGAACTTCTTGTAGTGGAAAATTTTGAATAATAATTGGAAACTTCCCCCCAAGAGGGGCTGTTGTAGAGCCAGAGATGGTGCCGATTATTTGGCCTTGTGCTCCATGCATGGTAAACGTATACCCAGTCTCGTAAGAAGCATTATCGATATTATTATTATTAACCATACCAACAATATCATATACCCCCTTTCCAGAACGTATAGCTTTTGACCATAACACAGTAAGCGGACTCACCTCTTGCGAACAGCGAAGAGCACACTGCCCCCCACAATCTACACCAACCTCATATCCATTTTGTTTATTATCAACACATGTTGGTGCTGGAAAAATAACCCCACGTAGAAAGAAAATACTAGACGCTACGATAATAACAAATACAGAACTAGCGTATAAAAGTTTTCTTCGAGTGTCCCAATTCATAAGGTTAGTATATAGGGATTAGAGACTAGTGGCTAGTGTAAACAGCTATTACCTTCTGGGTATTGGCTGTTAGCATTTTACAACACTAATACTAAAGAACGACCACTTCGTGGTCGTTCTTTAGTATTTCGCTAAAAGCTATCTGCTGTTTTTTATTTGAATTCTTTGTTCTCCCGACAAGCTACTTTCCCGGAGTAAACCAGTATCATCGCTGCGCAAAAGCTTAACTTCTCTGTTCGGAATGGGAAGAGGTGTGACCCTTTGGCCAAATCAGGAGAACAAAAAATTCAAAGATGGTATATGGTAGGGGTGACAGGAATCGAACCCACGGCCTTCTCACTGAAATGAGACGCTCTACCAGCTGAGCTACACCCCTATCATATACCTGCTTGAATTTTTGTGTTTTATTACAAAACACAGAATCTAAACACATGAAAAAAGAACTTTTCATGTGGTGTGAAAGAGGTGGCTTTAGAAAAAGCCTCGGGTTGGTAACACTATACGTTGACTTAAGTAAGCTCCACAAGAATCTCATTCTTGCTTCACACCACCGCAGAGTGTACCTCCCCTTTCACACCACATGAAAAA
>CAYYCT010000053.1:0-2425 GCA_964470485.1 uncultured Candidatus Saccharibacteria bacterium
CATACTAATATGAAGCGTATCTCCATCGGTTATCTTGGTAACATCATAATACATACCGACAGTATTTTGTGTTACCTTCGAAATCCCAACATCAAAGATCCCTGCTTTCTCCCCTTCAAAAAGATATCCAAGGAAAACAAGAACAAGACCAACGGCAACAAGCGTGTTTCTTTTCTTTAAAATATTTGGAGCGATAGCTGACATACGTAATAGGTATTGTAATTACTTTAGCATACTGCTGGCGACGTCACTTTTTTTGAAAGTGTGTATGTAGCAATACAAAGAAAAATAAGCCCAATATAGCCAATTTCTTGCCCTTGGTATGGAAGCACCTGAAGCATGGCCGAGAATCCGAAGAAGCCAAGAATAACACTAAGGAATGCGGTTCCACACGCCGCACACCCAATACCGAAAAAAGCAAAAATAAGCCCAATCCCGCTATAGAGTCCACTTTTTAGAATAATCTCTCCTCGCACCTTGATGTACGTATATGCAAGCGCAAGATTAATACCCCCCAAAAATGACCCAAGAACTGCAAGGATAAGCGCGCCAGCAGTAAATGTACTCGTGATATCGAAAAGCGTTGAAAGAAAAAGCATACTTCGTTTTGTAAGAGAAAGTGACTTTAGTGCAAAGAGTTCGGACGCCGCTCCACCATTTTGGACAAGAAGCAAGAGAAAAAGAAAAATGATTGTAGAAAAAATAATAACGTACCTACTGTCTTTGCGGGCGATAATAAGTCGAAGACTGTCGAGAATTGGCTTCATGTATATTCTCCTAGTGTATCAAATATCAAAAAATAGATACAAGGAAAAGAAAGGACGCCGAAGGCGTCCTTTCTTTTCCTTGTATCTAAAATTAAAACCCCTACCCGTAGACTACATTATTTCATCACCAACCCTTCTTTTCTTCAAAAATTCTTCGAGTTCCATAATTTCACGATCAATAGCTGCTTCCCATTCTGACTCGTCGCTCAAGGCAGCATGAAGCTTTGCCTTAAAATTAATATAAAGTGGGTATACGAGTTCTGGGTTCTCCTTTACGATCTTGGCGAATTCATTCTGTTCTGTAGGTTCAAGGAGCGTGAGTCCAACTTCAAAAGCTCTCAGTTCTTCATACGTGAGCTTTGTACTTTCGAGGGCTTTTTGTAATTCCTGACTTAATGCCATGATATATATATTTAGCCTTTATTTATAAGGCTATTTATATACTCACTCTCTCACAAAAACACTTTTTCGTCAAGGTGATAACTACTGCGCAGTATTTTGCTTTTCATTAGCAGCACGAAGGGCCATTATTGTTGTTAGTTCTATCGCATGTCGATAATTTGCCCCTCCAGAAGTGAAGAACTCTTGTTCGTCATCAGATCGCTCCACTTCTTTTTTTGATGGATAATGCTTAAGCGCGAGATTATAAAAAGCTTGTAGTTTTGAAGAAAGATTTATTCTTGGGGTACTTGTTAATGACGATTGATGTTCCATACAGCTACAAAAAATAATCTATAGATAATAGATAGGAGTATACCCTCCATACTTACCATCGCGCAAGCAATCTTCTTGTGTTGTTGTGAAAAAATAAAAACATTGTCTAAAACAAACTATAATTAAACAGTTTACCTATAAGATGACATATATTCCCACTGCGCAATATTGTTTCTTCCAAAAAAATATGATTATAATTGCATAACCATATGCAATCGTCTCCACCTCTCCCTGATACTAATAAAGGAAGTGTTGAATCAATTGTACAACCCATTGAAGGAGAAAAAACCATCGTAGTGGAGCCGCGCTTCGAACAAATAAAAGAAGACTTACAAGCGCTGTTTACAATCCATGTAACAAGCGAGACGTCACTCAGGTACCCTTGGGTTAAAGATGAGTTTTATACAAAAGTTGTTGAAGGTCTACACCAAGGTGATTATGCAACACTCGATTATATGATACGAGAACCGTTAGGAAACAACTCTCATCTTCTTACAAAAGAAGACTGCCTAGCAAGAGGTATACAATCTCTTCTTCCTCAAGCACTACAAATACTTGGCAATTACAAAGAACCCCGCCGCACCTATATCAAGAATCTTTTTGTAGAAGCGGGTATCATGAGTGAAGCAGAAGAGGTCTAAAATCATCCCCCTGTTCTTCAGTAGAAAACTTAATCCCATTCATAGAAAAAAGTTGCGAAATATGCTAGTATCTGATGACAGTTGTTAGGTATTAGGTATTAGGTATTAGGTATTAGGTATTAGCTAAAGCCTAACGGCTACTAGCTAACTGCTATCCAATTGGGGTATCGTCTGATGGTAGGACATCAGCGAGTGAGCCTGCGAACGGACAAATAGAGCGGTCCTGAGTACGAAGGACAATAAAGATTGGTGCCGTACTAAATTAAATATATATTGGGGTATCGTCTAATGGTAGGACATCAG
>CAYYCT010000054.1:0-2244 GCA_964470485.1 uncultured Candidatus Saccharibacteria bacterium
TAACGAGGCAGGGTAGTAATACCCTCATGAGTTCGAATCTCATCGTCTCCGCATAAACAAAAAAATACAGGGGTTAAACCCTGTATTTTTTTTGTTCACAAGCGAGATAAGTGAGATAGAGAAGCACATGACCTGCGTCATGTGCGAGAGATTCGAATAGGGGTTGCAGAACCATCTCTGAAGAATGCGGTGAGGAGGTGGTTCTATGACTGAATCTCATCGTCTCTGCTTGAATAGAAAACACCGATCAATACGTAGTTTGTACTAAAATTTGCAAACATAAAAATCAAAATGGGAGTCTTGCGACTCCCATTCATTTCTTCATCTTTCTCCATTGTATTGTTTTTACTCGAATTACCCCAATGGATATTTCGTAGTCTGGATCAAGCCAGACGGTATTAACTTCCGCGACGATTTCTTCCAAAGACTTGCCTTCAAAAAGGGTATACCAAGCCTTCGTCCTTCTTACTTTTTTTAGGGTACTGTTTGCCCACTTTTCATGCAAATCCTTGAGCAGTTCGGACTTAACCCATTCGATGCCATAGACTTCATAGTCTTGTGCGAACAGTTGAATGACTTTAGGTGCATCGTGATTGTCATACAAAGTGTGCCATGCACGATGTTTAAAGAGTGGAACATGCGAGATGTTTCGAGGGGAGTTATTTCCATCAAGGCTTTCTGGTTTGCGATGGTGTTCTGTAATTTTCTCGAGATCTTCCCATATTTCTGTTGCTTGGTCGCGAAGGTGATTTTCTTTATCGAACATTTCCCAATTCCTCCAGTATCGAAGTATTGTCTGCTGGTATCCTACACCTATTTACCATTTCTTCCAAGATGTCGTAAACCTAAAACATAATTTTTCACAGAAGAATATAAAGAGTATACTTACGGGTATGGCAGGCAAACTTTGGTTTAAAGCAAAATCGTACGGGGGGGGGTGGGCACCGAGTAGTTGGGAGGGGTGGCTTGTAATTGGACTTTTCATTATTTTTGAAGTCTGTATCTTTAGAAGACTTGATCTACAATCTCACTCTGCAAGCGATACCTTGAGACCATTTTTTATCTATACTATTGGCGCTCTTATTGTTTTACTTGCAATATGTTTTTATAAAGGAGAGAAACTGGGGTGGCGGTGGGGAGACAAGAAATAATAGATATATGATTGACGAAAAAAAGATTCATCCAACTCTGGTGCAGGGGATTGTTCCAACAAAGGAGCTTGGTAGAGATATTGTGGCACTTAGGTATGATCTACTTCTTCCTATTGTTGACGGAATGATAGAAGAATTTCTTCGGCAAGAACGTGGTGATATGAATCGAGGGAGAGTAAAATTAGCAAAAGAGCTCGGTGAGGCAGCTAGAGCCATGTCTGTTGTTAAGGTTCATGTTGAAAAAAGTATTTCTATTTGCACCCCGTATATTGAGAAAGAAAAAAGAGATACCAAAAACTAAAAGTAAGGTATAGATAAAAAATAACGAGAAGGATCTCGTCATTTTTTAGCGAACACATTTTAGAATGGCAATCTAGTTATAGCGTTCTCGTATTTCAAAAAGAAGATACAATCCAGCGATGGTTACAATAACATCACCTAACCCGCTCGAAGTAATCATATAATTAAGTACTGTTGCTATGGAGCTTGTTATAAAGGCGTAGAATATGTAGTCCCATCCAACTTTTCTCATTTCAGAAAGAGGACTGAAAGCAAGAATTGCCAAGATGAGAGTAATGAAGTTGAGAAGTACTACAAAGAAAATAATGAGACCATTTAATCCTTTTCCTAATGCAACGAGTGGATGGAGAAGTATTGCAAATTGACCAGACCCAAGAAGACCTATAATACCAAGGATACCAAAGATGAGTGCAAGCCATGAAGCTACAATAGTAATACCTTTTCTTCCGTTCTGTGGGAGGTGAGGGGCTTTTGCAAAGATAGGGATAAGCCATTCTTCGAGCTTTCCTGCTTTAGATTTTAGTTTTGATATCGTGCCATGATTGTGCTCGTGGTGGTTGGGTTCCATATAGTTTGTTGGATTATTACGCTTCTAATAAAGTATAGTGTAATGTATTTTACGATAGGAGCATATAAGCGATAAGTGGATAAATCAGAGGAGTACGGCACCATCTTTAAAGAGTCTGTAATAACGTGACTGAGAGAAGATATTTTGCTATGATACACAAGACTTGGAGGATTGGATGAGTGGCTTAAATCAACGGTTTACTAAACCGTCGACCTTTTATTAGGT
>CAYYCT010000055.1:0-1979 GCA_964470485.1 uncultured Candidatus Saccharibacteria bacterium
ACTTCTTTTTCTTCTTCAACATTTCTTTTAGCTTCACTTCCCCGAGTGGTTTGTCCCCTTTTTCTATTTTAAAGCTTTCCTTCATCTCTTTCCACCATTTCTTATCAAGTGCAATGTGTACGAAGAGGACAAGAAGCATCGCAATAAGAGATCCAAGTCCCGCAAGCCCCATATCCTTCTGTGCGTCCCATACATCTCCTTGGCTCCCTAGGAAGGCAAGCCCAGCTGCTGGGTCTACATTTCTGGCTGACCACCATTCAATAAGCTCATAGGTACAGGAGAATGCAAGCACTAGGTCAAGCGGAAAATAGTAACTCCAAAACCCTTTTACTTTAGCCAGTCTCATAAACACTTCACGAATTGGATATGCAAGCAGAAGACCAAAAGAGAAGTGAACTAATCTATCATACATATTTCTGTCGGAATTAAACCAGTCTTTAAGCGTCTCGCCAAAAGGAACTTCAGCGTAGGTGTAGTGTGACCCAACAACATGCAAACACATAAAAATAGTAATAAGGGTATAGGAGAGATCGGACAACTTAAAGTACCGTCCAAGGAGAAGAATAATTGGCACCCACATAAAAACCAAATAATTTTCTAACAACCAATCATCTGGAAAGACTGGATTATATGCCGCCCAACACCAAAAGAGTGCAAATACAATAAGAAGGAACCATTTATATCTTGTCATAATATGTTAAGTATAGCGCCTTCATTAAGAAACAGAAGTGTATATCCGTATTTTTTATACAGATATTCTCCATCAAAATATACCTGCTGACACTAAGTATTCTTTTGCTTTATCTTTCTACTTTCCAATTACTTCCTTCAGGAATGCCTTGTTACTTGGCGCACGGCCGAGGAAGTTTTTTATCAACCTCATTTCATCGTCACTACTTCCACGCTCAAGCACCTCTTTCCTCCACTTCATGCCAACCTCTTTATTAGTCATCACATTCTTATTACCTTTGGTCTTGAAACTCTCAAACGCATCACATGCATAGACAAGTGCCCAGAGGTATGAGTAGTAGCCTGCATCATACCCAACGAGATGTCCGAAACCGGCCGGGAAGAGTGTCTCTTTTTCTGGGAGATCGATGTTGAAGTAGAGTTTGTTCATCTTCCTGTATGCGCCGCGCGCATCTTGCACTTTCCCAGTATGCAAATCAAGATCTAGTTTGCCTTGTACCAACTGTCGTGTATAAAAGTAAGCATTTTGGAAAGTCTTACCTTTGATAATTCTCTCAATCATTGCATCATCCATCGGTTTACCAGTCTGCCAATGCATGGATAATTTTTTGAGCACAGCTTTATCCCAAACCCAGTTCTCCATAATCTGTGATGGCGTTTCAACAAAGTCCCATGCAACATTTGCTCCAGCCTGTGATTCAATACGAGCACGAGAAAGTGTCATGTGAAGTAAGTGACCAAACTCATGAAAAAGCGTTTCAACTTCTCCAATAGAAAGAAGAGAAGGAGATGAGTTTTTCCCTTTTCCAGATGGCACAGGAAAGTTGCATACCATACTTGAAAATGGCGAGGTGTACTCCTCCGTCTTATACCCATACTCATGTGGGACAAGTACATCGAACATCGCCGCATGACTAAACTTCCCTTCGCGTGGGAACAAGTCCATGGCGAAATATCCAATAAGTGCATTCTTATTTTCCTTACTAGCGTCGTTGATCTGATACATCTTCACATCCTTATGCCACAGTGGTGTAGGGTACTCCGCGATGACAATAGAAAATAAATCTTCACACAATGCAAACAATTCCTTCCTCACATGCTCAAGTGGGAAGAACGCTCGAGTCGTCTCTGGGTCGAGGTCAAAGTTTTTCTTCTTAAGACTTGTGCCAACATAACCAATGTCATAATGTTCAAGCTTCTTAATACCAAGCGACTTAGCATGCGTGCGAAGCACTTCAAGATCTTTTTTTGTCTGTGGTGCGAGCGTTTTTATAAGTGAATTCTGGAAC
>CAYYCT010000056.1:0-1917 GCA_964470485.1 uncultured Candidatus Saccharibacteria bacterium
TTTAGCATGAAAAAGATCATTATTGTTCTTTTGGGATGTTTTAGTTTTTCTTATGTACATGCAGCGTCATGCACCAATCTCACATCTACTCTTGTTCGTTATCAAGAGAC
Source organism: uncultured Candidatus Saccharibacteria bacterium (assembly GCA_964470485.1). Classification (GTDB taxonomy): domain Bacteria; phylum Patescibacteriota; class Minisyncoccia; order Phycocordibacterales; family UBA5272; genus UBA11704. The sequence goes on from CAYYCT010000056.1 coordinate 111, forward strand.
GTCGTCTGTACTTTCACTTCAAAAATATCTTTTTGAAAAAGGATTTTTAAAAGCTACACCAAATGGCTATTTTGGTGTTGGAACATTTAATGCTGTTAAGAAGTATCAAAAAAGTATTGGACTTGCACAAGTGGGCGTTGTCGGCCCAGCAACTCGAGCTGCTATCAAAAAAGATACATGCCAAACCACTACTATATCTACCGAAAAATTTAGCGAAAACCCCCCTATAAAAAATGTTGTTGCAACGACAACACCTGTATTGCAACCTATCACACCGCCGCCTATTGAAGTTCCAAAGTCACCACAAACGATACGTAATAGTAAGAGAAAAGAAGATGCAACACTTCTTCTGCAAATGCTTTATCGATACTATGTCGATTCACGCGGTGTTGTTGTTGCAACAACAACCGATACTCCTATGGAACTTTGTGTCAAACCACCAATACTTGAATCATCAGTTGCCTCCGGGACAGAATCAAATACTCTCATAACAAAAAACTCCCCATGTGAAGGATTTATTGATATTTCATACTTATCACCAGGATATCTTTCTTTTATTCCACGAGATCCAAATCTTGCGACATCTTCAATCATGACCGGTTATACTGTTACACGTTCACAATATAATGACATCACGATTGCAGCAAAAAATGCAGAAGAACAAGCTATTATCAAGGTTACTTGCAATTTCAATAATTTTTGTAAGGATATTGTTAGTCTTGATAAAGAGGTCATCATCTATGGAAAACCTTCAATAGCAACACTTACCTATAATACGCTCGTCTCTGGAGCTACTCCAAAAACAAGCCTTATTATCACAGGAAAAAATTTTACTACAAAAAATAGTGTAAAACTTATTTCACTCTACACACTCAAGGAATACCCTCTTGGAGATTTTTCAGCAACCGTCTCTTCAGCAACTAATACAAAAATATCAATAGAAGGTGATGTTTTTAACAAAATTCTCTTTTGTGGAAGTGATTGTTCCCAAAAAATACCTCTAGGCTCATATGCCGTTATTGTTACCAATGAAGGGGGAGGAAGTAACGCTTACCCAATTACGATACAAGGTATTACTATTTCAACAACAGCGACCCATGATTCTACTACAATTATTCCAAAATCAAAAAATGTAAAAGTGGCAACATTTGTCCTTAGTAGTACGTATCTGCTTTCTTTGCGATCACTCACGCTCACATCTTCATCAACTTCCACAGTTCTTCCCTCAAAACTATCAAATTTTGTGCTTAAGGACACACTTGATGGAACCACCTATAGCGGGGGATCTGGTGGGGCTTTTAATTTTTCTAACGTCATCTTATATGCTAATCACTCAAAAATCTATGATCTCTATATTGATGTTGATGAGGTTGAGCTTGGTAGCTACGGATTTATGACCTATGGAGGAAAGTTTTTAGTACATGATGATGTCACGAATATAGACATGGAGTCTCCAATAAAAACATTTCCTTTTACGGTTTCTTATTAAGAATTACTGAGATCGGTATTTATAAATTGAATGTCTAAAAACGTATCTGTGGATAATCTACACTCTTTACTATAAGTTTTCGTGTTACGCCACTTTTGTCGATGTGCCCAAGCCTCGCTCACGCGAGGCTTTCTCGTTTTAATAAATAAGATATCTCTCATGCCAGGCAAGCATTTGCAAACTTCTTTACTATGTGATATTATTGCAAAACTCACTTAGCAACTACTCTTGATCTCGCTTGGCTAGGTAGTAGCAATTTTATTAGTTTCTTTTATTTACATAATTAATTAGTCCAATATCCCTAAAACATTTGTTTAC
>CAYYCT010000057.1:0-1874 GCA_964470485.1 uncultured Candidatus Saccharibacteria bacterium
GTATCAAGGGTGAGAGAGCCATCGAGGAGGGTGAAAGTATTAGATCCATACGCAAGTACACGTGGAACAGAGGATCCTGTAGGAGCTGTAGAGAATTGAGTAGATCCTTGTCGTATTGATGGAGAGACTGGATTAGTGATAGACCAGGATACTGGGATAGTACAGGTGGATGCTCCGGTAGCGATAGTACATGATGTGGTGGTAAGGGTGATGGAGCCGGAAGGAGAAGGGGTGACTGTTCTTGTAGCACTACATGATGCTGTCGATCCTCCCCCTGATCCAGTACAACTCCAGGTATAGGTAGAGGAGTTGGTGGTTACAGAAGATGCTGTTCCTGTAGTACAGAGATTAGTAGTAGGAGCTGAGGTGAAGGATCCTCCGTGTGATGATCCACAGGAGCCAGAGATTGGGGATGCGCTTGGTGGCACTTGTAGTGGCTCAGGTGTTGGTTCTGGGGTAGGTGTTGGAGGAGGAATAGGGGCAGGGACAGGTTTAAGGCAAACACTACTTAGCTTTGCTCGAGAAAGAGAGCCCAGGATACCGTTTGCTTTCGTAAGTCCTGCTGGGACAAGAATATCTTCTCTGTATTTCTCTTGAAAGATAATGAGTGCGGATCGTGTTTTGGTTCCAAAGTAGGTGGTTTCATATCCTGGAGAACCAGTTCCTGACTGAGCTACTCTGGTATCGCTACTCTGATTGAGTATTCTCTGCATAATGAGAACATCTTGGTGAGTATTCCCTCTTTTTAAGATTTTAGTACTGGTGAATGCACATGGATCCGCTGCTGTTGTTTGTGCAAAAAGAAGTGTAGGGGAAAGTACAAAAATAAAAAAGAGAGAGGTGGCAGTAATTAGTTTTTTCAGCATATTAATGATTTAAAAGAGACCTAATAAATATAACCCAAACAACCTATTCCGAGGCTTACAGTGAAGTGTATCATGGCAAGATACTAAACTCTTTATAAAAGATATACACAGCTATGAAGGTAAAAATGTCTGGCTGTATTTTAAAAAGGATATACTTATATCTGGGTCAGTTTAGATGTTTTAGAAGATAGGTTATCTTTACTATTTAAAAAATAACATATACTACACCACTCTATGAAAAAACTACACATAATTACATTTATTCTCCTTGTTGTAGGAGGGCTCAACTGGGGGCTTAGTGCGCTTGGTTTTAATATTGTAAGCATGCTTATTGGCAGTTGGCCTATGGTAGAAAAAGTTGTATACCTTTTAGTCGGGGCTTCTGCTGTTTTCGAGCTTGTCTCACATAAAAAGAACTGTTCAATGTGCCAAGGGTAGGAGATTTTAATTTTCTAATAATAAAAAAGAAAAACAGCACCTCATGATGCTGTTTTTCTATATTATAGAGCCTAGTTATTCTGTCTATCTCTTGTTCTCTGCAATATCTTTTGCGATATTTGCTGGTACGACATCATATTTACCAAATTCCATGGTAAATGTTGCACGCCCTTCAGTCATAGAGCGAAGCGCGTTCACGTACCCAAACATTTCAGAAAGCGGAACAAGAGCATTAACAACCTTATCTTGACCTCTCTCACCCATCCCTTCAATCTGCCCACGTTTAGAGGAAAGGTTTCCTGTAATATCTCCATAAAACTTATCTGGGGTGACGATTTCCACTTTCATGATTGGCTCAAGAATAACAGGTTTCGCTTTTGTTACTGCATCTGCAAGAGCCATTCCGGCAGCCAATTTAAAGGCGATTTCTGAAGAGTCAACTTCGTGGAATGACCCATCGTATACTTCACAAGAAACATCAACCATTTTAAAACCAGCAAGTGTTCCTCGATCCATTGATTCACGAAGACCCTTTTCTACAGCAGGAACGAATTCTTGTGGAATAACACC
>CAYYCT010000058.1:0-1609 GCA_964470485.1 uncultured Candidatus Saccharibacteria bacterium
GCCGCAGCGAAGACTGATTGAATTTGAGAGAAGGAGGAGAGGAGGAGAGAGAGGATTACGAAAGAACTTACAAAAAAAGGGAAAAATGACTTTTTGAACATGGCTTATTATTTTAGTGATAATCTATGTAAGACTTCTACATCTTATACCCTTAATGGTACCACCAATTTACGCTAAAACATGTGGATAAACCAATAATTTTAAGGATTTTGCTGTTAATAATTTGCTGTTGCAACATAAACGACGCTAGCTACATACGTCCCAGCTTCTGTAAGTCCAGCAATATTTGCTACATAACGAAGACCGAATGTCGTGGTATTTGTTGCACCAGAGCCAGTAGCAAATGGGGCAGATGTTGTCGCTGTCGCATCATATCCATATGAAGTAAGAGCGGAATAGGTTGTATCAATTGACGCCCCCGTCCCTCCGGTAGAAGTTGCCCGTATACCGAACTGCTCTGAGTTTGGTGTAGATGACGCCGCGGTTGAACCAATTGCTGTAATGGTATTAGCAGAATTTTGTTGTGATGTAAGTGTTTGGCCACGTACAGATATAGTGTACCCTGAAGGAGCGTTGGTAGATACGGCTAGTGAGTGAGCAATTGTTTCGGCGGCATCCCCTGAGGTGTTAGTCGAGGAGGCAAATTTAGCGGCACCAGATCCAAGATTTCCAAAATAAATTGTTGTAGTAGAGATCGTAAAGGTGAGAGATTGCTGTACTGTTGCGCTTACAGAAACAGTATCATCGGTAACAATATTTTGAGTAATTGAACCATTATCACCAAACGATCCTGCAATAGTAATAATCGCTGTGGTAGTTGCTACAGACGGGTTCGTCATTACCGTTGTCCCTGATGCTTGAGAGATAGCGTTGGATCCAATTCTAATTTGCACACAACGATTAGCTGGGACTACAGCAGTACCAGAAGTAAGGTATAACGTTGATGTCGCCACCACCACACCCCACGACAAACCAGAGGCGGCACCAGAGGTGAGAAGTGCGTCAACAAAACCCGAACACGACGCTGAAGTACTTGTTGCAAAGTCAAAATTATTGATACTAAATGTTCCTGTTGCATATCCTGATGGAAACGTAACACTTATCCCCTGACCTGCTGCAATACCAGTTGGTGTGACAAATTGAATCGTATGATCTGAAAGGGTACTTACTTTAAGAGATGACTGTGTGTCGGATAAATTTGTAAGAGCTGCAGCAAAAACTGTTTGTATGCGGGAAAAAGATGAAATAAAAATAATACCAACAATAAGGAGATTAATTACGCTGATACTGGAAATTAAGAATTTTTTCGGAAGCATGATAACAGAAAGTTTATGAAGACACAACAAAGATACTGTGTCGCTAGAAGCTAACTTGAGTGTACCACGCGTCTAATGTGTTTCTGTAGTGGATAAAAAAGAAAAATTTTATTAATTTTTAAAAAGAATATTTCTTTTAGAAATTAGCTGTTGCAACATACACAAGGTTAGCCGCATAAGTACCGGCTTCAGTTACAGCCCCAATGTTAGTAACGTAGCGAAGAGAATACGTTGATGTTGGCGTTGCCCCACTTCCTGTTGCTAGTGTTGCTGAGGTGGTGGCGGTTGCATCA